>NZ_JBXWNK010000003.1:0-397309 GCF_059610325.1 Ruegeria sp. YTSA064
TAAGTACAGCCCGTTCAGACTACAATTGATCCACTGGATCAATTGATTAACGTCTTCACCTCGTCAGGCTCATAACCAGATGCTCAGTGGGGCAAATGTAAGCGTTGCATCTGCCCCTATGGTGCGGACTGAATTGGAGTGCGTTCCCGACAATGACAAGCTGCGCGCAGCTTTGTGTATGTGCTGCCTCCTGGCAGTTCGATCTGACAACTACGCCGCCTCCAACACACCCAGACCGGACCCCGTGTTACAAGTTTTCGTCAGAGGCTATCTAGCCACAGTTTCAAAGTAGTAGTTTGGTATCGGCAGGTTTCTGATCAGTGCACAGGCGTCAATGATAACGTTCACTTGTCCAGCAGTTACGAACAGATTTGGTGGAGACCAAAAAGACAAAAGGGATCTCGGCTGCATTCAGCACTGGAAAGCGTGCAATACACCAATTCGAAGTGATAATAGGCGCTACAAACGTCGCAATCGCTTTGAGCTTGTGTTTGGTGGGCAGAAAAAAGGTGGAGCATAGCAACCCGTTACTACAAAGGTTCAAAGGTCTTTCTCTCGTAGTCGCTTTGGCTGTCCTCGTTATCTACCGTGTATGAGAGTTGCACCGAAAGTATGCTTATTTCTGAACGTTCGAAACGCACCCATAGGTGCAATTTACCTCTTGGAAACCCGGCCTATCTGTCCTAAGTAGACTTGCGGAATAAAGCGTGCGATTCGTCGTGCGCTTTATTTTGTTTCGTCCAAGACGGTGGGTGGTGCCATGCGGCCCCTTAATTCCCTGCCTGAGACGGGTAAGACCAAAGAATTCTGAGGGTCACGATCCTCGGGCGAGTTTTGGCCCATCCCGTAACAACGGACCTGAACGCCGGAGCGTAAGCTGCGGCAAATATGAGCCGGGGTGAGATATCGCCCCTAACTTGGAGAGAACTGTGGATAGAGCCCAGAAAGAGAAAGTGGTCGAGGAACTCGGCCAAATCTTCGAAAGCTCTGGCGTCGTAGTGGTTTCGCACTACGCCGGTCTGACAGTTGCCGAGATGCAGGACCTTCGCGCACGTGCTCGTGACGCGGGTGGTGCCGTGCGTGTTGCCAAGAACAGGCTCGCCAAAATCGCCCTTGAGGGTAAGCCGTGTGAAAGCATGGCCGACCTGCTGACAGGGATGACCGTTCTGACCTATTCCGAGGACCCTGTGGCAGCAGCCAAGGTGGCCGAGGACTTCGCCAAGGATAACAAGAATTTTGAGATCCTCGGCGGTGCTATGGGCGAGAACGCTCTGGACCGCAAAGGCGTCGAAACAGTTTCGAAAATGCCGTCTCGTGAAGAGCTTATTGCTTCGATCGTTGGCTGCATTGGCGCACCTGCTTCGAACATCGCCGGCGCGATTGGCGCACCTGCAAGCAACATCGCAAGCATCCTTTCCACCATCGAAGAGAAGGCGGAAGCTGCGTAAGCGGTTGGCACTGAATGATCTGCGTAGGGGAATACCCCTGACGTTGGAACACACACTGTAAAACGGAAAGAGCTAATACAATGGCTGATCTGAAAGCACTCGCAGAAAGCATCGTGGGTCTGACCCTGCTGGAAGCACAAGAACTGAAAACCATCCTCAAAGACGAATACGGCATCGAGCCCGCAGCTGGTGGTGCCGTAATGGTCGCAGCTGGTGGCGACGCCGGTGGCGCAGCTGAGGAAGAAAAAACCGAATTCGACGTCGTTCTGAAGAACGCCGGCGCTTCGAAAATCAACGTGATCAAAGAAGTTCGCGGCATCACCGGTCTGGGCCTGAAAGAAGCCAAAGAACTGGTCGAAGCTGGCGGCAAGATCAAAGAAGGCGTGTCGAAAGACGAAGCCGAAGAAGTCAAAGGCAAGCTGGAAGCAGCTGGCGCCGAAGTCGAGCTGGCCTAAGCCAACCAACAGGTGCATCGCTGATGCGCCGCAAATTTTGGCTGGGCCCGGAGAAATCCGGGTCCAGCCGAACCTGTCTTAGAAAGGGCCTCATTATCTGGGGCGTTTTCTAAGACACGGTTTTCGGATCGGGAGGCCACCTTCGGGACGGTGGCCACGAATTGATCCGGACGTGTCGTCTCGAATGTGCAAGATGCCGGGGCCCGACGGTGTCTTTGCCCGCTGAGAACATCGAAAGGTGACATCTGACATGGCTCAAACGTTCCTTGGCCAGAAACGTCTTCGTAAATATTACGGCAAAATCCGCGAAGTGCTGGAGATGCCGAACCTCATTGAGGTCCAGAAATCTTCTTATGACCTTTTCCTGCGCTCCGGCGATGCAGAACAGCCCACAGACGGCGAAGGCATCAAAGGTGTGTTCCAGTCGGTTTTCCCGATCAAGGATTTCAACGAAACCTCCGTTCTGGAGTTCGTGAAATACGATCTGGAAAAACCCAAATACGACGTCGAAGAGTGCATGCAGCGCGATATGACCTACAGCGCGCCGCTGAAGGTCACCCTGCGTCTGATCGTGTTTGATGTCGATGAGGACACCGGCGCCAAATCGGTCAAAGACATCAAAGAACAGGACGTATTCATGGGCGATATGCCCCTGATGACACCGAACGGGACGTTCATTGTGAACGGCACCGAGCGTGTGATCGTGTCCCAGATGCACCGCTCCCCTGGTGTGTTCTTCGACCACGACAAGGGCAAGACTCATTCCTCGGGCAAGCTGCTGTTTGCCTGCCGCATCATCCCGTATCGCGGCAGCTGGCTGGACTTTGAGTTCGACGCCAAGGACATCGTGTTCGCCCGTATCGACCGTCGCCGCAAACTGCCTGTGACGACCCTGCTCTATGCGCTGGGTCTGGATCAGGAAGCGATCATGGACGCGTATTACAACACCGTGTCCTACAAGCTGGATAAGAAGAAGGGTTGGGTCACGCCGTTCTTCCCTGAACGTGTGCGCGGTACTCGTCCGACATATGATCTGGTCGACGCGAAATCCGGTGAAGTGATTGCCGAGGCGGGCAAGAAGGTTACACCGCGCGCGGTGAAGAAACTGATCGACGAAGGTGCCGTCACCGACCTGTTGGTTCCCTTCGATAACATCGTCGGAAAGTACGTCGCCAAGGACATCATCAACGAAGAAAACGGCGCGATCTATGTCGAAGCCGGTGATGAGCTGACGCTGGAGTACGACAAGGACGGCGACCTGATCGGCGGCACCGTCAAGGACCTGATGGATGCGGGTATCACCGACATCCCGGTTCTGGACATCGACAACGTCAACGTAGGCCCCTACATGCGCAACACCATGGCTCAGGACAAGAACCTGAACCGTGAAAGCGCGCTGATGGACATCTACCGCGTCATGCGCCCGGGCGAGCCGCCCACCGTCGAAGCGGCCTCGGCCCTGTTCGACACCCTGTTCTTCGACAGCGAGCGTTATGACCTGTCCGCCGTTGGTCGCGTGAAGATGAACATGCGTCTGGCACTGGACGCGCCTGACACCCTGCGCACCCTGCGCCGCGAAGACATCGTGGCTTGCATTAAGGCGCTGGTTGAGCTGCGCGATGGCAAAGGCGACGTGGACGATATCGACCACCTCGGCAACCGTCGTGTGCGTTCGGTCGGTGAACTGATGGAAAACCAGTACCGCGTCGGTCTGCTGCGCATGGAGCGCGCGATCAAAGAGCGTATGTCGTCTGTCGAGATCGACACCGTCATGCCTCAGGATCTGATCAACGCGAAGCCGGCCGCCGCCGCTGTTCGCGAATTCTTTGGCTCGTCGCAGCTGTCGCAGTTCATGGACCAGACCAACCCGCTGTCGGAAGTCACCCACAAACGCCGTCTCTCGGCGCTTGGCCCCGGTGGTCTGACGCGTGAGCGTGCGGGCTTTGAGGTGCGCGACGTACACCCGACCCACTATGGCCGGATGTGCCCGATTGAAACGCCGGAAGGTCCGAACATCGGTCTGATCAACTCGCTGGCCACCTTTGCCCGCGTGAACAAGTATGGCTTCATCGAAACACCGTACCGCGTCGTCAAAGACGCCGAGGTGACCGATGAGGTTCACTACATGTCCGCCACCGAGGAAATGCGTCACACCGTGGCGCAGGCGAACGCGACGCTGGATGCCGATGGCAAGTTTATCAACGATCTGGTGTCGACCCGTCAGGCCGGTGACTACACGCTTGCCCCGCGCGAGAATGTGGACTTGATCGACGTGTCGCCGAAACAGTTGGTTTCGGTTGCCGCATCGCTGATCCCGTTCCTTGAAAATGACGACGCCAACCGCGCTCTGATGGGCTCGAACATGCAACGTCAGGCGGTTCCGCTGCTGCGGGCCGAGGCGCCGTTGGTCGGTACCGGGATCGAGGAAAAGGTTGCGATCGACTCGGGCGCTGCGATCCAGGCGAAACGTGCCGGTATCATCGACCAGGTCGATGCCCAGCGTATCGTTATCCGTGCCACCGAAGATCTGGAGCTGGGCGACGCTGGCGTTGACATCTATCGTTTGCGCAAGTTCCAGCGTTCGAACCAGAACACCTGCATCAACCAGCGTCCGCTGGTGAAAGTAGGCGACACGGTCGGCAAAGGTGAAGTGATTGCCGATGGTCCGTCCACCGATATCGGTGAACTAGCCCTGGGTAAGAACGTGGTCGTCGCGTTCATGCCTTGGAACGGTTACAACTACGAAGACTCGATCCTGATCTCGGAGCGTATCGCGCGTGATGACGTCTTTACCTCGGTCCATATCGAGGAATTTGAAGTCGCCGCCCGTGACACCAAGCTGGGTCCGGAAGAGATCACCCGCGATATTCCGAACGTCGGTGAAGAAGCGCTGCGTAACCTCGACGAGGCGGGCATCGTTTACATCGGAGCGGATGTTGAGCCGGGCGATATTCTGGTCGGCAAGATCACTCCGAAGGGCGAAAGCCCGATGACCCCGGAAGAAAAGCTGCTGCGCGCCATCTTTGGTGAAAAAGCATCTGACGTGCGCGACACCTCGCTGCGCGTGAAGCCGGGTGATTACGGTACGGTCGTCGAAGTCCGTGTCTTCAACCGTCACGGCGTCGAGAAAGACGAGCGTGCGCTGCAGATCGAGCGTGAAGAAGTCGAACGTCTGGCCCGTGACCGGGACGACGAGCTGGCGATCCTGGACCGTAACATCTATGCGCGTCTGCAAGGCCTGATCCTGGGTAAAACTGCTGTCAAAGGCCCGAAAGGCGTCAAGGCAGGGTCGGTGATCACCGAAGAGTTGCTGGAAACCCTGACCCGTGGTCAGTGGTGGCAACTGGCGCTGGAAGACGAGAAGGACGCACAGATCGTCGAAGCGCTGAACGAGCAGTACGAAGTGCTCAAGCGTGCTCTGGACGCCCGTTTCGAAGACAAGGTCGAGAAGGTTCGCCGTGGCGACGACCTGCCGCCGGGTGTGATGAAGATGGTCAAAGTCTTCATCGCCGTTAAGCGTAAGCTGCAGCCGGGCGACAAGATGGCCGGTCGTCACGGGAACAAAGGTGTGATCTCCAAGGTTGTTCCGATGGAAGACATGCCGTTCCTGGCCGATGGTACGCCGGTTGACTTCTGTCTGAACCCGCTGGGCGTGCCTTCGCGTATGAACGTTGGTCAGATCCTTGAAACCCACATGGGTTGGGCCGCGCGCGGTCTGGGGCTGAACATCGACGAGGCACTGGGTGAATACCGCCGCTCCGGCGATCTGACCCCGGTGCGCGAAGCGATGAAGCTGGCCTATGGGGAGAATGTCTATGAAGAAGGCATTGCCGACATGGACGAGGGTCACCTGATCGAGGCGGCGGGCAACGTGACCCGCGGTGTTCCGATCGCGACCCCGGTCTTTGACGGTGCCAAAGAAGCAGACGTCAACGACGCGCTGGTGCGTGCGGGCTTCTCGGAAAGCGGTCAGTCGGTCCTGTTTGACGGTCGTACCGGTGAGCAATTCGCGCGTCCGGTAACCGTGGGCATCAAGTACCTGCTGAAACTGCACCACCTGGTGGATGATAAGATCCACGCGCGTTCGACCGGGCCGTACAGCCTGGTTACCCAGCAGCCGCTGGGTGGTAAGGCACAGTTCGGTGGTCAGCGCTTTGGTGAGATGGAGGTCTGGGCACTGGAAGCTTACGGCGCCGCCTACACCCTGCAGGAGATGCTCACCGTGAAATCGGATGACGTCGCCGGCCGGACCAAGGTCTATGAGTCGATCGTCAAGGGCGAGGATAACTTTGAAGCGGGCGTACCGGAATCGTTCAACGTTCTGGTTAAAGAAGTCCGTGGCCTCGGCCTGAATATGGAACTCCTGGATGCGGAGGTTGAGGAATAAGAATTTTGAAAAAATTCTTGGGCGGAAACTTTTGAAGTTTCCGCTACCCTCTCCCCCCTTCCGCAAGATTTGAGGTAACAAATGAACCAGGAAATCACCAACAACCCGTTCAACCCGCTGACGCCCCCGAAGGTTTTCGACGAGATCAAGGTCTCGCTGGCCAGCCCCGAGCGGATCCTGTCTTGGTCCTATGGCGAGATCAAGAAACCCGAAACCATCAACTACCGGACGTTCAAGCCCGAACGTGACGGTCTGTTCTGCGCGCGTATCTTTGGCCCGATCAAAGATTACGAATGTCTGTGCGGCAAATATAAGCGGATGAAGTATCGCGGTGTTGTCTGCGAGAAATGCGGTGTGGAAGTCACCCTGCAGAAAGTCCGCCGCGAGCGTATGGGCCACATCGAACTGGCCGCGCCCGTTGCGCATATCTGGTTCCTGAAATCGCTGCCGTCCCGCATCGGTCTGATGCTGGACATGACGCTGCGCGATCTGGAACGCGTTCTGTACTTTGAAAACTATGTCGTCATCGAGCCCGGTCTGACTGACCTGACCTATGGCCAGATGCTGACCGAAGAAGAGTACATGGACGCGCAGGATGCCTATGGCATGGACGCGTTCACCGCGAATATCGGTGCCGAAGCCATCCGTGAGATGCTGGCCCAGATCGATCTGGAAGCCGAAGCCGAGCAGCTGCGCGCTGATCTGGCCGAAGCCACCGGCGAGCTGAAGCCCAAGAAGATCATCAAGCGTCTGAAGGTCGTTGAATCCTTCCTCGAGTCGGGCAACCGGCCTGAGTGGATGGTTATGACCGTGATTCCGGTCATTCCGCCGGAACTGCGCCCGCTGGTTCCGCTGGATGGTGGCCGTTTCGCGACTTCGGATCTGAACGATCTGTATCGCCGCGTCATCAACCGGAACAACCGTCTGAAGCGTCTGATCGAACTGCGCGCACCTGACATCATCGTCCGCAACGAAAAGCGGATGCTGCAGGAATCCGTTGACGCTCTGTTCGACAACGGCCGCCGTGGCCGCGTGATCACCGGCGCCAACAAGCGTCCGCTGAAATCGCTGTCGGACATGCTGAAAGGTAAGCAGGGTCGCTTCCGTCAGAACCTTCTGGGTAAGCGCGTCGACTTCTCGGGCCGTTCGGTCATTGTGACCGGCCCCGAGCTGAAGCTGCACCAGTGTGGTCTGCCCAAGAAGATGGCGCTGGAGCTGTTCAAGCCGTTCATCTACTCGCGCCTTGAAGCCAAGGGTCTGTCTTCGACCGTGAAACAGGCGAAGAAACTGGTCGAGAAAGAGCGTCCCGAAGTGTGGGATATCCTCGACGAGGTGATCCGCGAACACCCTGTCATGCTGAACCGTGCACCGACGCTGCACCGTCTTGGCATTCAGGCGTTCGAGCCGGTTCTCATCGAAGGGAAAGCGATCCAGCTGCACCCGCTGGTCTGTTCGGCCTTTAACGCCGACTTTGACGGTGACCAGATGGCCGTTCACGTGCCGCTGAGCCTTGAGGCGCAGCTAGAAGCGCGTGTTCTGATGATGTCGACGAACAACGTTCTGTCGCCTGCAAACGGCGCGCCGATCATCGTTCCGTCGCAGGATATGATCTTGGGTCTCTACTACGTGACCCTGGAACGCGAAGGCATGCCGGGCGAAGGCAAGGTCTTTGGCTCGATCGAAGAAGTTCAGCACGCGCTGGACGCGGGTGAAGTGCATCTGCACACCAAGATCACCGCGCGGATCACGCAGATCGACGACGAAGGCAACGAAGTTCAGAAGCGTTTCGAAACCACTCCGGGCCGTCTGCGTCTGGGTGCGTTGCTGCCGATGAACAACAAGGCACCGTTCGAACTGGTCAACCGTCTGCTGCGGAAGAAAGAAGTGCAGCAGGTGATCGACACCGTCTACCGGTATTGCGGTCAGAAAGAGTCGGTTATCTTCTGTGACCAGATCATGTCGATGGGCTTCAAAGAAGCGTTCAAGGCGGGCATCTCGTTCGGTAAGGACGACATGGTCATCCCCGATGACAAGTGGGGCATCGTTGATGACACTCGCGGTCAGGTGAAGGACTTTGAACAGCAGTACATGGACGGCCTGATCACTCAGGGCGAAAAGTACAACAAAGTTGTCGATGCCTGGTCGAAGTGTAACGACCGCGTCACCGAGGCGATGATGAGCACCATCTCGGACGTTGCCAAAGCCGAAGACGGGTCGGATCAGGAACCGAACTCGGTCTACATGATGGCCCACTCCGGTGCGCGTGGCTCGGTTACTCAGATGAAACAGCTGGGCGGTATGCGCGGCCTGATGGCCAAGCCGAACGGTGACATCATCGAGACACCGATCATCTCGAACTTTAAGGAAGGTCTGACCGTTCTCGAGTACTTCAACTCGACCCACGGTGCCCGTAAGGGTCTGTCGGATACCGCTCTGAAGACAGCGAACTCGGGTTACCTGACCCGTCGTCTGGTGGATGTCGCTCAGGACTGCATCGTTCGTGAGATCGACTGTGGTACCGAGCGTGCGATCACTGCCGAAGCCGCCGTGAACGACGGCGAGGTTGTTGCCTCGCTGGCCGAACGCGTGCTGGGCCGTGTCTCTGCCGATGACGTTCTGCGTCCGGGTACGGACGAGGTTCTGGTCGCTGCAGGTCAGTTGATCGACGAACGCATGGCGGACACCATTGACGAAGCCGGTGTTGCTTCGATGCGTATCCGCTCGCCTCTGACCTGTGAGTCCGAGGAAGGCGTCTGCGCCACCTGCTACGGTCGTGACCTTGCACGCGGTACCATGGTGAACACAGGTGAGGCTGTCGGCATCATCGCCGCGCAGTCCATCGGTGAACCCGGTACACAGCTTACCATGCGGACCTTCCACATCGGTGGTGTTGCGCAAGGTGGTCAGCAGTCGTTCCAGGAAGCCAGCCAGGAAGGTGTCGTTTCCTTCGAGAACCCGCAGATTCTGGTCAATGCCGCAGGCGAAAGCCTCGTTATGGGCCGGAACATGAAGCTGGTGATCAGCGACGAACACGGCGAAGAGCGTGCCAGCCACAAGCTGGGCTACGGTTCCAAGCTGTTTGTCAAGGACGGCACCAAGGTGGCCCGTGGCGACAAGCTGTTCGAATGGGATCCCTACACCCTGCCGATCATCGCCGAGAAAGCCGGTACTGCGAAGTACGTTGACCTTGTTTCGGGCATCGCTGTCCGCGATGAGACCGACGATGCAACTGGTATGACCCAGAAGATCGTGATCGATTGGCGCGCTGCCCCCAAAGGTAGCGACCTCAAGCCCGAGATCATTCTGGTCGGCGAAGATGGCGAGCCGGTCCGCAACGATGCGGGCAACCCGGTTCACTATCCGATGTCGGTGGATGCGATCCTGTCGGTCGAAGATGGTCAGCAGATCGAAGCCGGTGACGTTGTCGCGCGTATCCCGCGTGAAGGTGCTAAGACCAAGGACATCACCGGTGGTCTGCCGCGTGTGGCCGAACTGTTCGAAGCCCGCCGTCCGAAAGATCACGCGATCATCGCAGAAGCCGATGGTTACGTGCGCTTTGGCCGCGACTATAAGAACAAGCGCCGCATCAGCATCGAACCGGCTGACGAGTCCATGGAGACCATCGAGTACATGGTGCCCAAGGGCAAGCACATCCCGGTCGCCGAAGGGGACTTCATCCAGAAGGGTGAATACCTGATGGACGGTAACCCGGCTCCGCATGACATCCTGTCCATTATGGGCGTCGAAGCGCTGGCGGATTACATGATCGACGAAGTGCAGGACGTTTATCGTCTGCAGGGCGTGAAGATCAACGACAAGCACATCGAAGTCATCGTGCGCCAGATGCTGCAGAAGTGGGAGATCCTGGATTCAGGCGACACCACCCTGCTAAAAGGCGAGCATGTCGACAAGCAGGAGTTCGACGCAGCCAACGAGAAAACCATCTCGCGCGGCGGTCGTCCGGCGCAGGGCGAGCCGATCCTCTTGGGGATCACCAAAGCCTCGCTGCAGACGCGTTCGTTCATCTCGGCGGCGTCGTTCCAGGAAACCACCCGCGTGCTGACCGAAGCTTCGGTTCAAGGCAAGAAAGACAAGCTGGTTGGCCTGAAAGAGAACGTCATCGTTGGTCGCCTGATCCCCGCCGGTACCGGTGGGGCCACTCAGGCCGTGCGCCACATCGCGCAGTCGCGTGACAACGTGGTTATCGAAGCCCGCCGGGAAGAGGCCGAAGCGGCCGCTGCTTTGGCCGCTCCGACATTCGACGACGATATGGTCGGTGATGAGCTGGACGTTCTGGTGGAAACACCGGAAAGCCGTGAATAAGCACCGCAGCATAAAACAAATTAGGCCCTGCAAAATTGCGGGGCCTTTTTTATTTAGCCCGCGGCGTACCGTTTTAATCGTTCCTCCAGCGTACCGCTGTGCAGTTCAAACATATGGTTGTCGTAGTCATAAAAATAGATTGATTGCCCTTCCCCGGGTACGCGGGATCGACCCTCCCGGATTTCAAGGCCCAGCGACCGGATGCGTTGCAATCTGTCGTCATACTCATCTACACCCATCTTGAACGCGACGTGATTGTAGGTTTTTTCGGACAGTGGATCGCCCTCCATAATCGCGACCCAAACACCCCCGATATCGAAAAAACGTTCTTTTGAAAGCGAGAAAGTCCGATCGCCGCTGTCGTAGATTTTTTTGGCATCCAGAATTGTTGTCAGTACCTCTTCCATCTTGTCCAGATCTCGGGTGATGAATGTAATATGGCTCAGGCCCTCAATCACAGTGCACCTCTTCAGTTTGACCGGACTTCAAAATAACAATGTACCGGTCAAAGTCAGCCTCTAGGTCCCTCCTGACTCACCTGCGATTGCTGATTATCCATTGCAGAGTTGACATTGGGTTTGCCTGATTGGCCAATGGGCACATTGTAGTGGGATCGGGCGAAACCAGAATGACACCAAATCTAAGGGGCGCCTTGCTGATGATGGGCAGCATGGCTGCCTTTACTGTCAACGATACGCTCGTGAAGGTGGTGGGGCAGGATATGCCGCTGTTCCAGTTGGTCGCCACACGAGGGGCGTTGGCAACGATTCTCGTGTTCTTTCTTGCACGCCATCTTGGGGCGCTTCATTTGGATTTTTCCCGCCACGATAAGTGGTTGGTAGTGTTTCGATGCCTTGCCGAATTGTCGGCGACATTCTTCTTCCTGACTGCGTTAATGCACATGCCGTTGGCCAATGTAACGGCGGTGTTGCAAGCGTTACCCTTGACCGTGACCCTGGGGGCTGCGTTGTTTTTTCAGGAAAAAATCGGGTGGCGGAGGATTGTCGCGATTGCAATGGGATTTGTTGGCATGTTGTTGATCGTTCGGCCCGGCCCCGATGGCTTCAGCATTTACGCCATTTATGCACTGATCGCGGTTGCATCGGTTACGGCCCGTGATCTGATCACGCGACGCATGTCCGCAGAAGTGCCATCCATGGTTGTGACGTTGGCAACATCGCTTTCTATCACCACTGTCGCTGCAATCGTGTCAATTTTCGAGGGGTGGGTACCGGTTTCGACTGCATCAGGTGCGATGGTGGCCAGTGCTGCAGTCTTTGTTTTGATGGGGTACCTTTTCAGCGTCATGGTGATGCGTGTGGGTGAGGTCGGTTTTATTGCGCCATTCCGCTATTCCAGTCTGCTTTGGGCACTCGGGCTTGGATGGGCGGTTTTTGGCGACTGGCCCGACTCGATTACCCTTTTGGGTGCGGCATTGGTCGTCGGGGCAGGGATGTTCACACTGTTTCGCGAACGATCGCGTCAGGCGGAGGACTGATGTAACCGCACGAACCGCGGATTTATCGCGAAACGTGTGGCAAATTCGGATTCGATCTCCGGTGTTATCGGAGCAAGTTGCGCCTTCTGTTTCCCTGCGCGCGGCGAGTCGTTGGAATTGTTCAGCGACCTGATCCACATCGGTTGATCAGGATAGCTGATCACCGGCATGAAGCGCCCGATCCGGTTGTGGGTGAAGCTCATGATTGTATGGGTGCATCCGCCCGAGACCAGCATGCCCAGTCCAACCCCGAGCAAAGACTTGTAGACCTGCGCTGCCTGTGTGCCTGCGGGTTTAAAACTGGCCTGATACCCGTTATTGAAATCTATTCCGATCGCTTGATTTTTCTTGATCAAACCTGCGCCGTCATCTGCTGCTTCTCGGAGTTTTTCCACGAAATCTATGGAGACGCTGTCGTCGTCGTCATGACGGAACTGAAGACAAGGCCGGTCTGGATGCGAGCGCGCGTTTTGAAGGATTTGTTTCATGACCTGCCGGTGTTTCTGATCCGGATCGACTGCTCTTTGGATGATCTGAACCTGCTTGATGTCAGTGGTTAGATCTTTGAGGCGGTCGAGCGCCGTTTTAGGTAGACAGTCTCCGACGGCGATCAGAAGCTGGAAATCCTCATCGGTCTGTGCGCGAAAGCTGGGCAGGGTTAGGGATTCAAACAGGCGAAACCGCTCTTCCAGACGGGTAGGGTGGTATAAATGGCGGCGCCGCTCTTCAACCGTGTCGTGTTCGATTTGGAAATCGCCGAGGGCAGGGAATGAAAATCGGCACAGGCCAACGACTTGCATGGATCATCCAATGGATAGCGGGGCGCGCCCACTATGCACGCGGTAGGTATAAGCCGCAATGCAGGCGAACAGTGGAATTCCCAGCCCAATCCTGATAAATGGCTGATATCTTGATGTGCCACACGCCTTTGTTGCATGGCTGTTGACACTCGGGCCGACTCCCCCTATTACGCGCGACATCTCGGTACCGGGGGCCGCCCCGTAACCGATTTCAGTAATGAACTGGTCAAGGCCCGGACTCTTTTATCGTTCGCGCCCTCTGATAACAAACCGCGACGTTCACCTCGGAATGGGAACGCTCGCGGGTTTTGCGCTTGTGGACGCATAAGTGCAGCGAATTTAACCGCACGCAGCCGCGTGCATGTCATGTGTGTTGCAAAACGGGGAAGAAACCGGAATGCCAACTATTCAACAGCTGATCCGCAAGCCGCGGCAGCCCAAAGTAAAACGCTCGAAGTCCATGCACCTGGAGCAGTGCCCGCAGAAACGCGGCGTCTGCACACGTGTTTACACCACCACACCGAAAAAGCCGAACTCGGCTATGCGTAAGGTTGCCAAGGTGCGCCTGACCAACGGGTTTGAGGTCATCTCGTACATCCCCGGTGAAAGCCACAACCTGCAGGAACACTCGGTTGTTCTGATCCGTGGCGGCCGTGTGAAAGACCTTCCAGGTGTGCGTTACCACATCCTGCGCGGTGTTCTGGATACTCAGGGCGTCAAAGACCGTAAGCAACGCCGTTCGAAATACGGCGCGAAGCGTCCCAAGTAAGAAGGAGAGGCTGATATGTCACGTCGTCACGCCGCCGAAAAACGCGAAGTCCTGCCTGACGCCAAATTTGGCGACAAGGTTCTGACCAAATTCATGAACAACCTGATGATCGACGGCAAGAAGTCGGTCGCAGAGCGCATCGTTTACAACGCGTTTGACCGCGTTGAGAACAAGGTAAAGCGCGCTCCTGTCGAAGTGTTCCACGAAGCGCTCGACAACATCAAACCATCGGTCGAGGTTCGCTCGCGCCGGGTTGGTGGTGCAACCTATCAGGTTCCGGTCGAAGTCCGCCCCGAGCGCCGCGAAGCACTGGCCATCCGCTGGCTGATCACCGCTGCCCGTGGCCGCAACGAAAACACCATGGAAGAGCGCCTTGCAGGCGAGCTGTTGGACGCTGTTCAGTCCCGCGGTACTGCCGTCAAGAAACGCGAAGACACCCACAAGATGGCCGAGGCGAACAAAGCCTTTAGCCATTACCGTTGGTAATCCCAGAGGCTTAGACAAATGTCACGCGAATATCCTCTCGAACTGTACCGTAACTTCGGTATCATGGCGCACATCGACGCAGGTAAGACCACCTGCTCGGAGCGTATCCTGTATTACACTGGCAAATCCCACAACATCGGTGAGGTGCACGATGGTGCAGCCACCATGGACTGGATGGAGCAGGAGCAGGAACGCGGCATCACCATCACTTCGGCTGCGACCACCACTTTCTGGGAGCGCACCGAGGACGGTCAGACCGCCGATACCCCCAAGCACCGCCTGAACATCATCGACACCCCCGGCCACGTTGACTTCACCATCGAAGTCGAACGTTCGCTGGCGGTTCTCGACGGTGCCGTCTGCGTTCTAGACGCAAACGCTGGTGTTGAGCCCCAGACCGAAACCGTGTGGCGTCAGGCTGACCGCTACAAGGTTCCGCGTATGGTTTTCGTCAACAAAATGGACAAGATCGGCGCAGACTTCTTCAACTGCGTTCGCATGATCGAAGACCGTACCGGCGCACGCGCTGTTCCGGTTGGTATCCCGATCGGTGCCGAGTCTGAGCTGGAAGGTCTGATCGACCTGGTCACCATGGAAGAGTGGCTGTGGCAGGGTGAAGATCTGGGCGCAAGCTGGATCAAAGCTCCGATCCGCGACAGCCTAAAAGACATGGCTGACGAATGGCGCGGCAAGATGATCGAAGCGGCCGTCGAAATGGACGACGACGCGATGATGGAATACCTGGAAGGCAATGAGCCCGACGTTCCGACCCTGCGCGCCCTTCTGCGCAAAGGTACTCTGGACATCGCGTTCGTTCCGGTTCTGGGTGGGTCTGCGTTTAAGAACAAAGGTGTTCAGCCTCTGCTCAACGCTGTGATCGACTATCTACCCAGCCCGCTGGACGTTGTTGATTACATGGGCTTCAAACCCGGCGACGAGGAAGAAGTTCGTGACATCGCACGTCGTGCCGATGACGCGATGGCGTTCTCGGGTCTGGCGTTCAAAATCATGAACGACCCCTTTGTTGGCTCGCTGACCTTCACCCGGATCTACTCGGGCACCATGAACAAGGGTGACTCGATCCTGAACTCGACCAAAGGTAAGAAAGAGCGCATCGGTCGTATGATGATGATGCACTCGAACAACCGGGAAGAGATCGAAGAAGCGTTTGCAGGCGACATCATCGCGCTGGCGGGTCTGAAAGACACCACCACCGGTGACACCCTGTGTGACGCGAAGGATCCGGTGGTTCTGGAAACCATGACCTTCCCCGATCCGGTGATCGAGATCGCGGTTGAGCCCAAAACCAAGGGTGACCAAGAGAAGATGTCCCAGGGTCTGGCCCGTCTGGCCGCCGAAGACCCGTCCTTCCGTGTGGAAACTGATCTGGAATCGGGTCAGACCATCATGAAAGGCATGGGCGAACTTCACCTGGACATCCTGGTTGACCGCCTGAAGCGTGAGTTCAAGGTTGAGGCCAACATCGGTGCACCGCAGGTGGCCTATCGTGAGACCATCGGTCACGAAGTCGAACATACCTACACCCACAAGAAACAGTCGGGTGGTTCGGGCCAGTTCGCTGAAGTGAAGATGATCATCTCGCCGACCGAGCCTGCCGAGGGTTACTCGTTCGAAAGCCGCATCGTTGGTGGTGCAGTTCCGAAGGAATACATCCCCGGTGTTGAAAAAGGCATCAACTCGGTCATGGACAGCGGCCCGCTGGCTGGCTTCCCCGTGATCGACTTCAAGGTTGCCCTAATCGACGGTAAGTTCCACGATGTTGACTCGAGCGTTCTGGCGTTCGAAATCGCGGCCCGTATGTGTATGCGTGAAGGTATGCGCAAAGCTGGCGCGAAACTGCTGGAACCGATCATGAAGGTCGAAGTGATCACCCCGGAAGAATATACCGGCGGTATCATCGGCGACCTGACCTCGCGTCGTGGCCAGGTGTCTGGTCAGGAACCGCGCGGCAATGCAATCGCGATCGATGCGTTCGTTCCGCTGGCCAACATGTTCGGCTACATCAACACACTGCGTTCGATGTCGTCGGGCCGTGCCCAGTTCACCATGCAGTTCGACCACTACGATCCGGTTCCGCAGAACATCTCGGACGAGATCCAGGCGAAATACGCATAAGCGAAGATTTGAGGGAGCTCCGGTCAGGGGCTCCCTTCATTACCGAAAAAGGAGGCCATCATGGCAAAGGAAAAGTTTGAGCGTAATAAGCCGCACGTCAACATTGGTACGATTGGCCACGTTGACCACGGCAAGACCACGCTGACCGCAGCAATCACCAAGTATTTCGGTGACTTCAAAGCGTATGACCAGATTGACGGCGCGCCGGAAGAAAAAGCACGTGGCATCACCATCTCGACCGCCCACGTGGAATACGAGACCGACAACCGCCACTACGCGCACGTCGACTGCCCCGGCCACGCCGACTACGTCAAGAACATGATCACCGGTGCTGCCCAGATGGACGGCGCGATCCTGGTTGTGAACGCTGCTGACGGCCCGATGCCGCAGACCCGCGAGCACATCCTGTTGGGCCGCCAGGTTGGCATCCCGAAGATGGTCGTGTTCATGAACAAAGTTGACCAGGTTGACGACGAAGAGCTGCTGGAACTGGTTGAGATGGAAGTTCGCGAACTGCTGTCCAGCTATGAATACCCCGGCGACGATATTCCGATCATCGCAGGGTCGGCTCTGGCCGCAATGGAAGGCAACAACCCGGAAATTGGCGAAGAGAAGATCAAAGAACTGATGGCGGCTGTTGATGACTACATCGACACCCCTGAGCGTGAAGTCGACAAGCCGTTCCTGATGCCGGTCGAAGACGTGTTCTCGATCTCGGGTCGTGGTACTGTTGTGACCGGTCGTGTTGAGCGTGGCGTGATCAATGTTGGCGACGAGATCGAAATCGTCGGCATCCGTGACACTCAGAAAACCACCTGTACCGGTGTTGAGATGTTCCGCAAGCTGCTGGATCGCGGTGAAGCGGGCGACAACATTGGCGCCCTGCTGCGCGGTATCGACCGTGACGGCGTTGAGCGTGGCCAGGTTCTGTGTAAGCCGGGTTCGGTTACACCGCACACCAAGTTCGAAGCCGAAGCCTACATCCTGACCAAGGAAGAAGGCGGTCGTCACACTCCGTTCTTCGCGAACTACCGTCCGCAGTTCTACTTCCGGACCACTGACGTGACCGGCACCGTGACTCTGGCGGCTGGCACCGAGATGGTTATGCCTGGCGACAACGTCGGCTTCACCGTCGAGCTGATCGCCCCGATCGCGATGGAAGACGGCCTGCGCTTCGCCATCCGCGAAGGCGGCCGCACCGTCGGCGCCGGGGTTGTGTCGAAAATCATCGAGTAAGTCGGCTTTACCGACTGGTGGGCGGCAGTTGCTCTGAAAGAGCAATGCGAGCCCACTCGGTTGAATTAAAGAAGGCCGTCCTACATTGGGGCGGCCTTTTTGATTTGTTGCAACAGTAGCCCAGAAGAAGAATGCCTCAGAAAGCGGCGTAATCGCAGGTTTTCACAATGTGGAATAATCGATGTTGAGATAAAGTAACTCGCGACCGTCTTCGCTAAAGGTGGCTCTCACACCCATGCCATATGGTACTGCCTTTCGGATGCGGGCCAGCACGCCGGACGTTGGAAGGCGCGGGCCATTTCTCTTGATCGACCATCCGCCATCCACCCGTAATGTGCCGTCACGGTTTTCGTATGGTTTGTTGGAACTGAATGTCTCACTCACCCGAAAGCCTTGAGCTTCTAACCAAGATGCGGCATCGGCCACTCCACCCCATTCGTGTAACAATCTGAACATGCAAACCTTTGCGTCTCCAGTCGTCGAAATCATATCCCAATCCATTCGCAGTAATTCTTCGTGGTTTCCAGCATCGGCACCGGTCTCAAGGCAGGATTGTGTATCTGGAAACCTGTATGATGCGCGCACAACATCGCTGTTCATCCTGTGTGCAAATTGCAGCCGGAACTCCGGTTGACCAGTGTTCAGTGGCATCGCTGAAAAGTACAGTGCGGCGACGAGCGATTTCAGGAAATAGAGGAATACGCCCAGTACGCAGAGTGCAATCGCCTTTTTGTGGAGTTTGGCATTCCAAAAACTGTGAGGTGGCCAGAGATACTCTTGCTTGATCTTCGGACTCTTCATCCACCGAAGTGTCATCAATCCCAGCGAGGCAAGAACTAGGAATGCACCTAGCAAAATGTAGGACAGGCCCATCGAAGCACCCAGAAGCAGTGCCATTGTAAGTAGCACGGACCAAGTAGTTACTGATCCGTCTGGATAAATTATTCTGGGCCCTATGTAGAAAGTGAGAGCTGAACTCAAAAGGAGTGCTAGTGAAGCTAATCCAAACAACAGCCTCAGCCAAAAAAGCTGTATCCCGATTGCGTAGGTATAGTGGACGTTGGGATCGTCGTTAAACAGGTGTGCAATATCAAACGCACCCACATGCAACAGAGCGGTTAGCGAAAGAGAACTGAAGAACAGGGGTGGTGACAAAATGTAGAGTTTCTCACTGTTTCAGAAAAGCGAATGGGCGCAAAGTTGCCAGATGCTTAGTGTAAATGACGACACCATTTAGCGTTGTTTTCAAGTCCGGTATTCCCAACCATGAAGTGAAGAATTCAGTGCTTCGCGCCCATGGTGTTCTCGGTTTGATTTGAGTTTTCCTGCTGCTGTCTTGGAGAGAACCAACTTACCCCCTTGCCAAACTCCACTCACCCCTGTAAGTCGCGCGAGTTCTCACTAAGAACATCAAGGCGGGGTGATTCCCGCCTTTTGGGTTCGATGAGGGTTGGCGATGCGCGTCTGTCCTCCTCTCAACCTCAACGCCTGATAAAAGGCTGTATCTATGCAAAGCCAAAATATCCGTATTCGGCTGAAGGCATTTGACTATCGCGTTCTGGATGCCAGCACGCAAGAGATCGTCAACACTGCCAAGCGGACCGGCGCGAACGTGCGCGGCCCGATCCCGCTGCCGAACAAGATTGAGAAGTTCACGGTTCTCCGTGGCCCTCACGTTGACAAGAAATCCCGCGACCAGTTCGAGATCCGTACGCACAAGCGTCTCTTGGACATCGTTGATCCGACCCCCCAGACCGTTGACGCGCTGATGAAGCTCGACCTCGCTGCTGGTGTGGACGTCGAGATCAAGCTGCAGTCGTAAGATCGGAGGGTATTATTTATGCGCTCTGGTATTATCGCAAAAAAAGTTGGCATGACCCGCCTGTTCATGGAAGACGGCAAGCAGATTCCTGTGACCGTTCTTCATCTGGACAACCTGCAGGTTGTTGCGCAGCGCACCGCTGACAAAGACGGCTACACCGCCGTTCAGCTGGGCGCCGGTGCTGCCAAGGCAAAACGCACCTCGAAAGCCATGCGCGGTCACTACGCCGCTGCAAAGGTTGAGCCCAAGCGTAAGCTGGCCGAGTTCCGTGTCTCCGAAGATGGCCTGATCGATGTAGGTGCCGAGATTTCGGCAGAACACTTCCTGGAAGGTCAGAAAGTTGACGTTTCGGGTACCTCGATCGGTAAAGGCTTTGCCGGTGCGATGAAGCGTTGGAACTTTGGTGGTCTGCGCGCCTCGCACGGTGTTTCGATCAGCCACCGTTCGCACGGTTCGACCGGTCAGTGTCAGGACCCGGGCAAGGTGTTCAAAGGCAAGAAGATGGCCGGTCACATGGGTGCTGCCCGTGTTACCACCCAGAATCTGGAAGTTGTCAAAACCGACTCCGACCGGAACCTGGTCTTCATCAAAGGCGCCGTTCCCGGACCGAAATCGGGCTGGGTCACCGTCAAGGACGCCGTCAAGAAGAAAGCACCTGAAGGTCTGCCGTTCCCGGCAGCCGTAAAAGGTGCTGCAACTGAAGCACCTGCGGAAGAAGCTCCCGCGGAAGGTGGTGAAGCATGAAACTTGATGTAATCAAACTGGACGGCGGCAAAGCCGGCAACATCGAGCTGGATGCAGACCTGTTCGGCCTGGAGCCGCGCGCGGACATCCTGCACCGTGTGGTCCGTTGGCAGCGCAACAACGCGCAGGCCGGCACCCACAAGGTGAAGACTCGTTCGGAAACCAGCTACTCGACCAAGAAGATCTATCGCCAGAAAGGCACCGGTGGCGCACGCCATGGTGACCGTAACGCGCCGATCTTCCGTGGTGGTGGTATCTACAAAGGCCCCGTGGTTCGTTCGCATGGTCACGACCTGCCCAAGAAGTTCCGCAAGCTTGGCCTGCGCCACGCTCTGTCGGCAAAAGCCAAGGCAGGTGAACTGGTCGTAATCGAGAACGCCGAAGCCGAAGGCAAGACCGCTGCTCTGGCCAAACAGGTTGCAAACCTGGGCTGGAAACGCGCTCTGGTCATCGACGGCGCGACCGTGAACGAAGGGTTCCTGAAAGCGTCCAAGAACATCGAAGGTCTGGATATCCTGCCGTCGATGGGCGCAAACGTCTATGACATCCTCAAGCGTGACACCCTGGTGCTCACCAAAGCGGCTGTCGAAGCACTGGAGGCTCGTCTGAAATGAGCGCGAAGGCAGAACACTACGACGTGATCCGCAAGCCGGTCATCACCGAAAAGTCGACCATGGCGTCCGAAAACGGCGCGGTTGTCTTTGAAGTGGCGATCGACAGCAACAAGCCGCAAATCAAAGAGGCCGTTGAGGCTCTGTTTGGTGTGAAGGTCAAAGCGGTGAACACCACCGTGACCAAAGGCAAGGTCAAGCGGTTCCGCGGCCAGTTGGGCCGTCGCAAAGACGTCAAAAAAGCATATGTGACCCTGGAAGAGGGTAACACCATCGACGTGTCCACCGGTCTCTGATCGAACCCGTCTTTGGAGAGATATGAAGGCCCCCGCGAAAGCGGGGGTTTTTTCTTTAGCAGCGACACAGAAAATTGAGCGCGGAACGATCGTGTTTTGAACAAATCGCTTGCTAAGTCGGGCCGGTAGTCTATCCGGTACCCAACAAACAAAAGATATGGCAGGCGTATGGCAAACTTTTCTCACTCGACCCGGGAGAATCCGGATGTGACCGCGGCGCGGGATTGGGTGTCTACACTTGCCAAATACCGCGAACCGAACCAGTGGCGCAGTTCCTTTGAGCTGGGTGTCAGCATCATCCCCTTCTTTGCGCTTTGGACGCTGTCCTGGATGTCACTTTCGCTCAGCTATTGGCTGGCGTTTGGGATTTCGGCCCTCAATGCAGCCTTCCTGCTGCGGCTGTTTGCGATCCAGCATGATTGCGGGCACGGGGCGTTCTTCAAAAACAGAACGGTCAGCGACTGGGTAGGACGCGCGATCGGAGTGCTGACGCTTACACCTTATGATGTCTGGCGCCGAACGCACTCGACGCATCACAACAGCTCGGGCAATCTGGACAAACGCGGCATGGGCGATGTCCATACCCTTACCGTGGCCGAGTATCAGGCGAAGACGCCAATGAACCGGTTCTGGTATCGCGTGTACCGCCACCCCATCACTCTGTTCGGGTTTGGCCCCGGCTATCTGTTCCTGTTTCAGAACCGCCTTCCACTTGGACTGACCGGCAAATTGCGGTTCTGGGTCAGCGCGATGGGCACAAACGTGGCCATTCTGGCTGCTTTGCTGGCTGTTTATTATTTTGGCGGCCTGATGCCGGTCTTGTTGATTTTCCTGCCTTCGACCCTGATTGCCGCAACCGCAGGCGTATGGCTGTTCTACGTCCAGCACCAATTCGAGGACACGCACTGGGATTCCGATAAAGACTGGCAACTGCACGAGGCCGCCCTGCACGGAAGTTCCCACTACATCCTGCCCTCGGTGTTGCAGTGGTTCAGCGCCAATATCGGCATCCACCACGTGCACCATCTGTACAGCCGCATCCCGTTCTACCGCCTGACCGAAGTGCTGCGCGATCATGATGAATTGGCAAACAGCAACCAGATGACCATCCGAGAAAGCCTCGCCAACGCGCGGCTGCACCTGTGGGATGAGAAGAGCCGTCGCCTGTTGTCCTTCGCCGAGGCTCGCGCGCTTCACGAGTAATGGGTAGGCTCTGCGGCCAGCTGGGCCGTCGGTAAAGAGCAAAAAAGCACTTGTGACCCTGGAAGTGGGGAACACACATCATCGTGTCAACCGGTCTCTGATCGAACCCGTCATTGGCGAGAGGTAAAAGCCCCGCGATAGCAGGGTTTTTTTGTGCGCCAATGTGCGGTGCTAGCCTATGCAGGCAAACTGAGACCTTTCAGTCTGGACCGGCTTGATCCTGTTCCGCTTCGATGAATGTCCGCCATCCGTCGACCTTGCCAAAGGCGCGTAATCTTTCGTGCAGCATAGGGCCATAGATGGACCACATGCGTTTTCGTAAATCCCGTCCCTTTCCGGTAACTTTCAGAACTTTTCCACGTCTATCACTATCAGATTCAATGAACTCCAACAATCCCTCCGCCATGAGCCGTTTGCTCAGATGGGACAGGTTCGACTGTTCGAATATGGTATCCTGAGCAAGCTCATACGGACGCAACTGACCCCCGTGCCGTTCAAGCGACCAAAGCACATCGTACCATTTTAAAGGTGGAAACCCGGCATCCTTTAGCGCCGCGCCGATGTCAGACTGGATGCGCCGGGTAGCCCGATTCATTGCGACCCAGATTTCTGTCTCAAATTCTGTTGGCAGATCGTTCTTCACAACTTCGTGTTTGCCTTGTTTCTGATTGCAGTCTTGGTCTGACTTAATTAGATGAAAATTCATCTACATTCCAGTGCCCATCGGATGAAAGGAATACGAATATGACCTTTAAGTCTATGATTGCCGCCGCTGCCTTGACCGTTGTTGTAACACCGACCTTTGCGCAGACTTATAAAACCGATCAGGGGCATACCGAAGTCAGGTTTGGTTGGAGCCACGCAGGTGTCTCGAACCAGCATGGCGAGTTCACCAAAGTAGACGGTGTGCTGGACCTGAATGCCGACGATGTGGAGGCCTCGACGCTGAACGTGACGATTGACACCAACAGCCTGGCTTCAGGGTTTGGGCCTTTGGATGATCACCTTAAGTCGGCTGATTTCTTCGAGGTCGAAACCTATCCCGAGATCACATTCGTCAGCACCGAAATCAAGCGCACCGGAGATAGCACGGCAGATGTAACGGGAGACCTGACCATCCACGGCGTGACCAAGCCCGTGACCCTGAAGGCAACGCTGACCCATCAGGGCGAGCACCCGCTGGGCAGCGCCATCGAATATTACGCGGGTGATTGGGTGGCCTTTTCGGCAACGGGTGAGATCGATCATACGGAATTCGGTGTTGGACCATTCTCAACAGGGCCGATCACAATCATGATCGATACCGAGATGAAGGCAGATGGCTAAAACCAACGCCAGCCGTATTGCAAGGATCAAAAAAGAAAGATTATGCAATCTTGGATGAAGGTGTAGACACCCACCCCCAACACTGCTAAACGCTCCCAATCTTGCGGCCTCGGATTCGTTCCGGGGCCTCTGATATTTGTAACTGGGGACCTTCGGGGCCCTATACCCTTGGCACCTACGGGGGCCTATCACATAGCGGGGAAACCCCCTGCACTTGCTAAACGGAAGACAGAAAGCATGGCACTCAAGTCGTACAAGCCGACGACGCCGGGCCAGCGCGGGCTGGTGCTGATCGACCGTTCGGAGCTTTGGAAAGGACGTCCGGTCAAGTCTCTCACTGAGGGTTTGACCAAATCGGGCGGCCGGAACAACACCGGACGGATCACTTCACGCCGCCGCGGCGGTGGCGCAAAGCGTCTCTACCGGATCGTTGACTTCAAACGGAATAAATTTGATGTCGCGGCAACCGTCGAACGGATCGAATATGACCCGAACCGGACCGCATTCATCGCACTGGTAAAATACGAAGACGGTGAGCAGGCATATATCCTGGCTCCGCAGCGTCTGGCTGTTGGTGACAAAGTCGTGGCATCCGCCAAGGCCGACATCAAGCCGGGCAACGCAATGCCGTTCTCGGGCATGCCCATTGGTACCATCGTCCACAACATCGAGATGAAGCCCGGCAAAGGCGGTCAGATCGCACGTGCGGCCGGTACTTACGCTCAGTTCGTTGGTCGCGATGGCGGCTACGCTCAGATCCGTCTGAGCTCGGGCGAGCTTCGCATGGTCCGTCAGGAATGCATGGCCACCGTTGGTGCCGTGTCCAACCCCGACAACTCGAACCAGAACCTCGGTAAAGCCGGTCGTATGCGCCACAAAGGCGTTCGTCCGTCGGTTCGTGGTGTTGCAATGAACCCGATCGATCACCCGCACGGTGGTGGTGAAGGTCGTACCTCGGGTGGCCGTACGCCGGTTACACCGTGGGGTAAGGACACCAAGGGTAAGCGTACCCGCAACAAGAACAAAGCGTCCCAGAAGCTGATCATCCGCTCGCGGCACGCCAAGAAGAAGGGACGTTAATTCATGTCTCGCTCTGTTTGGAAGGGTCCTTTCGTCGATGCTTACGTGCTGAAAAAAGCCGAAGCAGCGCGCGAGTCGGGCCGCAACGAAGTCATCAAGATTTGGTCGCGTCGTTCCACCATTCTGCCCCAGTTCGTGGGTCTGACCTTTGGTGTGTACAACGGCCATAAGCATATCCCCGTCAACGTCTCGGAAGACATGATCGGTCAGAAGTTCGGTGAATACTCGCCGACCCGGACCTATTACGGTCACGCCGCAGACAAAAAAGCGAAGCGGAAGTAAGTCATGGGCAAGGAAAAGAACCCCCGCCGCGTGGCCGAAAACGAAGCAATGGCGAAAACGCGCATGCTCCGTACCAGCCCGCAGAAACTGAACCTGGTTGCGCAGATGATCCGCGGCAAGAAAGTTGAGAAGGCTCTGACCGATCTGACTTTCTCGAACAAGCGTGTCGCGCAGGACGTCAAGAAGTGCCTGCAGTCTGCAATCGCCAACGCCGAGAACAACCACAACCTGGATGTCGACGAGTTGATCGTCGCCGAAGCCTGGGTTGGCAAGAACCTGGTCATGAAGCGCGGTCGCCCGCGGGCCCGTGGCCGTTTCGGGAAAATCCTGAAGCCGTTCTCGGAGATCACCATCAAGGTGCGTCAAGTTGAGGAGCAAGCCTAATGGGTCATAAAGTCAATCCGATCGGCATGCGCCTGCAGGTCAACCGCACCTGGGACAGCCGTTGGTACGCAGATACCAAGGACTACGGTGATCTTCTTCTGGAAGATCTGAAAATCCGTGAGTTCATCAACAAAGAGTGCAAGCAGGCCGGTGTTGCCCGTGTGATCATCGAACGTCCGCACAAAAAGTGCCGCGTAACGATCCACACCGCACGTCCGGGTGTCATCATCGGCAAGAAAGGCGCGGACATTGAGGTTCTGCGCAAGAAAATTGCGCTGATGACCGACAGCGAACTGCACCTGAACATCGTCGAAGTGCGCAAGCCCGAGCTTGACGCGCAGTTGGTTGCCGAGTCCATCGCTCAGCAGCTAGAGCGCCGCGTCTCGTTCCGCCGCGCGATGAAGCGGTCGGTTCAGAACGCCATGCGTATGGGCGCCCTGGGTATCCGGGTGAACGTCGCTGGTCGTCTGGGCGGCGCTGAAATCGCACGGACCGAGTGGTATCGCGAAGGCCGCGTGCCTCTGCACACCCTGCGCGCCGACATCGATTACGCACATGCCGAAGCGATGACTCCCTACGGGATCATCGGGATCAAGGTCTGGATCTTCAAAGGTGAGATCATGGAACACGATCCGCAGGCACGTGACCGTAAAGCACAGGAACTCCAGGACGGCCCTGCACCTCGTGGTGCTGGTGGCGGTCGTCGCTAAGGAGGGAAAGATATGCTTCAACCAAAGCGTACTAAATTCCGCAAGATGCACAAAGGCCGGATCAAGGGTCTCGCCAAGGGCGGCTCTGATCTGAACTTTGGCACCTACGGCCTGAAAGCTCTTGAGCCTGAGCGTGTAACCGCACGCCAGATCGAAGCTGCACGTCGTGCCATGACGCGTCACATGAAGCGTCAGGGTCGTGTCTGGATCCGCATCTTCCCCGATACTCCGGTTACTGCAAAGCCGATCGAAGTTCGTATGGGTAAAGGTAAAGGTTCGGTCGACCGCTGGGCATGCAAGGTCAAGCCTGGCCGCGTGATGTTCGAGATCGACGGCGTCAATGACGACATCGCCCGCGAGGCCCTGCGCCTGGCTGCGATGAAGCTGCCGATCAAGACCCGCGTTGTGATCCGCGAAGACTGGTAAGCGATCCGGGGGCAACTCCGCTCGTGACAAAATCGACCCCCGTCGGGACACCGGCGGGGGATTTCTTTTGGCTCGACCGCTTTTGATGATGCAGGTCGCGAAAAAAGTCGACCTCAACCCGCGAGGCCCTTAGGCTGCCCAATAGGAATGAGGGGGGCATATGGTGCAGCTACGCAAAAAGATGTTCATCAAAGAAGTCATAACCACCGACCAGCTGGGCCAGCCATGTGAGCCGATCAGTCGGGTTGCCGCGTTAGCGGTGATACAGAACCCTCTGGCTGGACGCTTCTCGGATGATCTTTCCGAGCTGTTTGAGATCGGAGTCCTTCTGGGCCCTAACCTTGCGGCTGATGCGCTCTCGCAACTGGACGGTGCGCCGGTGTCATATGGCAAGGCAGCGATCATCGGCATGAACGGCGACCTCGAGCAGGGCGGGGCGGTGATCCACCCCAAGCTCGGCGCTCCCATGCGCGCGGCAGTCGGCGGTGGTGAGGCGGTGATCCCCTCGAACGCCAAGCTGGGCGCACCGGGTTGCGCGATTGATCTGCCGCTGGGGCACAAGGACAATCCGTGGTCGTTCGATCATTTCGACACGATGACGCTAAACGTTCCAGACGCGCCGAAACCGGATGAGATCGTGCTGTGCCTCGCCTATGCCGATGGCGGTCGTCCGATCCCGCGCTGTGGCAAAGGGCCCATCAAAAGCTAAGCGTCTGGTCTTGCCGAAAGGGCTGGGGTATTCCCGGCCCATGACACAGATTGAATCACTCTTCGTTACCCGTCTCTACCGCGCGTCCCTGTCCGAGTTCGATCCCAAGATCGACGCTGAGGAACTGGAAAGCTCTTGCCTTGTCATTGCCGAGGATGATGAGGCCGGGCAGGAATGGTGCGAGGAAAACGGCTATCCCGGTTACACCAGTTATGCCTCGCTGACCGATCTGCCTTGGCGCTTTCCGATCTTCGCTGATCTGGTTACGGCGCTGGATCAGCACGTCGCCGCCTTTGCCAAGGATCTGGAGTTCGATCTGGGCGAGGGAGAGCTTAAGTTGGAAGACCTCTGGATCAACATCCTGCCCGAAGGCGGCATGCATTCCAGCCACTTGCATCCGCACAGCGTGATCTCGGGCACGACTTATGTGGCGATGCCTGAAGGGGCGAGTGCGTTGAAGCTCGAAGATCCGCGTTCTGGCCGTATGATGGCCGCACCGACACGGTTGAAAGGCGGGCGGCGGGATTTGCAGCCGTTCATTTACATGAAGCCTCAGGTGGGCGACGTTCTGCTATGGGAAAGCTGGCTGCGCCACGAGGTGCCGATGAACATGGCCGAGGATGAGCGGATTTCGGTGAGTTTTAATTATAAGTGGGAGTGATGGCGCAGCAATCTGTCAGAACCCTGATCAACCACGATTCACATTGATCTGTCGATTAGCCTTGCAATGCGACCGAACATGACCCATGTGAGGCACGCTTACGTTTTTCTTTTTCGACCACTGTCTCCCGATATTCGGCGTTCAGTCTCTCGATCCAGACCGACCACGCCGCGCTGTCGCAATCCTGCGGACAGCAATTTATTAGGAGACTACGGATATGGCCAATGGCACCGTAAAATGGTTCAACACAACTAAAGGTTTTGGCTTCATCGCACCTGAGACTGGTGGCAAAGACGTGTTTGTACACATCTCTGCTGTCGAGCGCTCGGGTCTGACCGGCCTGGCCGACGACCAGAAAGTAACATTCGACATCGAGCCCGGCCGTGACGGTCGCGAGTCGGCTGTGAACATCGCTCTGGCGTAAGTCACTCAGACTTAGACGGTTGAAGACGCGGTCTCGTGCAAACGGGGCCGCGTTTTGCGTTTCCAAGCTCCATGAAACAATTCTGGACGGGGTACGAAACTTCGTTGGCAGAATCCGTCAAATCTCAATGTGAGAAACCAGAAGCCAGCTCATTTTCTATCCTGTATCCTGCGTGGATAACGGAGGTATCAAGTATGAAAGAAGCAGAGCGGGTGGTTCGCCAATTCCATGAAAGCTGGGGCATGCGCGATCCTGATCGTGGCGCTGAAGTGATTGCTGAAGATTGCCAGTTCGAAGATGTTGCTCGGGACGAAAAGCAGCTTGGAAAGTTGGCGTATAAAGAGGACTACGAGCGTTGGCGAACGGCATTCCCAGATGGAGAATGCATTGTGGACAATGTAATCGTCAGCGATTGCGGTGAATGGGCAATCGTAGAGTTCCACAATAACGGAACCCACACTGGTGTTCTGCATTCAAGCCTCGGTGACTTCGAACCAACCGGAAAGCGTTACGAAGTGCGCTATTGCTCAGTAATGCGGGTAGTGGGCGGTATGGTTGTCGAGGGACGAGACTATTACGACAGCGCCACTATTGCACGGCATTTAGGCTTGGTGAAATAGGCAACGACTTTTGCGTGAGGGTGGGCGAAGTTTTTTCTAAACTTTCCCTTGCCACCCACCCCCTATCCCACTATAGAGCGGCATCTTGCGATCTCCCGACCTAGTCGGGCGATTCGTATGTCTATCATTCATCCACCAGGTCAAAGGTGACCCGTGTACGGGGCCTTCTGGTGTTTTGAGCAAAGGAAAAAGGCGATGAACGCCCAAGAACTGCGTGACAAGACCCCGGACCAGCTCCGCGAGGAACTGGCCAACCTGAAGAAAGAGAGCTTTAACCTGCGCTTTCAACAGGCAACCGGTCAGCTGGAAAACACAGCCGGCATCAAAGCGGCCCGCCGCAATGCTGCCCGTGTCAAAACCATTCTGAACGAAAAGGCCGCTGCTGCGGCATCCGAGGAGTAATCAGATGCCCAAGCGTATCCTGCAAGGCACCGTGACCAGCGACGCCAACGAACAGACCGTAACCGTATCCGTCGAGCGCCGCTTTACGCATCCGGTTCTGAAGAAAACCATCCGTAAGTCCAAGAAATACCGGGCTCACGATGAAAAGAACGCCTTCAAGGTCGGTGACTCAGTTCGCATCATCGAATGCGCACCGAAATCGAAGACGAAACGTTGGGAGGTTCTGGAGGCGTAAGCCCCCAGGACTTTTCATTTGTCGAAACCCTGGGGGATTTAACGAGACCAGCCCCCACAGGTCGGGAGAAACCACATGATCCAGATGCAGACCAATCTGGATGTCGCTGACAACTCCGGCGCACGCCGAGTTCAGTGCATCAAGGTCCTGGGTGGTTCCAAGCGTAAATACGCCTCCGTTGGCGACATCATTGTCGTCTCGGTGAAGGAAGCCATCCCGCGCGGTCGCGTAAAGAAAGGTGACGTCCGTAAGGCCGTCGTCGTACGCACCGCCAAGGAAGTCCGTCGCGAAGACGGCACCGCGATCCGTTTCGATCGCAACGCCGCCGTCATCCTGAACAACAACAATGAGCCCGTAGGTACCCGTATCTTTGGCCCCGTTGTTCGCGAACTGCGCGGCAAGAACTTCATGAAAATCATCTCGCTGGCTCCGGAGGTGCTGTAATCATGGCTGCTAAACTCCGCAAAGGCGACAAGGTCGTCGTGCTGGCCGGCAAGGACAAGGGCAAAGAGGGAACTATCACCTCGGTTGACCCGAAAGCCGGTAAAGCTGTTGTCGACGGCATCAACATCGCCATCCGCCACACCCGTCAGTCGCAAACCTCGCAAGGTGGTCGCCTGCCTCAGGCAAACCCGATCGAGCTGTCGAACCTGGCACTGCTGGACAAAAACGGCAAAGCAACTCGCGTTGGCTTCCGCATGGAAGGCGACAAGAAGGTGCGCTTCGCCAAGACCACGGGGGACGTGATCGATGCTTGATACCGCAAACTATACCCCGCGTCTGAAAGCTCAGTACGCTGAAACAATCCGTGCCGCTCTGAAAGAAGAGTTCGGCTACAAGAACGACATGCAGCTGCCTAAGCTGGAAAAAATCGTTCTGAACATTGGTTGTGGTGCTGAGGCCGTCAAAGACTCGAAGAAAGCGAAAGCTGCTGTCGAGGATCTGACTGCGATTGCTGGCCAGAAGGCCGTTGCAACCAAGGCGAAGAAGTCGATCGCGGGTTTCCGCGTCCGTGAAGACATGCCGCTGGGTGCGAAAGTGACCCTGCGCGGTGACCGGATGTACGAATTCCTGGATCGTTTGATCACTATCGCGATGCCTCGCGTTCGTGACTTCCGCGGTGTGAAGCCGTCTTTCGATGGTCGTGGCAACTTTGCCATGGGCATGAAAGAGCACATCGTGTTCCCGGAAATCGACTTCGACAAGGTCGACGAGGTCTGGGGCCTGGATATCGTAATTGCCACCACAGCGAAAACCGACGCTGAAGCAAAGGCATTGTTGAAAGCATTCAACATGCCGTTCAACGCGTAAGCGCCGGGAGGATTGAGACATGGCTAAGAAAGCAATGATCGAACGCGAAAAGAAGCGCGAACGCCTGGTGGCCAAATATGCCGCAAAGCGTGCCGAGCTGAAAGAAATCGCGAATGACGAGAGCAAGCCGATGGAAGAGCGCTTCAAGGCGCGTCTGAAACTGGCGAAACTGCCGCGCAACAGCTCGGCAACCCGTCTGCACAACCGTTGTCAGCTGACCGGTCGTCCTCACGCTTACTACCGTAAGCTGAAGGTCAGCCGTATCGCGCTGCGCGAGCTGGGTTCTGCTGGTCAGATCCCCGGCATGGTGAAATCGAGCTGGTAAGGGAGACATAGATATGAATGATCCTATCGGCGATATGCTCACCCGTATCCGCAACGCGCAAATGCGCGGCAAGTCCACCGTTTCCACCCCGGCTTCCAAGCTGCGCGGTTGGGTTTTGGACGTGCTGGCGGACGAAGGTTACATTCGTGGCTACGAAGCGACGACCGGTGAAAACGGTCATCCGGCCATCGAAATCAGCCTGAAATACTACGAAGGCACCCCTGTTATTCGCGAACTGAAGCGGGTCTCAAAACCCGGCCGCCGCGTATACATGGGCGTCAATGACATCCCGCAGGTCCGTCAGGGTCTGGGCGTGTCGATTGTCAGCACTCCGAAAGGTGTGATGTCGGACGCAAACGCTCGCTCCAACAATGTTGGCGGCGAAGTGCTCTGCACCGTCTTCTAAGGAGGTCTGCAATGTCTCGTATTGGTAAAAAACCGGTCGAGCTGCCCAGCGGCGTTTCCGCCTCTGTGTCGGGTCAGACCATCGAAGTGAAAGGTCCGAAAGGCACCCGTAGCTTCACCGCAACCGATGACGTAACGCTGTCGGTCGAAGACAACGTTGTGCAGATCAACCCTCGTGGGATGTCCAAGCGCGCGCGCCAGCAGTGGGGCATGAGCCGCACTATGGTTGCCAATCTTGTTGAAGGCGTGACAAACGGCTTCAAAAAAGAGCTGGAGATCCAGGGTGTTGGTTACCGGGCTCAGATGCAGGGCAACACCCTGAAGCTGAACCTAGGTTACAGCCACGATGTTGATTTCACTGCTCCGGAAGGTGTCACCATCACCGCGCCGAAGCAGACCGAGATCGTTGTGGAAGGTATCGACCAGCAGCAGGTGGGCGAAGTCGCGGCGAAAATCCGCGAATGGCGCCGTCCCGAGCCGTACAAAGGCAAGGGCATCCGCTACAAGGGCGAGTTCATCTTCCGCAAGGAAGGCAAGAAGAAGTAAGGACGCAAACAATGGCAAACAGCAAAAGAACCCTGTTTCTGAAGCGCCGCCTGCGCGTTCGGAACAAACTTCGCAAGGTCAACGCGGGTCGCCCGCGTTTGTCCGTACACCGTTCGAACAAGAACATCTCTGTTCAGCTGATCGACGACGTACGTGGCGTGACCCTGGCGTCGGCCTCGACTCTGGAAAAAGATCTGGGTGTTGTTGGCAAGAACAACGTCGAAGCGGCCACCAAAGTGGGCGCGGCCATCGCCGAGCGTGCCAAGAAGGCAGGCGTCGAAGAGGCCTATTTCGATCGTGGTGGCTTCCTGTTCCACGGCAAGGTGAAGGCAGTTGCCGACGCCGCGCGTGAAGGTGGTCTGAAGATCTAAGACCTGCGGGCGGGTTTCGATCCGCCCCGATGATCCGGGGGCCTCGGCGACAGTCGGGGCTCACTTGGATTGAAGAAAACGGCGCCGTAAGCGCCACATGAGAAAAGGGATGCCAAATGGCAGAACGTGAAAACCGTCGGGGCCGTGGCCGCGACCGTGAAGAAGCACCGGAATTTGCAGATCGTCTGGTCGCAATTAACCGCGTGTCGAAAACCGTAAAAGGTGGTAAGCGCTTTGGCTTCGCCGCTCTGGTGGTTGTCGGCGATCAGAAAGGCCGCGTCGGCTTTGGTAAGGGTAAAGCGAAAGAAGTACCTGAGGCCATCCGCAAGGCGACTGAACAAGCCAAGCGTCAGATGATCCGCGTGCAACTGCGCGAAGGTCGGACCCTGCACCACGATATCGAAGGCCGTCACGGCGCTGGTAAAGTGGTTATGCGCACCGCGCCTGAAGGCACCGGTATCATCGCCGGTGGTCCGATGCGTGCTGTGTTCGAAATGCTAGGCGTCAAGGACGTTGTTTCCAAGTCGCTGGGCTCGCAGAACCCGTACAACATGATCCGCGCTACCATCAACGGCCTGCAGAAAGAGCAGAGCCCGCGTTCGGTTGCCGCACGTCGTGGCAAGAAGGTTGCCGACATCCTGCCCAAGCGGGAAGAAGCACCAGCTGCTGCTGAAGCAGAAGCATAAGGAGAGCGACCCATGGCAAAAACCATCGTCGTCAAACAGATCGGTTCGCCGATCCGTCGCCCCGCTGAACAGCGCGCAACCCTGATCGGCCTGGGCCTGAACAAGATGCACAAAACCCGCGAGCTGGAAGACACACCTTCGGTCCGCGGCATGGTCAACAAGATCCCGCATCTGGTTGAGATCATCGAAGAGCGCGGCTGAGCGCGATTTCTTTGTGGAATAAGAACGCCCCCGACCGGATCGGGGGCGTTTTTTATATTCCGGCCACCTAACCATCGAACTGGTTCTGGGTTTTCGTATCATCAATCCCACGGTTTGCGCTGAACTGGCGCAGAGACCCGTGAATCCCAAAAGTAACATTGATTTTGAAAAAATGACGCAGATTGAGCTCAAGAGCAGTAAATTTCAAAACGGGTTTGGCTTTGCGGTGCTGGCCTGTATCTGCATCGTCATCACCGCGGCGTACTGGCACGCGCAGAACCTCGGCGGCGGGGATCTGTGGCGCTATGACGAGTTTTATACCCATGACCGAACCCTGGGTTTTGCGGCGTTTCAGGACTGGTTTACAGTTTACAGCCTTGGCAAACCCTCACTCGAAAAGCCGCCCCTGCAATATTGGATGTCCGCGGGCCTGATCCAGGCAGGTCTGACCGATCTGATCGCGCTGCGCATACCCTCTCTGATCTTTGCAGCCGGAGCGATGATAGCCACCGCAGCGCTCGCCTATGTTATGTTTCCGCGTCAGGTTTGGCTGATGCCGATCTCGGTGTTGCTGTTGTCCACATCCGATCAATTCTGGCAATATTCAACCTCGGCGATGCTGGATGCGGGTGCGGTTTTTTTTGTAACGCTTGGTGTATTGTCGTTGTTCTTGTCGCTCAAGAACCCACGCTATTGGCCGACTTTCCCGATTACTGTTTTTCTGGCCGGTTTGCAGAAGGGTCCGACACCGTTGGGGTTTCTGCTGATCGCTCTGATTGGTGTGGCGCTGACCTCGCGGTTCCATGGGGACAAACTGCGAGACATCGCCCGGAATCGACGTTTTCAGTACTCGGTTCTCGCTGCATTTTTCCTTGGGTTCATCTGGCAGATTTTCCAGCATGCAAAATATTGGGGGCAGGATAGGCTCAGCGGGTCGATCGAGGGTGAGATGATCAACCGCTTCATCCCCGAAAACCTGGAGTTCGTGTCTAGAACCATCTCCGGTTTCGACACGCTGATACTGTATGACGAGCCCGTGATACGGCTGGCCGGTCTGGCAGGTCTACTGATGATTCCGTTCATCTACAGGACATCGGCCTATTTCGCCATGTCCTCGATCGCGGTCCTGTTTGTTTTGATCATGATCCTTGCCCAAGACAGCGTGTATGACCGCTATACACTCACGATCTTGCCTTTGTTGTGCGTCGGCGCGGCATGGTTGATCTTCTACATCTGCCGACGCCCTGTAATCGGATGCGTTGCAGCGGTTCTGGTTGTTGTTGCACTGGGCGGTCCGCTGCGACCGGTCGAGGTTCTGGCGCAATCGAAGTCGCGGGACTACGGCATGCCTATCGCCGAGATCCTTGGGCAATTAAACGACAGCTTTGAATCTGGTGAGACGGCAATCTTCTGCAGGATCGAAAATCGGAACTTCCCCCGTGGCGCGGTGCACGTTCATGCGCCCAAGGCCGGACCGGGGCAGCATATCTATCTGCGCAGCGTGGACTCGCTTACACGCGACATGCGCAAATACAAGGGCGGGCGGATACGTGGCCTGTGTCTGAAATCTGAGATCGACCTGCTCAGTCCGCATTTCGAGGGTGTAACAACCGAACCTGTGGGTGGCGGCTTTCATATTTGGACGGCTTCCCGTTATCGCCAGGCAATCTCCGAATGATAAGGCATAACCGCCAATACATTCGGCACCTGCGCCGTTTGCCTGTGCACCATCTCTTTGCAGGCCGAGCTGCCCTCGGATCGTCTGCCCGTGGCGTGAGTACACCTAATCAACCCACACACCGAAGCACCGCACACGACTAATATCCATGATGATGACGGTTACATTTCATCAGAACGATAGTTTGATTGACACCTATTCTGTGCACGCCTCGGTCAATTCCTGCCAAGTGGATTGAGTGCGCTCCAAGGTCGCCAGACTAATAATTCACTGGGCGAACCGATAAAAAAGGAGATTTCTCGGAACTTCGATAACCTTAGGAAATCAAGCGTTTTAAGCAGAAAACTTTGATGAACACGGTTAATTGTGCACGAAAAACACTCAATGTTAATTGAATATGAACGATGTGTTCAAATGGTGTTTAATAGCTTTCGGGCAAACTCTCTCTGCAAGTCAGGGTTGAAGACGATTCGACCAAAGAGTCTTTGTTGAGAAGGGACCGAGAAATGGCTGAAACTGCAAACCAAGGTGCAGTTTGTGAAGTAGCTAGTGTAAAAAGTTGTTCAATGTCAAAACTGTACGAAAAAATAATTTCTAACTCAAAGCGGCGCATGTCGAAATTCCGGAACTGCGAGTCTGGCTCTTTCACTGTTGAGGCTATGATCTGGATTCCGATGTTCTTTTTCTTGATGATTTTCGCCTTAAATGTCTCGATGGTTTTTGTGCAGGAATCATTAATTTTGCGCGTTGTCCAAACGGTATCGAGAGAGCACTCACTGGGTCTTTACCGCGACGATGCAGAAGCAGAACTCGATTTATCGAACCAGCTCTCGCACCTAGGTGCCAATGTCACCGTTGATGTGTCAAAATCTTTCAAGATGGCGACTGCATCAGTGCAAGTTCCAGCAGTTGATCTGATGCCAATGCAGTTCTTACGCAATACATTCAGCGGAGTTGAGATCGACGTAACAAGCAACCATCTCGTGGAGTTTTGAGATGAAACTCTCTGAACATCTCGCCAGTTTTTTCCTGAGTGACGAAGACGGATCGGCAACAATTCTGTCTCTGTACTTTTGCATTATATTGGTGGTCTTGGGGGGGTTAGCGATCGATTTCCAAAAGCGCCAAGCCGATAATCAAAGGCTGCAGAACGCGGCGGATTCTTCCGCTCATGCGGCGTTGTTGGCGCGTCAGACCAAGAGTGCCACGGACGCAAGGGCAGAGGGCCTTGCTGTACTGACCAAGATGTTGCCCAGAACAAATATGGATACTGCGGTAAGATCAGCCGATTTCACATTTGGAACTTGGGATTTTGATAAGCGCACTTTTGTATCATCGCCCGTCGCGACCGAAGCCGTGCACGTCTATGCGGGAATGACGCAGGACCGAGGCAATCCAACTCTGAACTTCATTTTGTCTATAATTGGTTTTGACAGCTTTGATGTGGCTAGCGAAGCAATCTATGCCATGAAGCTCAAGCCATGTTCGTATCAAGGTCTCTTGGCTCAAGGGCCCCTTACAGTTGATTCCCAGAACTTCTATGGGCCTGGCTTTTGTATGCATTCCAACCAATATGTCAGTCTGAGGTCGAATAACTATTTCACGCCGGACAACTATGATGCAAATATCATGGGTGCCAAGGTCTCGATGCCTCATGCTGAAGATCTTCGGCTTCCTGATTCAGGCTTTGCGACAAACGCAAACCTTGAACATGCACGGACCGAAGGTTGGTACGATTTTTCCTCACTTAGCCAAATTCCTACGATCATCGACGAATTGACGACAGGCACCAGTGCGTTTACGCCTTCGACCGTTACCGAAGTGGCGGAAGATACGATTTCTGTAATGGAGATACGCCCTGAAGATATCACTTCCGGAAAGGCCTACAAGCATTCATGCTCAGGTGGCACTATTACGTTCAAGTCGGGTACTTATGAGAACTTCTCGATGGTAACCGATTGCAAAATCGAGTTTTCCTCGAACGTTGTGTTGGGGGATGCAACGATTGCCACAACCAACACGTCCGCACAATCTGTCTATTCGCATTCAGCATTACAGATGGGCAAGGATGACGACTGCGCGCCGGGCGGCGAAGCCAGCATTATCAGTATGGGCGGGTTTTATGCCAACGCAAACTTTTCTTCCTATGGTGGAACAGTCTGGACTGAGGGTGACATCTATTTTCATGCCAGAGCCAAGAAGATCGAAGGCATTACCATGAAGTCTTTGGGTTCTATTACCGGCACCTCGGAAGCAGAGATGAGAGTGTGTGACACCGCTCCCATTTGGGAAGAATATGCCGAGTATGGGCCGCGTCTCGTAAGGTAAAGTTACAAGCCCAGGATTGGATCGAAATTGGAATATTCAGTCTGTGCTCAATCACATTTCGACGGGTGCGAATTGTGTACAGTATTTTCGTAACCAAGCCCTGACATTTAAGCCTTGGCATTAAGGTCGCAGGACAAAGATGGCAGCTCGCATTGTCTGTAGACGAGGGCTAATGCGAACCGGTGCTGTGAGCGCAACAAATGGCAGCCAAATTGCGCAATAAGTATCGAAGTCACCCCGCCATTCAGTTTTTGCATACCGGCTAGACCAAAACGCGCGTTGTTAGCGGTATCGAGCGCGCCTATCTCCCACTTGTCCAATGAAGGAACAAATCAAGTGACATCGGGGAATACGCCCCGACATTCGAAAGGAATAAAGATATGGCACATACAGCTACACTGACACATGGCGGCTTCAACCTGAGCACCCGTATTGTGAACTTTATCGAGCGCGTAAAAGAAAACCGCGCCCGAGCGACCGAATACAACCGCACCTATACCGAGCTTCAGCGTCTGACCAACCGCGAACTGGATGATATCGGTATTCGTCGCTGCGATATCGCGGATATCGCGCGCGAGCATGCCTACTGCGGGTAACACCCCAACCACTCACCGTTGAAGAGGCGCCAATATGGCGCCTCTTTTGGTATTGGGGATGTGATTGAACAATACTTGCAACTGAGCGTGCAACGCTGTAGAGCGCTCCGGTGGATTTCCATCCACGAGAATCAAAACCAAAAAATGCCGTGGTTGGCCCATCACGCTTCGGGGGTCACATCCGGCTAAGGAGAAGCGATATGAAACTGCACGAATTGCGCGACAACCCAGGCGCCGCACCGAAACGCACCCGCGTTGGCCGTGGTCCCGGTTCCGGCAAAGGTAAAATGGGTGGCCGTGGTATCAAAGGCCAGAAATCCCGTTCGGGTGTGGCCATCAATGGCTACGAAGGCGGCCAGATGCCGTTGTACCAGCGCCTGCCCAAGCGTGGCTTCAACAAGCCGAACCGCAAGGAATTCGCCGTTATCAATCTGGGCCTGATCCAGAAATTCGTCGACGCCGGCAAGCTGGACGCCAAAGCTGCGATCACCGAGGATGCGCTGGTTGCCTCCGGTCTGGTTCGTCGCAAGCTGGACGGTGTCCGCGTTCTGGCCAAAGGCGAGATCAGCGCCAAAGTGAACTTGGAAGTAACCGGTGCGTCGAAAGCTGCTGTTGAGGCGGTTGAGAAAGCGGGCGGCTCACTTACGGTCACAAAAGCGGCTGCGGCAGAGTAAGCGCTTGTGAGCGGGCCAAGACCCGCTTACATAGACCACAGAGTTTTCCAAGACGCCGCCCGAGCCGGAAAACGGTTCCGGGCGGTGTTTTCATAAGAGAGACCGATTTATGGTATCAGCAGCAGAACAAATGGCAGCCAACACAAGCTGGGCTGCCCTTGGTAAAGCCACCGATCTGCGCAACCGCATCCTGTTCACGCTTGCATTGCTGATCGTCTATCGTCTGGGCACCTTCATTCCGGTGCCTGGCATTGACGGTGCAGCCCTGCGCGAGTTCATGGAGCAGGCGGGGCAGGGCATCGGCGGCATGATTTCGATGTTCACCGGCGGGGCGCTGGGACGGATGGGTATCTTTGCCCTCGGCATCATGCCCTACATTTCGGCCTCGATCATCGTACAGCTGCTGACATCGATGGTTCCCGCACTTGAGCAACTCAAGAAAGAGGGCGAGCAGGGCCGCAAAAAGATCAACCAATACACCCGTTTCGGCACCGTGGCTCTGGCCACCGTTCAGGCTTATGGTCTGGCCGTTTCGCTGGAATCGGGTGATCTGGCCACTGATCCGGGTCTGTTCTTCCGTATGTCGACCATGATCACTCTGGTCGGCGGTACCATGTTCCTGATGTGGCTGGGTGAGCAGATCACTGCACGCGGCATCGGCAACGGTATCTCTCTGATCATCTTCGTCGGCATTATCGCCGAGGTTCCGGCTGCTCTGGCGCAGTTCTTTGCCAGTGGCCGCAGTGGCGCGATCAGCCCTGCCGTGATCGTTGGTGTAATCATCATGGTCATCGCCGTGATCACCTTTGTGGTGTTTATGGAGCGGGCTCTGCGCAAGATCCACATCCAATACCCGCGCCGTCAGGCCGGTATGAAAGTCTATGAAGGCGGCTCCAGCCATCTGCCGGTCAAAGTGAACCCGGCGGGCGTGATCCCGGCGATCTTTGCAAGCTCGCTGCTGCTGCTGCCGGTAACGATCTCGACTTTCTCGTCGGGTGCCACAAATGGCCCGGTCATGTCGTGGCTGCTGGCGAACTTCGGTCCCGGTCAGCCGCTGTACCTGCTGTTTTTCGCGTCGATGATCGTGTTCTTCGCCTATTTCTACACGTTCAACGTGTCGTTCAAGCCGGACGATGTGGCGGACAACCTGAAAAAGCAGAACGGTTTTGTACCGGGTATCCGTCCAGGCAAGAAAACCTCCGAGTATCTGGAATACGTGGTCAACCGCGTTCTGGTGCTGGGTTCGGCCTATCTGGCCGCCGTCTGTCTGTTGCCTGAAATTCTACGGGGCCAGTTTGCCATTCCGTTCTATTTCGGCGGCACCTCGGTTCTGATTATCGTCTCTGTGACCATGGACACCATCCAACAGGTCCAGAGCCACCTGCTGGCGCATCAATACGAAGGGCTGATTGAAAAGTCCCAACTGCGCGGCAAAGGCAAGAAACGCGGCAGAAAGGGAGCTGCTCGTCGATGAACATCATTCTTCTCGGCCCCCCGGGGGCAGGCAAAGGAACGCAGGCGCGTCACCTGGTTGAAACCCGCGGTATGGTGCAGCTGAGCACCGGAGACATGTTGCGTGAGGCCAAAACCTCGGGCACGGAAATGGGCCAGAAGGTTGCTGCGATCATGGACGCGGGCAAGCTGGTCACCGATGAGATCGTGATTGGCCTGATCGAAGAGAAACTGACCACCGAAAAAGGTGCCGGTTTCATCTTTGACGGCTTCCCCCGCACGCTGGCGCAAGCCGACGCGCTGTCGGCTCTGCTGACCAAGCTGGGCCAGTCGCTGCATACGGTGATCGAGATGCGTGTGGACGATGACGCGCTGGTGGGCCGGATCACGGCGCGGTCAACCTGCGGCGGATGTGGTGAGGTCTATAACGACAACACCAAGCCAATCCCGGCAGATGGCAAATGCACCAATTGCGGCAAGGAAAATGAATTCGTCCGTCGCGCCGACGACAACGAAGACAGCCTGCGCACGCGGTTGATGGAATACTACAAGAAGACCTCTCCGCTGATTGGCTATTACTACGCCAAAGGCGATCTGCGCCCGGTGAACGGACTGGCGGATATCAAGGAAGTCACGGCGTCGATTGAGGCCGTATTGGGCTGAGCGTCAGGCATTCTGTGTTCTGGAATACGTACAATAAGAACTCACTGTGGTTTATAATTGGATTGCCAGTGGGTCTTATTTTAGGCGTATTGCTAGGGGCGATCAGCACAGTTGGTTTAGGTGGGTTGAACACTCACATGGATTTTTGCAACGACCAAACCAGTAAGCACTTCATCTTCGATCAATACGTCAGAGAGAAGGTTTGTTGGCCAGATTGAATATGGGCTTGACGGCGCTGCCAAAAGCCCATATCGACCCCCATCCCTAAAGGGAATCAAGATCGCATGGGGGATTCGTCCCAAATGCCCCGACCACCTCGAATAATACTGGACCCTCTGGCGTCACTGCCACGGTCAAGTGTTGTGAAAAAAGGTTCCGGAGCTACGGAACCGCAACAAAAAGGAAAGTGACACGTGGCACGTATTGCCGGCGTAAACATCCCGACTGCAAAGCGGGTACCAATCGCCCTCACATATATCACCGGTATCGGAAACACCTCGGCCAAAGCGATCTGCGAAGCCGTAGGTATCGAAACGCACCGTCGCGTCAACGAACTGTCCGACGCCGAAGTTCTGGCCATCCGCGAGCACATCGATGCAAACTTCACCGTTGAAGGTGACCTGCGTCGTGAAGTTCAGATGAACGTCAAGCGCCTGATGGACCTGGGCTGCTATCGCGGTCTGCGTCACCGCCGCAACCTGCCGGTTCGCGGTCAGCGTACCCACACCAATGCTCGTACTCGCAAAGGCCCCGCAAAGGCCATTGCCGGTAAGAAGAAATAAGGGAGGGTCTGACCGATGGCACGCGATAAGACTCGCATCAAGCGCAAAGAGCGCAAGAACATCGCATCGGGCGTTGCCCATGTGAACTCGACCTTCAACAACACCAAGATCCTGATCTCGGACGTACAGGGTAACGCCATTTCGTGGTCGTCTGCCGGTACCATGGGTTTCAAAGGATCGCGGAAATCGACACCCTACGCCGCTCAGATGGCTGCAGAAGACGCAGGCAAAAAGGCGCAGGACCATGGCGTCAAGACGCTGGAAGTCGAAGTTCAGGGCCCCGGTTCGGGTCGTGAATCGGCTCTGCGCGCACTGGCTGCAGTGGGCTTCAACATCACGTCGATCCGCGACGTGACCCCGATTGCTCACAATGGTTGCCGCCCGCCGAAGCGCCGCCGCGTCTAAGCGATTTTGAATTGAGCTGGGGCCAGTGTATTTGCGCGGCCCCAGCACGTCATTTTGAACCTCGGGCGTCTGCACCTTGTTGGTCATGGGGCGCGGACAGGAATGGAGGGATTACATGATCCACAAGAATTGGGCAGAATTGATCAAGCCGACCCAGCTTGACGGCAAGCCGGGCAACGACCCCGCACGTCAGGCCACTTTGGTCGCCGAACCACTGGAGCGTGGCTTTGGCCTGACTCTGGGCAACGCGCTGCGCCGCGTTCTGATGAGCTCTCTGCAAGGCGCGGCCATCACCAGCGTTCAGATCGACAACGTCCTGCACGAGTTCAGCTCGGTCGCGGGCGTTCGTGAAGACGTCACCGACATCATCCTGAACCTCAAGGGTGTATCGCTGCGTATGGAAGTCGAAGGCCCCAAGCGCCTGTCGATCAATGCCAAAGGCCCCGCAGTTGTCACCGCAGGCGACATCAGCGAAAGCGCCGGTATCGAGGTTCTGAACCGCGATCACGTTATCTGCCACCTCGACGATGGCGCTGACCTGTTCATGGAACTGACCGTCAACACCGGCAAGGGTTACGTCTCGGCTGAGAAGAACAAGCCAGAAGATGCGCCCATCGGCCTGATTCCGATCGACGCGATCTATTCGCCGGTCAAAAAGGTCGCCTATGACGTGCAGCCGACCCGTGAAGGTCAGGTTCTGGACTATGACAAGCTGACCCTGAAGATCGACACCGACGGTTCGATCACACCGGAAGACGCGCTGGCCTTTGCCGCACGCATCCTGCAGGACCAGCTGTCGATCTTCGTCAACTTTGACGAGCCGGAATCGGCTGGCCGCCAGGACGAAGACGATGGTCTGGAGTTCAACCCGCTGCTGCTGAAGAAGGTCGACGAGCTGGAGCTGTCGGTCCGTTCGGCAAACTGCCTGAAAAACGACAACATTGTTTACATCGGCGATCTGATCCAGAAGACCGAAGCCGAGATGCTGCGCACTCCAAACTTCGGTCGCAAGTCGCTGAACGAGATCAAGGAAGTGCTGTCCGGCATGGGTCTGCACCTCGGCATGGATGTCGAGGATTGGCCGCCCGACAACATCGAAGATCTGGCGAAGAAATTCGAAGACGCGTTCTAAGCGCGTCTTCCCAAATGCCCGGGCTGCCGGGGACCATATGGGCACTTCCGCCCCAAGGAGAGCCGGTGACACGCATCGCCGGCCAGACAAAGCAAAACGCGAAAGAAGGAACTAGAAAATGCGTCACGCACGTGGTTACCGCCGCCTGAACCGTACTCATGAGCACCGCAAGGCTCTGTTTGCGAACATGGCTGGCTCGCTCATCGAGCATGAGCAAATCAAGACAACTCTGCCCAAGGCAAAAGAACTGCGCCCGATCATCGAAAAGCTGGTCACTCTGGGCAAGCGCGGCGACCTGCACGCCCGCCGTCAGGCCGCTTCGCAGCTGAAAGAAGACAAAGACGTCGCAAAGCTGTTCGAAGTTCTGGGCCCCCGCTACGCCGAGCGTCAGGGCGGCTATGTCCGCATCCTGAAAGCTGGCTTCCGCTATGGTGACATGGCTCCGATGGCGATCATCGAATTCGTTGATCGTGACGTCGATGCCAAAGGCGCTGCTGACAAAGCGCGTGTTGCTGCTGAAGAGGCTGCAGACGAATAATAAATTCTGACCATATGGTCGGAAATAAACCTCCGCCCGGGCAACCGTGCGGAGGTTTTTCTGTTCTGAGGTTTAGATACGGGTATTATCGGCCACGCCTATGCCTGCAGTGTGTTGACTAAGCTAGTCGCGGTCGCACAGTTCATCGGCTCTTGCATTCATGGCGCGGGCTTCGCATATCTTCGATCATTCCTGATTGGAGGTCACATGATCCGCAGTATTCTAGTGATAAGCCTGATGGTGGTAGCTGCGACTGCCTCAGCCGAAACGCGCGTGCCCCAATCACAGGCCGAGATTGGACTGGGTTTTGCCCCGGTGGTTCGGAAAGCTGCCCCGGCAGTGGTAAATATCTATGCCAAGATCATACGGGAAGGTCGAACCAATTCGCTGTTCTCAGACCCGTTCTTTCAGGACTTCTTTGGTCGGGGGTTTGGGGAGCCCCGTCAACGTATTCAGAACTCGCTGGGATCGGGCGTCGTTTTGTCGGAAGACGGCTATGTCGTGTCCAATTATCACGTGGTTGGGACAGCCACCGAGATACGGGTGGTGACCACGGACCGTCGTGAGTATTCGGCCAAGGTTGTGCTCGGCGATAAGGAAAGCGATATTGCCATCCTGCGGCTGGAGGAGGCGGGCGAGCTACCTTTTCTGCATCTGCGCGACTCCGATCACGTAGAAGTAGGTGAACTGGCGCTTGCGATCGGGAACCCGTTTGGGGTCGGGCAAACTGTGTCTTCAGGGATAATCTCGGGATTGGCGCGGACCGGTACAGCCACCGGTAATGCACGTGGATATTTCATCCAAACCGATGCGGCGATCAATCCCGGTAATTCCGGTGGTGCTCTGATCGATGTGAATGGGGATTTGATCGGCATCAATACTTCGATTCTGACCCGGTCGGGAGGGTCAAACGGTATCGGATTTGCAATTCCGGCGAATTTGGTGGCGGAATTTCTACGTCAGGCGCGGGCAGGGAATGAAAGCTTCGTCAGCCCTTGGGCCGGTATGGCCGGTCAGAACATGAGCGCGGATATTGCTGAGTCTTTAGGATTGGTCATCCCGATGGGCGTTGTGGTGTCGGACCTTCATTCGCTTAGTCCGCTGGCCGAAGCGGGCTTGCGGGTAGGCGATGTAGTCACTCATGTGGATGGGGATGAGGTGAATTCTCCAGCCGAGATGAAGTTTCGCATGGTGGTTGCCGGGGTGGGCGGCAAATCCGTGCTGACACGGCTACGGGGTGAGGAGCGTGCTGATATCGAAGTCGCATTGATCCGAGCGCCCGAAACGCCTGCCGCGAACGAGACGACTTTGGGCGAAGATACCGCGCTGCCGGGGCTTATAGTCTCCGGGGTCAATCCGGCGGTCATTGTGCGCCTCGGATTGAAGCTGTCTCAAACAGGTGTTGTTGTCGTCGATCCCGGACAATACGGCGCGCGGGCGGGCTTGCGTGCAGGGGATGTGCTTGAGGTTATTAACGGCGGCAAGATTGACGTGCCAGAAGATGTTGTTCAGGTTCTGACCGACCCGGGTCGCCGGGTTCAGGTTCAAATTGAACGCGGTGGGCGGACAATCTCATTGCGGTTCCGGATGTGATCCGTGAATGATCTGTTTGATACTGGGTCGAGCGAACCCACGGCTTCGCCGCACAGACCGCTAGCAGATCGGTTGCGTCCGCAATCCTTATCCGAGGTGATCGGGCAGGAACAAGTGTTGGGCCAGGATGCTCCGTTGGGGGTGATGCTGGCTTCTGGAAGCCTGTCGAGCCTGATCTTTTGGGGGCCTCCGGGCGTAGGTAAGACGACAATTGCCCGGTTGCTCGCGCAGGAAACTGATCTACGTTTCGTACAGATCAGTGCTATCTTTACCGGTGTTCCGGATCTGAAGAAGGTGTTCGAAGCCGCCAAGATCCGCCGCCGGAACGGGCAGGGCACTTTGCTGTTCGTTGACGAAATCCATCGCTTCAACAAAGCCCAACAGGACGGGTTTCTGCCGCATATGGAAGACGGCACGATCCTTCTGGTCGGCGCGACCACCGAAAACCCGTCCTTCGAATTGAACGCAGCGGTGCTCAGCCGATCTCAGGTGCTGGTGCTGGAACGTCTCAGCCTCGCTGATCTTGAACGCTTGACCCAACGGGCCGAGAAAGAGCTGGACCGTGCCTTGCCCCTAACCCCTGCGGCGCGCGAAGCGCTGCAGGAAATGGCGGATGGCGACGGGCGCGCACTATTGAACCTGATCGAACAGGTTACCGCTTGGACCGTGGAAACCGCACTGGATTCTGATGCGCTGTCGACGCGTTTGATGCGACGGGCAGCGAAATACGATAAATCGGGGGACGAGCACTACAACCTTATTTCGGCCCTGCACAAATCTGTGCGTGGATCGGATCCGGACGCGGCGCTCTATTGGTTCGCGCGGATGCTGACAGGGGGTGAAGACCCGCGCTATCTGGCACGCCGGATCACGCGAATGGCGGTCGAGGATATCGGTCTGGCCGATCCGCAGGCGCAATCAATCTGTCTTCATAGCTGGGAAACCTACGAACGGCTGGGCTCGCCCGAGGGCGAATTGGCACTCGCACAAGCGTTGGTCTATCTGGCGCTCGCTCCTAAATCAAACGGGGCTTATGTGGGGTACAAGGCAGCGATGCGGTTGGCCAAACAATCGGGCAGTGAACCGCCGCCCAAACATATTCTTAACGCACCGACATCGCTGATGAAGGATCAGGGGTATGGCGCAGGTTACGCCTATGACCACGATGCCGAAGATGGGTTCTCGGGTCAGAACTATTTCCCGGATGATATGAAGCGCCCGGTTCTCTATCAGCCGGTCGAGCGCGGTTTTGAACGAGAACTAAAAAAGCGGTTGGAATACTTTGCCAAACTGAGAACTCAGCGCAATCCGGGCTAGGCTTGACTCTGCACCCGATGCGCGCGACAGACGCGCATGATTTCTAAGGCACTGAAACCAGCACAATCCGGGCGGATCAGCCGTGCGGAAAAAGGGGCAATGGCATGAGCGGCGTACAGGTGATCACCGTAGCAGAGGGCGATGGCGACCAGCGGTTGGATCGTTGGCTGCGCCGGCTGTTTCCCCATGTCAGCCAAGGCCGGATCGAGAAGATGTGTCGCAAGGGTGAGCTGCGCGTTGATGGCGGGCGGGTCAAAGCCGCGACTCGATTGGAGGTCGGGCAGTCCGTGCGTGTGCCTCCGCTACCGGATGCGGACCATAAGCCGGCAGTCGTAAAGCACCGTGTCTCGGACGCCGACGCAAAGATGATCCAGTCTTGCGTGATCTATAAGGATGACCACGTGCTGGCGCTGAACAAACCACATGGGCTGCCAGTGCAGGGCGGAAGTGGTCAGACCCGCCATGTGGACAGCCTGTCAGAAGCGCTGCGCTTTGGGTACGATGAGAACCCGCGCTTAGTGCATCGGTTGGATAAGGACACATCTGGGGTGCTGTTGATGGCCCGCACGCGCGAAGCCGCCAAGGGGCTGACCGCAGCGTTCCGGCATCGCAACACCCAAAAGATTTATTGGGCGCTCGTTGCAGGGGTGCCAACGCCTTATCTGGGAGAGATCAAGACCGGTCTGGTCAAGGCTCCGGGGCATGGCAAACAGGGCGAAGGCGAGAAGATGATCGCTGTTCATCCGAGTGAAGTGAACGATACGCCTGGCGCAAAACGCGCGCATACGCTCTATGCCACGCTCTACCGTGTTGCGGGCCGGGCCGCATGGGTTGCGATGGAGCCGGTGACCGGCCGAACACATCAACTGCGTGCGCATATGGCAGCTATCGGCCACCCTATCATCGGAGATGGAAAATACGGTGGCTCGGGACAGGAAAACCTCGGCGATGGTTGGGGGGCTCAGCTGGGCGGCATCATCAGCAAGAAACTTCACCTGCACGCCCGCAGTCTGTTATTTGAGCATCCGGAAACACGAAAACCCATCACGATTACAGCCCCATTGCCAGACCACATGAAGCACAGTTGGGATACGCTCGGCTGGACCGAGAATCTGGCATCCGACGATCCATTCGAGCAGCTGCGATGAGTGCGCCCTTACGGCTGGTTTTGTTCGACGTGGATGGCACGCTTGTCGACAGTCAGGGCGCCATCGTGTCGGCGATGACTGCCAGCTTTCAGGCGCAGTCTTTGCCAGTGCCGAGCCGAAACGCAATCCTGTCCATCGTTGGCTTGTCTCTGCCCCATGCGATGGCACGTCTTGCGTCAGATCAGTCAGATCTGGTGCAGAACGCGCTGGTTGATGGCTACAAACAGGCCTATCACGCGCAACGGTTAGAGCAGGGCGCAGCCAGCTCTCCGCTTTATCCAGGCGCTCGGGAAGTAATTCAGGCACTCCATGATATGCCCGAGGTGCTGCTGGGCGTTGCGACCGGGAAATCCAAGCGTGGACTGGATGCGCTGCTAGAGGCGCATGGGTTGGAGCAGCATTTCATCACTCGGCAGGTGGCCGATCATCACCCGTCAAAACCGCATCCATCGATGATCGAAACCGCGCTGGCTGAAACCGGCGTGGGGGCCGCTCATTCGGTCATGGTAGGCGATACCAGTTTTGACATGGAAATGGCTGCTGCCGCGCAGGTCGCAGGGATCGGAGTAAGCTGGGGATACCATGATCGATCAGCCCTGAGCACTGCCCAATACGTGATCGAGAGCTTCGAAGAATTGCCAGTGACACTGGCCAACATCTGGGACTGAAAAATATGAGCGACTGGAAACCAAAACGCTTCTGGACGTCAGGCGCAGTCGTTGAGATCGACAACGGTTACACGGTTGCGCTGGATGGTCGTCGTGTCAAGACACCGGCAAAAGCTGCGCTGGTCCTTCCCACGCATGCCATGGCGCAGGCCATTGCCGATGAATGGGATGCGCAGGAAAAAGAGGTCGATCCGACCACGATGCCTTTCACCCGTTCGGCCAACGCGGCGATCGACAATGTGCAGCATCAGCATGGTGAGGTTGCTGATATGCTAGCAGATTATGGCGATTCGGATTTGTTATGCTATCGGGCGACTCACCCCGAGGCTTTGCAAAACCGGCAGGCAAACGATTGGGACCCTGCTTTGGATTGGGCTGCCGACGCGCTGGGCGCACGTTTAATTTCGCGCGTGGGCGTGGTGCATCATCCGCAAGACACCGAAACACTGCAAACGTTGCGCAACCGGGTACACGCGCTCAATGCCTTTCAATTGGCGGCGTTTCACGATCTTGTCAGTCTGTCCGGATCATTGATTCTTGGATTTGCTGCGGCTTTGGATTGGCGAGCGCCAGATGAGATCTGGCATATTTCCCGATTGGATGAGCTGTGGCAGATCGAACAGTGGGGTCATGATGACGAAGCACACGCTGCAGCCGAAGTAAAAAAAGCAGCGTTTTTGCATGCCAAGCGTTTCTTCGACATCTCGATCTGAGACTTTTTGAGCTCAAATCGTGATTTTGAGCCCCTTTTTGCCCAAATTGATCAATCGTTTTCCCTGATCCAGCCCTTGACGTTTGTTGATGAATACGCCCAAACTCGGGCCACTAAAGGGGAGACACCTTTTGGGTAACCTTTCTGGCGCGTATAGTGCCGGATCGAACCGTCCCATAAAGGGATGGAAAATCAGGAAGAGGTAAAAATGAAAAAATCCGTAATCTTGGGCATGGCAACCATTGCCGGCCTGGCTGCTGGCGCAGCTGCGGCGGGGACTGTTGACGATGTCAAAGCACGCGGCAAGCTGAACTGCGGTGTGACCACCGGTCTGGTCGGCTTTGCTGCACCCGACGCAAATGGCGAATGGCAGGGCTTTGACGTCTCACTGTGCCGTGCTGTTGCAGCCGCTGTACTGGGCGATGCAAGCGCTGTTGAATTTGTTCCGACCACCGGCAAGACTCGCTTTACCGCGCTGGCTTCGGGTGAGATCGACATGCTGGCTCGTAACACCACTTGGACATTCAGCCGCGACGTAGACCTGAAGTTCGAATTCGTCGGCGTGAACTACTACGACGGTCAGGGCTTTATGGTTCCCAAAGCACTGGGCGTAAGCTCGGCCAAGGAACTGGACGGCGCAACCGTGTGCATCCAGACCGGCACCACAACCGAGCTGAACCTGGCGGACTTCTTCCGCTCGAACAACATCAGCTATGAGCCGGTTCCGATCGAAACCAACGCCGAAGCACAACAGCAGTATCTAGCTGGCGCATGTGACGTTTACACCACCGACGCATCGGGTCTGGCCGCAACACGTGCCACGTTCGAAAACCCTGGTGACCACGTCCTGCTGCCCGAAATCATCTCGAAAGAGCCTCTGGGCCCGCTGGTCCGTCACGGCGATCACGAGTGGGGCGACGTTGTCCGCTGGACTCTGAACGCTCTGGTTTCGGCTGAAGAGCTGGGCGTGACCTCGGCCAATATCGATGAGCTGAGCGCCGGCGCAGGTGACAACCCTGAAGTGAACCGTCTGCTGGGTACCGAAGGTACTCTGGGCGAAATGCTGGGTCTGGACGCTGACTGGGCCGCCAAGGCGATTAAAGCTGGTGGTAACTATGGCGAAGTCTTCGCCAAGAACATCGGTGAAGAAACTCCGATTGGTCTGGCTCGCGGCCTGAACGCACAGTGGACCGAAGGTGGCTTGCTGTATTCGCCGCCGTTCCGCTAAAATCCATTGGAAAGGGCGCAGGGCAACCTGCGCCCTTTTCTCATCAGAATGCTACGAGTTGCTCAAGAGTGGGGAGAACCCCGCCGACAATGAAGCGCTCGAAAAGCACGGGGATTCCTAAATATGTCAACTATGACTGACCCACCGAAAGCTGACTTTCGGTTGTCTATGCTCATAAACGACACCCGCTATCGCTCACTGACATTTCAGGTGATTGCGGCCGTCGTTATTGCGCTTTCCATCTGGTATCTTGGCAACAACCTGATCCAGAACCTCAGGGCCGCTGGCCTCAACATTTCCTACACATTTCTGGGCGACGCTTCGGGGTATGACATTAACCAGCGTTTGATTGAATATGACAGCCAGTCTTCGCATGGGCGCGCCGCTATTGTTGGAATTCTCAATACGCTGCTTGTCGCTGTTCTGGCCTGTGTTACAGCCACGGTGTTTGGTGTGATAGCGGGCGTATTGCGTCTGTCGAACAACTGGCTCGTGTCAAAGTTGATGGCCGTCTATGTCGAGATCTTCCGGAACATCCCGGTCCTGATCTGGATCATCATCATCTTCACCATCATGACGGCAGTATTGCCAGGGCCCAGAGCCTTCCGCGGCGATAACCCAACATCCAGCATGTTGTTTGACTTGTTCGCTTTCACCAACCGTGGTGTCTATATCCCGCGTCCGGAATTCGCCAATGGCTTGTTCAGCGCCACAATTTTGAATTGGGTTGTGGTGATCGTGTTTTTGGTCGGTTCTTGGTTTGCGTCTCGCGAAATTGAAAAACGCGCCACGCTGAAGCAGGAACAAACTGGTGAGCGTCCGAAAACCGGCCTTGTGAAACTGGCCGTTTGGCTGGTGCCTTTTGCTCTGCTGATGGCGGTGATGGGTCTGACTTGGAACATTCCCGAGCTGAAGGGCTTTAACTTCAGCGGTGGTATCAAAATCGGTGGCCCGCTGATCGCTTTGTGGTTTGCCTTGTCGATTTATACCGGTGCCTTCATCGCGGAAAACGTTCGCGCGGGTATTCAGGCGATCTCGAAAGGTCAAACCGAAGCTGCAGCTGCACTGGGTTTGCGCCCCGGGCGGATCATGAATCTGGTGATCCTGCCGCAAGCGCTGCGGGTGATCATCCCGCCGCTGATTTCGCAGTATCTGAACATCACCAAGAACTCGTCGCTGGCGATTGCCGTGGGCTATGCGGATATTACCGCGACGTTGGGTGGCATCACGCTGAACCAGACCGGTCGTGCGATCGAGTGTGTTCTGTTGCTGATGCTGTTCTATCTGACCGCTTCGCTGCTGATCTCAATGGTGATGAACGTCTACAACGCATCCGTCAAGTTGAAGGAGCGCTGAGCCATGGCTGATCAAACAACAAACCCGATCGCCTTTGTGGCCGATGGCACCATTCCTCCGTCACCACCACCTGCGAACCAGACGGGTATTGTGAAGTGGCTGCGAGAGAATCTTTTCTCAGGCGCGACCAATACAATCCTGACTGTCCTGTCGCTGTTGTTGATCTATGTGCTTCTAAAAAACACGTTGCCATGGATCATGAATGGAGTGTGGAACGCGAATTCGCTTGCGGAATGCCGAGAGATTCTCGCCGGTAAAACAGGTGCGTGTTTCGCGGTTCTGACCGAACGCTGGCCTCAGCTTATCTACGGGTTCAAATACCCCACCGATGCGTATTGGCGGCCTAATCTGGCATTCGTACTGATGCTTGCGGCGGTTGCACCGGTCCTGTTCTTCGACCTACCGCGCAAACTACTGATCTTTACAGCCCTCTATCCCTTTATTGCCTTCTGGCTGATATGGGGTGGCACGATCTTGGTACCTTTTGTTGCCCTACTTGGCTGCGTTGCTGCGGGTGCTGTCTTTCAGAAGCTCGGGAAGAACAGTTTTGCCGCTGGATTTTTCGGGGCCATTATCGTTGCTTTGGTTGTCTGGAAGCTTGGCGGTGCTTTGATCCCAGAGGACGCGTCCGAAGGGGCATGGCTTTCAGCTGTTCCCAGCCGCGATCTAGGTGGCTTCATGCTCAACATGATGCTGGGCTTGGCCTGCGTTTCGTTGTCTGTCCCGTTAGGGATCGCACTTGCGCTGGGCCGTCAGTCGAACATGCCGCTGATCAAGTGGGTCTGCGTCATCTTCATCGAATTCATCCGTGGTGTGCCTTTGATCACACTGCTGTTTGTGGCTTCGGTGATGCTGTCGTATTTCTTCCCGCCTGACAGCACGGTCGACCTGTTCCTGCGCGTTGTGATCATGATCACCATGTTCTCTGCCGCGTATATCGCCGAGGTGATCCGCGGTGGTCTTGCAGCGCTTCCACGTGGACAGTACGAGGCAGCAGACAGTCTTGGTTTGGATTACCCGCAGGCGATGCGGCTTATCATCCTGCCGCAGGCATTGAAGATATCGATCCCCGGTATCGTGAACGTGGCCGTGGGCTTGTTCAAGGACACCACACTGGTTTCGGTCATCTCAATGTTCGATCTCGTGGGCATGATCCGGGGTCCCATCCTGGCGTCGACCGAATGGAACGGCGTCTATTGGGAGCTTCTGGGCTTTGCAGCGCTTCTGTTCTTCGTCGTCTGCTACGGCATCTCTCAATATTCCCAGTGGCTCGAGCGTCGCCTTGCCACGGATCATCATTAAGGAGTTCAACATATGTCTGAACTTGCAATTGACCGCGAAATCGACCGCACCAAGATGCAGGTGAGCGACGAGGTCGCCATCGAAATCAACAACATGAACAAGTGGTACGGGTCCTTCCACGTACTGCGCGACATCAATCTGACCGTCAATCAGGGCGAGCGGATCGTGATCGCGGGGCCGTCCGGGTCGGGTAAGTCCACCCTGATCCGCTGCTTGAACGCGCTGGAAGAGCACCAGCAAGGCACGATTGTCGTGGATGGGACGGAACTGTCGAATGACCTCAAGAACATCGACAAGATCCGGTCCGAGGTTGGCATGGTGTTCCAGCACTTCAACCTGTTCCCGCATCTGACCATTCTGGAAAACTGCACGCTGGCACCGATCTGGGTACGTAAAACGCCCAAGAAAGAAGCCGAAGAACGCGCGATGCATTTCCTGGAAAAGGTGAAGATCCCGGATCAGGCGCTGAAATATCCCGGTCAGCTATCCGGTGGTCAGCAGCAGCGTGTGGCGATTGCCCGCTCGCTGTGTATGATGCCGCGGATCATGTTGTTCGATGAACCGACATCGGCGCTGGACCCCGAGATGATCAAAGAGGTGCTCGACACCATGATCGAACTGGCCGAGGAAGGCATGACCATGCTGTGTGTGACCCACGAGATGGGTTTTGCACGTCAGGTTGCCAACCGTGTGATCTTTATGGACGCAGGCCAGATCGTGGAACAGAACGAACCGGAAGAGTTCTTCAACAACCCTCAGAGCGAGCGGACCAAACTGTTCCTAAGCCAAATTCTGGGTCATTGAACCGAGACCAGAAGATCAGAAAGGCGGGGTTACCCCGCCTTTTTTATTCCAGCAATTCGCGTGGGATTGTAAATCCAAGAACTTCACCACTTCCCCAACGAACCGAAGTCCAATCTGGTGCTTCAAAGTGGATAACAGTCGTTGCGCCAGTCGGATAATCGTAGAATCGCGGATGGTTCGGGGCTTGGCGTACTAATCGATCTGCAAACTCTGCAATACCGGGATTATGGCCTAGCATGAGCACGGTCTTTGCCGAAGCCGACAAAAGCGCCTCAAACATTTGATCGGGCCCGGCAAGGTAGAGGCCGGGGGTAAAGGACAGCTTTGATGCGCTTAGCCCCAACCGGTTCCATGTCTCCCGCGTGCGTTGTGCTGTTGAGCTGAGGACTTCATCTGGTAACCAACCATTGCTTTGTAACCAGCGGCCGATCGCAGGAGCCGACCTTCGTCCGCGTTTGTTTAGTGGCCGGTAGTGATCTTGGGCAAACGGATCTTGCCAACTGGATTTCGCATGGCGGGTCAGAATCAGAGTTCGGGTCATGATCGAAAAAAGGCGTTCATGTGATGCGCCGACTGTTCGGGTTGACGCTCGGCACCTGCGCTGACAGGGCAGGCGCGCCGCGCGATACACCCATCGTTCAGGCAGTCTTGTCCAGCTTCAGTACCCAGATATCCTTTGCAGGCGGCCACATCGTAGAAGCTGTGCGTATTCAGCGCTTCTACCGGACAGGTGGTCGCGCAAGGGGCGGGGCATTCAACACATGGAGATTCCTGTAAGTTGTGCGGGATCGTAAATTCCCCAGTGAAATGCAAAGCACCACGGAATGAAATCATCATTCCCACAGTATCGTGCACCAGTGCCCCTACCGGGCTGCTGAACGTGCGCCCGGAGTTTAGTGCCCAATCAATGAATGGCGCGTAAGGTGGGCCGCCAAACGGATAGTGTGCTGCGGCTGACAGGTCCTGTGCCAGTTCACCAATAACTCGCTTTGACCACCGGTCTACAGGATCGGGTTGACCATCCCTCCACTCAGGCGATGCAGCCAGAGTGGGCCAGAACGCTCCTGCCGTCCCCAGCAGGATCAATGTCCCACCGTCCAGTTGTTTGGCTCCCGACACGCGCGGATGTTGTGCACCCATAACTATCAGCCCAACCTGAGTGGCTGCTCGTTCGACATTGGCGTAGGTCATCGACGGCGAAAGGGCAGAACCAGGCTCCATCCCAGTTTTGTTGGTCGATCGTCCTGCCATTCCAATCCCACGCTCATTTGTTCGTGCCCGTCCCGAGGTTGTGCAATGTAAGTCCCCAGCATTCGGTCCCAAATAGACAGTGCAAAGCCATAATTGCTGTCATGTTCTGTTCGGAACACCGAATGATGTACGCGATGCATATCGGGTGTCACAAGAACCCTACGTACCACAGCGTCAACAGCAAGGGGGAGCTTCAAGTTTGAATGATTGAACAACGCTGTGCCATTAAGAAGGATCTCAAACAGGATCACAGCCAGGGCGCTGGAGCCGAGCAGATAGATTAGCCCGATTTTCAGGATCATGGACAACGCGATTTCAACAGGGTGAAAGCGGACTGCAGTAGTGACGTCCATGTCTCGGTCGGCGTGATGCACACGATGTAGCCGCCAAAGGATTGGCACCTTGTGGGTAATCAGATGCTGTAGCCAGATTGCAAAGTCCAGAATCAGCAAACACAGAATAAGCTCAACCCACCCTGGCCAAGCGAGCCAATTAAAAACGCCCAATCCATTTTTCCCAGCATCAATGGCAGCGCCAACTGCCAATAAGGGCAACCCAATCGCCATAGTCCTGAGCATCAGTGTGTTCAAAACAGTGATTGATAGATTGGTTAGCCACCGATTTTTTCGCGGACAAGTTCGTAAGCGTTTTGGCGCAATTGTCTCTGCCGCCGCAAACACAACAAACAGGATCAAAAACACGCTTAGGCGAAATAGGGGCTCGTTCTCCATACATTCACAATCGAGCATGTTAATGCCCGGTGCAAGATGTCGAAGATCACTATGGCGTTAATCCGGTCGGATCAGGGATCCGGCACCGTGTTCCGTAAACAGTTCGAGCAACACCGCATTTGGCGCGCGCCCGTCCAGTATTACCACTGCCCGAACACCGCTATGCAGCGCGTCCAACGCGGTTTCTGTTTTGGGGATCATTCCACCCGCGATAGTGCCTTCCAGCGTCATCTCACGGATCTGACCGGCTTTCAGTTCGGTCACGACCTCTCCGGCGGCATTCTTGACGCCCGAAACATCGGTAAGCAGCAGAAGGCGATCTGCCTTAAGTGCCGAGGCAATCGCGCCAGCCGCGGTGTCGCCGTTGACGTTGAACGTTTCACCATTCTGGCCCGCACCAAGCGGGGCAATCACGGGGATCACGTCATGTGAGAACAGGTCATGCAGAACCTTTGGGTTCATCTTGGACGGTGAGCCCACAAATCCCAGCGATGGATCGGTCTGATCGCAAACCATCAGGTTTGCATCCTTGCCCGACAAACCCACAGCCGAGCCGCCCTGACCGTTGATCGCCTGTACGATACGCTTGTTTACAAGGCCGGACAGAACCATCTCGACCACCTCAACAGTGGCTTTGTCAGTCACACGCTTGCCGCCGACAAATTCGGACTGAATGTCTAGCTTGCCCAGCATGGCGTTGATCATAGGACCGCCGCCATGCACTACGACGGGGTTTACACCGACTTGCCGCATCAGAACAACGTCGCGCGCAAAGCTTTCCATCGCCTCGTCGCTGCCCATGGCGTGCCCACCCAGCTTGATAACAACGATGGCCCCGTCATAGCGCTGCAGGTAGGGCAGGGCGCTGTTCAAGGTGGCTGCGGTGGCGATCCAATCCCGATTCATATCTCTTGTCTTCATGGCTGAGGTCCCTCTGGGCACCCGTGTTAGGGTCTTTGCGCGGTGCTGCCAAGAGCCAAGCTATTCCAGATGCGCGATGATCGAGCGCAGGGTGGGAATTCCGTCGCCTTTTTCGGATGATGTTAACACGATCTCGGGGAAGGCTGCGGGGTGTTTGGCAAGCGCGCTGCGTACTTGCTGCAGCACCTTCTCGCGGTCGTTGGCTTTTACCTTGTCGGCTTTGGTCAGAACGCATTGAAACGTGACAGCGCTGGTGTCCAGCAGCTTCATAATCTCTGCGTCGACCGGCTTTACCCCGTGGCGCGAGTCGATCAGCACAAAGGCGCGGCGCAGGGTTTGACGGCCGCTGAGATATTTTTTCAGCAACCGCTGCCACTTTTCGACGACCTTGACCGGCGCATTGGCGTAACCATATCCCGGCAGGTCAACCAAATAGAGCTCAGGTCCTTGAGTGAAAAAGTTGATCTCTTGTGTGCGGCCCGGCGTGTTTGATGCACGTGCCAGCCCTTTGGTCCCAGTCAGCGCGTTGATTAAGCTGGACTTGCCCACGTTTGAACGCCCTGCGAAGCAGACTTCCAGCCGGTCAGGTGCGGGCAGGCCGTCCATGGCGACCACGCCTTTGACGAACTCGGATGGTCCGGCAAACAGTTTGCGCCCGGTTTCTGTTGCGAATGCGTCAGGGGATTCGACCAATGGAAAACGAAGAGCGGTCACAGTACCTGTACCTCGTCGCCGGGGCGGATGCTGCCGCCTTGCAGAACCTCAGCGTAGACCCCGAAATCCTGATGATTCCAATTGCCGAGCGCACCCAGCGTATCGGCATCGCGTTCACCCGTCTCGGGGTTGGCCGTCGTGGCCAAACAACGCGTTATGCGTTCACGGATGTGAAAGATCACCTCGCCAATTCGTATATTGCGGCCCAGCCAGTCGAATTCCTCCCACAGTGGCAGGCCATCGAACCAGATGTTGCCACGCCAACGTGCAATCGAAAGATCACGGCCCAATTTCTGCTCGACCGCACGGTGCGAGGCCATATTGCACAGGCTGATCGATGGGAAATCGCTATCGGTCATCCCGCGACCGGGAACGCGGATGATGCGGGCCGAGGCGGCCCGGTCTGTCGGCATCAGTGGCCTCACCCAGTGCAGAAATTTGTCTTGTTGCGTGTCGGGCTCAAAACTCAGATCGGGGCGGTTGGGATGGCGCAGCGTGACCGTGTCACCCTGTAGATGCGCTGAGATTGCCATCAACTGAGGAGCCTTCGCGCCGCGGCTGAAATTGTTGCAGGGTACCCATTCCGACCCATCCGCTTTGGACGCCTCATGCGCAACCGCCCAAATACGATCCCCGGGCATGGTCTGCCCGGGGGTCATGGTGATGTGATCAAGGCTTTCGCGCCCGTGACTTTTTATCGGGTGCCGCCACAAAGCGGTTACTGTTCCGCTCATTTGTCATCCGTCTTTGGGGTGCGCTTGAAGCCAGACTTGATGTTTCCGAATACGTCAGGTTTGTAGCCTTGACTGCGCATGATCAGATACTGCTGGGTGAATGTGATCGTGTTGTTCGCGATCCAGTACACCACCAGCCCGCTGGCAAAGCTGCCCAGCATGAACATGAACACCCAAGGCATCCAGGCAAAGATCATCGCCTGCGTCGCATCGGTTGGTGCCGGGTTCAGCTTTTGCTGCAGCCACATCGAGATACCCAGCAACAGCGGCAGGATGCCGATGAAGATCAGCGCCATGAACGTTTCCGGTTGTGGGCCAGCCCAGGGCAACAGGCCGAACAGGTTCATGATGGAGGTCGGATCCGGCGCGCTGAGGTCCTGGAACGGGCCAAACCAGGGGGCTTGGCGCAGTTCGATGGTGACGAAGATCACCTTGTATAGCGAGAAGAAGATCGGAATCTGCATCAGGATTGGTAAACAGCCAGCGGCCGGGTTTACCTTTTCCTTCTTGTAAAGCTCCATCATGCCTTGCTGCATCTTCTGGCGGTCGTCTCCTGCGGCTTCTTTCAACGCCTCCATCTGCGGCTGCAGTTCCTTCATTTTCGCCATCGAGACGTAGGATTTGAAGGCCAGCGGGAAGAGGATTGCCTTAATGATCAAGGTCAGGCCGATGATGGACCAGCCCATATTGCCGATCAGAGCATTGATATTGTGCAGCAGCCAGAAGATCGGCTTGGTCAGAAAGAAGAACCAGCCCCAGTCGATGCTGTCGATGAATTTCTGCACGCCTTCAGCCTGATATTCACGAATGGCTTCCCATTCCTTGGCACCGGCGAACAGGCGGGTCGTGACCTCGGCGGTTTCACCTGGGGCGACAGTCAGTGTCGACAGGACCGTCTCGGTCTGATAAATTTTGCGGCGCGAGTCGTATTTGGCGGCTGCTTTGAAAGCTGACCCGGGTTCGGGGATCAGTGTAGTCATCCAGTAATGGTCGGTAAATCCGATCCAACCATCTTCCTTGACCTGATAGACCTCGGCCTGGGCCCTTTCATTCGGGTTGATATCGAAATCGCGGACATCGCCATAATCGACCTCGGACAGTGTGCCATCCGACATGCCAATCACGCCTTCATGCAAGATGAAGAAATTCTTCAGGCCCGGAAGATCGCCATCTTCGCCAATACCGTGCCGGGCGAGAATGCCATAAGGGGCCATGCCCACCTCGGACTGGGTCGAGTTTTCGACCGATTGGGTCACGGTGAACATGTAGTCCTGATCGACCGAGATGATCCGGCGGAAGGTCAGGCCATTGCCGTTGTCCCAGGCAAGCGTGATGGGGCTGTCGACACCCAGTTTCTCTCCCTGCTCCAATGTCCATAGTGTATTGGGGCCGGGAACGTCCGCACCTGCCAGGCCCGCGCCTGGGGCCCAGCCATAAATGGCGTAATATGCTGATTCCGACCCGACCGGAGACAGCAATTCGACAATGGGCGCTCCTTCTTCGATCGAAACCTTGTAGTCTTTCAAGAACAGCTCATCGATCCGCCCGCCCGACAGGGACAGGCTGCCCTCCAGGCGGGGCGTGTCGATTTGCACCCGAGGGGCTTGTTCCTCTGGCAGAGTCTCTTCGGTGGTTGCGGTTGCTTCACCAACAGTGCTGGTGGCACTGGGTGTCTGCACCTCGTCCCCTTCAAGGGCGGTAATTTCAGCCTCTTCCTGTGTCACCGATGGTTCGGGCGGTGGAAACAAGACGAACCAGACAAGGATCACCAAAAAGCTGAGCGCGGTTGCAAGGATGAGGTTCTTATTCTGATCGTCCATCGGGGACAGCCACCTTGAGCAGTGAAACACACCCGGTGGGTTCAACAGAGTGCAGCCCCAAAGGTCAAGCGGAATCGCCTCATAAATCGCCGCAGTAACGGATTTGGCGCAATGAAATGACCGATTTCATCCCATTTTGCCGCCGATCCTGGGCGCGCCTTTAAGCTGATTACGATGGGCAGTGATCCATTGCATCGTCTGTTCGAACGGCATCGGTTTGGCAATCCCGAACCCCTGCACGTGATTGCTGCCCAACTGTGCCATCAATGCGTGTTCACCCGGGGTTTCGACACCTTCCGCAAGAGTCTCAAGATTCAACCTTTCAGCCATCGTCAGAATCGCGCTGACAAGCTGCTGCTGACTGGGATCCTGGTCGGATTTTGCCACAAAGGTCCGGTCGATCTTGATGCGCGAAACGTCAAATCGTTTGATTGACGCGATCGAGGCATGACCGGTTCCAAAATCATCCAGATCGATACAACACCCAAGAGCCGCCATGCCTGTCACGTTTCTCGTTATCACGTCATCGGGTCGGCGCGAGAACACGGTTTCCAGAATCTCGACCGCCAATCTGTCTGGTGTCAGTTCAAACTGGTCCAGTTCCCACTTCAATCGATCAATCAGGTTGGGATTGCGAAGTTCATCAGACGAGAAATTGATACCTATCCGAGGAATGATAGCATCGGCGCTATCCCAAGTGCGCAAGGCCTCGAAGGCGTGGTGGCGCATGACCTGACCCAACCGCTCCATCAGTTCGGCTTGTTCTGCGAAGGGCAAGAATACCTGAGGGCCAAGCACACCTTTGCCAGGATGCTCCCACCGTGCCAGCGCTTCGAACCCGGTTATGTTGCCAGTTTCAGTTGACACTTGAGGCTGGAACCAGGGCCGGATTTCCCCATTGTCCAATGCAGCCTCGAACTCTTTGCGCAAGTTGGCTCGAACCAGAGATCGCCGGCGGGTTCCCTTTGAATAGGCGCGGATTGTTGAAGGCCCGTTTCTCTGGGCCTCGGCAAGGGCAGCCGTGGCGGCCCCTATCCATTCATCAGCTTCAGCCTGGTGCAGATCCGACAGCAGACAAAACCCGATCGAGCAGGACTGATACACGCCAACTCCGTTTAACAAGAGCGGTTCTTCGACGGCGCTTTGCAGGCGGCCTGACATTTGAATGCAGGCTTCGAGATCCAGATGCGGTGAGGGATTAAGACCAATCAAAAACCGATTCTGGTCAATCTGGCAAAAGATGTCCTGATTGCGAATGATCGAAAGAACGCGATCGCGGAATTGTTGTTTCGCATGATCGGCTGCGGCCTGCCCGTGCAGATCCAGAAGGTCGGCAAAATCGTCCAGAGCTATAGCGATGCAGGCGGCATTCTCGCCTCGGCTACGCGCTGACTCATTCAAAATCTGCAGTTCGGATTGAAAAACATTATGAGTCACCAGGCCGCTGGGGCGCATTCCCGCGCTATGGGCGGTGTAGGATCGGCTGCCCCATATTCCGGTTGCGGCAAACATAAGCGGCAGGCCAAGCGCCGCCATGAAAAGGGCACGTTCACCACCCAACCAGAACGCTGCCAGACAGATGGCTGGCAAAAAGGCCAGGACCTGTGGTCCGGTCAGGATAACTCGCAACAGATCGAGATATTTATCAACAAAGAGAAATTTCCGCATCGGTTTTACGGCCTTTGGCTTGGGCAAGGATCGCGCAGGCCAACCGTAGGAAATCTATCTGAGTCACTCGTTAACGCAACTTGGGAATTTCCGCCGAATTTTCGTCGTTTTGAATCTGTCCGGTCGAAAGGTTCATAAAATCAAAAAGTTTCGGGTCAAGCAGGTGCGACGGTCTGGCATTTGTCAGCGCCCGGAACATCACCTGACGTCGCCCTGGCGCATTTTTTTCCCACTGGTCCAAAATCTGTTTGACCTGTTGACGTTGCAGCCCGTCCTGGCTGCCGCACAAATCACATGGGATGATGGGATAGTTCATCGCCTTTGCAAATTTCTCGCAATCCGCCTCGGCCACATGAGCGAGGGGGCGATAGACAAACAGATCCCCCTCTTCATTGACCAGTTTGGGCGGCATGGTCGCAAGACGGCCCCCGTGGAACAGGTTCATGAAAAAGGTCTCAAGAATATCGTCGCGGTGATGGCCCAGCACGACTGCTGAACACCCTTCTTCGCGCGCGATGCGATAGAGGTTGCCCCTCCGTAAACGCGAGCACAGAGCGCAATAGGTGCGGCCCTGGGGGACCTTATCCACCACAATCGAATAAGTATCCTGATATTCGATCCGATGCGGCACTCCCATGCGTTCGAGGAACTCGGGAAGAACAGTGGCCGGGAAACCCGGCTGACCCTGATCCAAATTGCAGGCCAGCAAATCGACAGGCAGCAGCCCGCGCCATTTTAGTTCGTGGAGCACTGCCAGAAGGGTATAGCTGTCCTTGCCGCCCGACAGACAAACCAACCACCGGGGCGTTTTTCCATCATTGGTGCGGTCCACCATCCCGTATTGATCAATGGCCTCACGCGTCTGACGCACAATGCGTTTGCGCAGTTTCTTAAACTCGGTGGTCGAGGGCGCCCCGGCAAAGAGCGGATGGATATCGTCAGCTTCGTCGAACATGGGGCGGGCCTATCGCAGTTGAGTGAACCGGGCAAGGGTGAGCGTTATTCGTCGTCGGGAACCGGATCATATCCATCGCTGCCCCATGGATGGCAGCGTCCAATGCGCCGCGCAGCCAGCCATGTGCCCTTGATGGGGCCATGTTTTTCCAGCGCCTCCAGCGCGTAGGCCGAACAGGTTGGTTGGTACCGGCAATTGAAACCAACCCATGGGCTGAAGATCAGCCGATAGGCCCGGATCGGCAGGGCGAGGATATGGGCAAACAGGGTCATTTGGCGCCATGCACTTTGCGCAGGGCAAAGCGCAGATCATCTTTCAGTGCCTCAAAGGGCCGGGCGGCAGTGACCTCGGCACGGCCGATTAGGACGTAATCCCACCCTTCGCGTCCCTGAATGGGAAGAACTGCCCGCGCGGCCTCGCGCAATCGGCGCTTGGCGCGGTTGCGGGCCACGGCGTTGCCGACTTTCTTGGAACAGGTAAATCCGACGCGAATACCCGTCGCTTCATCCGTGCCGCGTTTTCGCGCTTGCACCATCATCGAGGCGGTGCCATGCCGTTTCGCCCGCGCTGCTTTAAGAAAATCAGAGCGATTCTGCAGAACAGTCAAAATTTCATGCGCGCAAACGGACGCCGCCGGGGGCTTGACCCTCGGCTGGTTTGTACCATCCTCAGGGGCCTCCGGCGGCGTCACGTTCATAACCTGATCAGTGAGCGGTTTACGCGCTCAGCGATTTGCGGCCACGTGCGCGGCGCGCGTTCAGGATTTTGCGGCCGGCTTTGGTAGCCATGCGCGCGCGGAAACCGTGGCGGCGTTTGCGAACCAGGTTCGAAGGCTGATAGGTGCGTTTCATCGCTCCGTCTCCAATCTATAGCGGTCGGGTGCGGCGCGGATTCGCCTGGCCCTAGTGTTCGAAGCCCGTCCTCTACTGGGTCACGGGAGTTAAGTCAAACCCCTAGGTGGGGGTTTCGCCGCCTTTTGCAACAATTCTGTAACCGGCACCAGCAAAAGGTTTCAAGTCGCAGGTATTATTGCCCGAATTCGTCACATTCCGGGCCATAAACATCAACGCCGCGTGAGGTCCCTGTTGTGCGGGCCCAAGGCATCGCATGTTGGTGCCAGAATGAAACGCACCAAACCGGACACTGTAATGAGTGATACAACTCAGACCCCGCGCAGCGGACCTGCGCGTCATATCCCTTTGCTGGTGATTCTCGTAGTCGCTGCGGTGGGTTTCTTTACCTTGGGCGATTACCTGACATTTGAGACCTTGCGCGACAACCGCGAGGCGCTTTTGGCGTGGCGGGATGCCAACTATTTGGCGATGGTTGCTGCCTTTATTGGCATTTACATCGTGATCGTGGCCTTCTCATTGCCCGGAGCTGCGGTGGCATCGATGACCGGGGGCTTCCTGTTTGGTCTCTTCGCCGGGACCGTGTTCAATGTTGTTGCAGCTACGATCGGGGCCTCAGCCATCTTCCTTGCAGCGCGCTGGGGGTTGGGCGAGTCACTCACGGCGCGGCTGGAATCCTCGGAAGGGACGGTCAAGAAACTGAAAGACGGCCTGCGTGAGAATGAGATCTCGGTTCTCTTCCTGTTGCGCCTGGTGCCTGTGGTGCCGTTCTTCGTGGCCAATCTGGTGCCTGCATTGGTTGGCGTGAAATTTCGGAACTTCCTGATCACGACTGCGCTGGGCATTATCCCAGGCGGCATCGTCTATACTTGGATTGGCGTCGGGCTCGGGGGTGTATTTGACCGGGGTGAGACGCCGGATGTTTCGTTGCTGTGGGAGCCGTTTGTCATGGGGCCCATCATCGGCTTGTGTGTTCTGGCGGCGCTGCCGATTTTTATCAAATCCCTCCGTGGCCGAAAGGACACTTGATTCATGCAAGAGTTAAAGACCGATATCCTGGTGATCGGTGCCGGGTCGGGCGGATTGTCTGTGGCGGCCGGGGCCAGCCAGATGGGGGCGGATGTCGTCCTGCTGGAGGGGCACAAGATGGGCGGCGACTGCCTGAACTTTGGCTGCGTTCCCTCCAAGGCCCTGATTGCCAGCGGTAAGGCGGCACATGGGCAAGCACACGCTTCGGTCTATGGGGTCGCGGACGTGGTGCCACAGGTCGACTATGCCGCTGCAAAGGATCATGTGCATGACGTGATCGCTCAGATCGAACCGATGGACAGTCAGGTGCGTTTCGAGGGTTTTGGTGTCAAGGTAATCCGGGAATACGGTAGCTTTATATCGCCAACACAGGTTCAGGCTGGCGATCACCTGATCACAGCCCGCCGCGTTGTTGTGGCCACCGGGTCTTCGCCGCTGGTGCCACCATTGCCGGGTCTGGATCAGGTCACCTATTTTACCAATGAGACTATCTTCGACCTGCGCGACAAGCCCGCGCATCTGCTGATCATCGGTGGCGGCCCGATCGGCATGGAGATGGCGCAGGCGCATATCCGTCTGGGCTGTAAGGTCACGGTGATAGAAGGCCTAAAGGCGCTGGGCAAAGACGACCCCGAAGCCGCAACCATCGTGTTGGACAGCCTGAAGGCGGAAGGCGTCGCGATTCATGAAAACGCCATGGTAGCTCAGATCAGAGACAATGCGGGTGCCATAGAGGTCGTGACCGAGAATGGAGAGATTCACGCTGGTTCACATTTACTGCTTGCCGTTGGGCGCAAGGCCAACGTTGATCGCCTAAATCTTGAAGCTGCCGGGATTGAGCGTACTCGCACCGGTATCAAGGTCGACGACACACTGCGAACGACCAACCGCAAGGTCTATGCTATCGGAGATGTCGCAGGTGGTCTGCAATTTACCCATGTGGCAGGCTATCAGGCGGGGGTTATCATTCGCTCAGCCCTGTTCGGGTTACCGTCAAAGGCGAAGACAGCACATATCCCCTGGGCGACATATACCGACCCGGAACTGGCACAGGTGGGGCTCAGCGAAGCGCAAGCGCGTGCCCAACACGGAGACGCTGTGGAAATTGCCCGTTTCGATTATCACCATAATGACCGGGCGATTTCCGAACGGAAAACGAAAGGCTTTATCAAGGTGATGGTAGTTAAAAGTCGCCCCGTCGGTGCAACAATCGTAGGGCACCAAGCCGGTGAACTGATCAACTTGTGGTCCCTGGCACTCGCAAATAACCTAAAGATGGGGCAGATCGCTGCCATGGTCTCGCCCTATCCGACGATTGGAGAGCTTAACAAACGGGTGGCGGGTGCCTATTTCACGCCAAGGCTGTTTGAGAATCAAACGGTTAAGAAAGTGGTCAGATTCGTCCAGCGCTGGATTCCCTGACCTAAGGAGGAGCGCAAAGTGAACTCGCTGTCGGGCCGATTTCTGATCCTGACGACGGTCTTCGTGATGTTGGCCGAAGTTCTGATCTTTGTGCCATCGATCGCGCGCTTTCGTGAAGATTTCCTGCTGAACCGGCTCGAGCGTGCCCAGATCGCTTCGCTGGCGTTGCTGGCTGATGATATGCTGGCCGACGAGCTTGAGGCAGAACTGCTGGTCAATGCGGGCGTTTACAACGTCGTGCTGCGCCGCGACGAAGTGCGCCAGCTCATGCTGTCTTCACCCATCCCGGATCGGATCTCCAAAACCTTCGATCTGCGCGATGCCAGCGCCTGGGTGCTGATCCGCGACGCGACTCTGCGGCTGTTTACGCCCGAAAACGAGGTCATTCGCGTTCTAGGCGCGCCAGTTAAGGATGCTGGCCTGCTGATAGAAGTAACAATGGATAGCGACCCGTTACGAATGGCGATGACGGATTACGGGCTTCGCATTTTGGGCCTGTCCTTTGTGATTTCTATCATTACCGCCTCATTCCTGTTTCTTGCCGTGCGCGTGGTTCTGGTACGCCCGATCAAAAGTGTGGTCGGCTATATGCAACGCTACGCGAGCGCACCCGAGGACGCGCGCGGAATTATCTCACCCAATTCCAAGGTGACGGAACTGCGCGAAGCCGAAGAGGCATTGCAGATGCTTCAAACTGATCTGACACAAGCCTTGAAGCAACGCGAACGCCTGGCGCAATTGGGAGGTGCGGTGGCTAAGGTTAGTCATGATTTGCGCAACATTCTGACTTCGGCCCAGCTGTTTACCGACCGGATTGAGGCGAGTAATGACCCGCTGGTGGCTCGTATGGCGCCAAAACTTGTCAATTCGATCACCCGCGCCGTCTCATTATGCGAAAGCACACTGGCCTTTGGTCGCGCGGAGGAGCCCGCTCCGACACTGACCATGTTACGCCTGCGTGAGATTGCCGAGGATGTTGCCACCAGCGAGAGGCTGGCGCTGGCGAATGCCTGTGTCGAGATCGTGAATGAAGTGCCCGAAGATCTTGTTGTCCGTGCTGACCCCGAGCAGATTTTCAGGGTCATTTTGAACCTCGTACGCAATGCACGACAGGCGCTGTCTACTTCTGGAAAACCGGGCCGCATTTCTGTAAACGCCTCCGAGCAGGAAAAGGATTGGTGTATCGAAATCAGCGATACGGGCCCTGGTCTTCCGCCAAAGGCCCAAGAGAATCTGTTTACACCCTTTCAGGGGGGGGTGCGTAAAGGCGGCTCGGGTTTAGGATTGGCCATCTCACAAGAGTTGGTGCGTGGACATGGCGGGGAGTTGTTTCTGAAAACCACCGGACCCGAGGGAACAACCTTTGAAATAAGGCTCCCACGTGGTGATATGACTTTTTGAAGTTTTTTTAAAGAATCGGCTTGCACGCCCGTGGCCTCAGGTCTAAATACCGCCTCACCAACGCGGACCGATAGCTCAGCTGGATAGAGTACTTGACTACGAATCAAGGGGTCGGGGGTTCGAATCCTCCTCGGTCCGCCACTTGGTAATTTCCTCAAATTATGATGAGTCATATTAGGTTGCTTAAACCTTTGTGTTTTATGGCTGTAGTCGCACTAGCGTGTTTCATTGGATTTTATCCGATTGCACCACTATACTTTCGTTGAGTGGTATATTTTGTGGTATTTTCATGGCTGCGCTCAGCGGGAAGCTGACAAAGAAGCTGGTAGAGAATCTCGGTCCGGGTCGGCATGGCGACGGTTCTGGCCTGTACCTTGTTGTTGATCCATCAGGTGCACGGCGTTGGATTGTGCGCGTAACGGTCAAAGGTCAGAAGAACCGCAAAGGTGCACCGCTGCGCACGGATTTCGGGTTGGGTGGCGTTGATGTCGTCACACTAAACCAGGCTCGAGAAAGAGCGCTCGAATACCGGCGAATGGCGAAAGCTGGTTTGAACCCTCGATTTAACGCCCAGCGTGAAATCCCGACTTTCGAAGAGCTCAGCCGACAGGTTCACATTGACCGCCTGCCGACTTGGAAGAATGCCAAGCACGGACAGCAATGGCTCAACACCTTGCGCGATTATGCATTCCCCAAGATCGGACGCATGCCTGTGGACAGCATTGAACAGCCAGAAGTGCTGATGTGCCTGGCCCCCATCTGGACCGAGAAACACGAAACCGCAAAGCGACTGTCGCAGCGGATCAAGACGGTGCTCGATGTGGCGAAGTCCAAGGGCTTCCGCTCGGGCGAGAATCCAGTGACTGCGATCCGCGAAGGAAAGGTTCTCCCCGCCGTCAAAGCCAAGGTCCAGCACCATGACGCGATGCCGTGGCAGGAGGTGCCCGCGTTCTATGCCGAGTTGCAGACCCGCTCCGCCATGGCCGCCAATGCGCTGCAGTTCACCATTCTGACTGCCTGCCGGACATCTGAGGTGTTGGAGATGAAATGGCCTGAGGTCGATGTCGATGCACGTCTGTGGACCATACCAGCGGAGCGCATGAAGGGCGGGCAGGTCCACCGCGTCCCTCTCACCGAAGAAATGCTGGCCATTCTGGAGCCGTTGCGCGCGCTGGCCTCTGACTATGTGTTCGAGGGGCAAAAGCGGCATCAACCCTTGTCGAACATGTCGATGCTGATGCTGCTGCGACGGATGCGGCAGGATGGCGTCACCGTGCATGGCTTCCGCAGTTCGTTTCGAGATTGGGCGGCGGAGGCTGCAAACGCGCCGCGCGAACTGGCGGAGGCGGCATTGGCACATCAGGTTGGATCAGATGTGGAGCGGGCCTATGCGCGGTCAGATTTATTGGAAAGAAGACGAGATTTGGTAGAACAGTGGGTCACGTTCGTGAGAAGGGAGAAAAACTGTGATTAGTGAGCTTGGTTTTTTGCCTGTGGGTCGAGCGCTTTCCGATTGGAGAAAGGTAATCGACCCAAAATTCGAAACCGAAGCTGCTTCAGAGTTGCTCGCTGACGATCACTTGGGACCTTTGGCAAGGAGCGAGTTCGAAAAGCATAAGGCGATTGATGGGCCAAAGCTCTTTTTTAAGGACGTTCTTGAATTCGTTGAGTTTCAAGGAGAGGCGGACGCAAGGAGTTTCAGTGAGAAACTGTTTTTGGATCAGCTTGAGCAGCAAACTCTCTACCTTTTTGACGGCGACAAAACAATGATCGCCTCACCGGAAATACTTGATTGGATTGACGAAGGAAGCTTTTCCGAAGAGTTTTGGTGTCCCGAACTGAATGAAATCGACATTCATACGGTTCATTCGTCTACTGTTAGAAAATACCTTTCCTTGCCGGTGTTTGATGGCAAGCTGTTCTGTTTCATAGATCCTTATACTTGGACTGTTGATACGCGAGGAATTGAAGCGATTAGAGAGCGCGTCTCACAAGTTATAGATCCACTGATGCTCCAAGCATGGTTGGATAAATCTGAAATTGAGGGTGATACCGACAATAAAGAGGATCGCTATTACTGGACTGCTTTTGAGAAGATCCAGCATATGGTCGAAATCGGAGAAATTGACGATTACGAAGATCACACCCTAACCCAGGCCTCGGTCACTCAAATTAGGTATTTTTTGGAATACAAGTTGCCTTTGCTAAAGAACATGCAGCTTTCCGCCGTCACAAAGAGTTCGGGAGCGGGGCTTTGTGTGAAAGAGGCTAAGTGGACAGATGCTATCGAAAGCGTGAAATCCAAAACGTATGCCGAGCTCAAAGGGCGGTGGTACGACGAGGGAAAGAAAGCCACGTCTGGACCAACAAACACGGTTGCTGAAGAAAAAAGGATTGTGACGGAAGTAAAATTCTTCCTTTCAAATAACGAATGGACCGGTACAAACTCTGAACTAAGAGAGACGCTTGGTTCAAGCTTGGGTTCGCGGGCTTGGAGACGTGTGATTGACGAGGTGCGGAAAGACTTCCCTGAAGTTTCGGCTCCGGGTAGACGGACTCGGAAATCATAACACCGTATCGAAACGCCAAGTATTCGTGACGGCTATTTCAATAAAGCAATGCCAATAAATTCGAAGCCATCGCAACTGATCCAAGGGGATTTCAACGATGGCAAATGTCTTCAATGACGACCGGGTCTATTTCCCAGAAGACCCTGAAATGCAATTGCTGGGAAACCGCGAAAAGCTGGCTCAATGGCGCCACCGCATGTGCGGTCCGGCCTTCATTCGCATCGGGCGGCGGATCGCGTATCATGGCGCTGATCTGAACGCCTGGCTTTCTGCGCAGCGCACCGATCCCAACAACGAGGCTGCATAATGAAAAACCCCAACTCCAAGCGCGGAGATGGGGCTTTTCCAGTGACATCAACTGCCACCCTAGCAAGTCCAGTTGATGCCACAGGATGCCCCGCGCCGACAAGACAAAACGAGCGCCGGTACTACTGGTCGCCCCAGAGCCACTCGATCGAACGGGTGATCATTCGGAAAGGACGGATCGAGCATGGCTGATATTTCCTTTTCCAAGTCGATTAATAACAACCACGACAGGGGGGCAGACTATGGCCCTCTTTCCCAAACTGGTCATCGGGAAACCGCTGATAACTACAGCGGTGAGCTCTTTCGCCTCGGCATCTACCGGGTGGCCGTATGCCGGGATGGCGTCCAATGGCTGTTTCAGCGTCAGAGGCCTCAATTTCCGGCCGGGGGAGCGGCCTGGGACACGCTCGGGTACTGTGTGTCCAAATCCGGCCTAACCCGGCTCGTCCGGGCGCATATCAGCTGTGACATGCCAGAACTGGACAAGTTGTCCGAGCACTTCCAGCGAGGGTGTCGCGATGAGTAGGCGCCGGTCTCCCAACGGTAAACGGTCGGATGAGGGCCAATATGTCCCTATGCCCTACGCAATGATCAAATCCCCGGCATGGCGTGCGTTGTCCGGACCTGCTGTGAAGCTCTGGCTAGAGCTTCACTCCCGCTTCAACGGTGGCAACAACGGCAAGCTGTTTCTGTCGATGAACGAGGCGGCAGAAATTTTGGGGTTGGGCAAGGCCACCGTTCAACGCGCTTTCGAGGATCTGCAGGACAAAGGCTTTCTTGTGCTGGAGCAGGAAGGCAACTGGTATCACCGCCGGGCCCACGAATGGCGGTTGACGACCAAGGCGACGCAATCCCGGTCCGGCAAGAAAGCCGCCACCAATGATTGGCGTTTCTGGCAACCCGAAAAAACAAAACGCGGTTCTGAGACGGACCCGTCAGCATCCTCTTTGGTTCCGTTTGAAAACCCAAAGACCTCTCATGGTTCCAAATCAGAACCCGTCAGACCGATTTCGCGTCGGTCCTTCGGTTCTGAGACGGAACACTAATACTAACCACTCCCTGTTACGCGAGGCGGGCATGAGCAAGACACAGAATGACAGTGGCAACGATCTGCAGACAAAGAACTCCGAACTTACTGAGGCAGAAGTCAATGCGATTGCTGACCTAAGGGCACGAAAGAGATCACGTGTCCGAGCGCCGGATATCAAGCTGGACCTCGAGGAGGAAACGCGAAGGCTCACAGTCGGCCACAAAGAGAAAGACCCAAACGCAGCCTGTGCTTTGGCAATGCATGAGCTAGGCACAGCAGACTACCGGTTCTTCGAAGGCGTCATGGATCAAGTCGCAACCCTCGGGAAACAGGATAGCTCTGTTTCCGAGGCCGCATCGAACTTCGTAATGTCGGTTGTTGCTGGGGTTAAGCCTCAGGACGAGATCGAAGCCATGCTTGCGATCCAGATGGGCGCGATCCATCAGGCCACGATGATGATGGCGCGTCGACTGAACCATGTGAAAACTCTCCCGCAGCAAGATTCAGCGGAACGGGCGCTTAACAAACTCGCGCGCACTTTCACCGGCCAAGTTGAAACCCTCAAAAAGTATAGGTCAAAGGCAAATCAGACCGTGCGCGTTGAACGCGTCGAGGTGAAGGAAGGTGGCCAGGCCATAGTTGGGAACATCCACAGTGGGGGGCGGGGCGATGACAAAAAGTGACGACAACCCCATGGACCCTACGAAAAGACTCAATGATGCGCCCAGATGCACAGCAACGGCAAAGTCCACAGGCCAGCGTTGTCGTGCTCCATCAGTCAGAGGTTGGACCGTGTGCCGCGTTCATGGCGCGCGCGGTGGACACGCGGCTGGGCCAAGCCATCCGTCATGGAAGCACGGTGAAAGATCGCGAAATGCTGAACAGTTTCGCAAAACCATCAGCGAATTGATCCGAGCCGACAAGGAACTGCTGAAGCTGATCCATTGATTGGGCACGGACTGGTTACCGACACAAAACAGTCATTCGACCAATCTAGCCGGATGACCGCACCGAGCCCAAAGCGGGCTGTCCCGTAGATCATCCGAACTACTGCTTACGCAAATACATCATTTTTTGAAATGTTATTTATATATATTCATTATTTTTTTTATTGATTGTGGGCCGTCATATCTGTCTCAGCTGGACCAAATCGGTTCGCACGAAACAACACATCGGAGACAGATCATGAAAATCATCGTCGTAGGTTCAACCGGAACACTTGGCACCGCCGTCACCGCTGATCTCGAGAAAGATCATGAGGTCGTGAAAGTGGGCTTCTCGGAAGGCGACGTTCAGGTGGACATCGCCGATATCGCATCGATCAGGGCGATGTTCGAACAGATTGGCCCGTTCGACGCTTTGGTTTCAGCCACCGGCGCAGTTCATTTCGGCCCGCTAGGAGATATCACGCAGGATGAATGGCAGCTTGGGCTCAACAACAAGCTCATGGGCCAAATCAACCTGGTGATGGAGGGCACTAAACACATCAGTGACGGTGGGTCATTCACGCTCACCGCAGGTATCATCAGCAAGGATCCGATCCGTTATGGCGCAGCGGCCACGACTGTGTGCAGTGCGCTGGAAGGATTTGCAGCTTCGGCGGCGTTGGAGTTGCCGCGCGGCATTCGCGTCAACGTCGTAAGCCCAACAATCCTTGAAGAATCGGTCCATCTATTAGGTGCCGCCTTCGCCGGTTTCGAACCTGTTCCCGCAGCCGTTGCGGCCAAAGCATTCCGCAAAAGCGTGGAAGGCGCAAAGAACGGTGAAACCCTTTATGTGCAAGGACGGACCTGAGGTCTGGTCATGCGCATATCCCAATCGAAAACAGACTGCCAAATCCGGGCCTCTATCGGGCTCGGATCCAAACCAAATGATGGAGTATTCCCCATGCATTTCATACCCGTCAAATACACCCAATACACCTTCTACTTCTTCATGGCGCTGCTCATGTCAGGTTTGATGTCGCTGGTTGTCACAACCATCAACCTTGGCTTGGTTCCCGGGCTGCTCCAGGCCTGGCTGAATGCCTGGATTGTTGGCTTTGTGGCGGCCCTTCCCGCGATCATGATCGTTACGCCAGCCGTAAGGAAAATCGTGGGCCAGCTGGTTGTGGAGAGCGATTAAACAACCTCACCAAGTTCAGCCGTTCACGACGGTGCCATCAGGCTCTTGAGAACGCTCCGCAGCCAAATGTTTCCTTGATCCCGGTCAACCCGTTTGTGCCAGAACATGCTGAGTATCGGACCCGGGACAGGAATCGGAGTCGGGCGCGCCACGAGCGCGCCTGACTCAACCAAAGACTTCACGTTTACCGAAGGCAGAACACCTACGAGATTGCTTTGCGACAGTACTTTCGTGGCACTCGCGAAATTGTTGATTGTCATGGCGACCTTGCGTTGCAAACCATGCTCGGCAAGGACCATATCGGTATAGCCAAGTGCGTCTCCTGAAAGCGATACCAGCAAGTGATCTGCCCCTACAAAACGCTCAAGCGTGAGCGCGCCTTTCGCAAGAACATGGTCGGGGTGCATGACGCAAACATAGTCGAGCTCAAGCAGGAACTCACTTGTGTCCATCGGCGGCATAAGATCGTTCGCGCCAATCAGGACGTCCACCGTCGCACTGGCAAGTACGCTTTCGCCATTGGCAATAGTGTACGGCACTGTTTGCACAGCGACCCCCGGCGCATCTTGTTCGAGACGCTGGCGCAGGTCAGCCCAAGCCATATCTACCATCAGGTCTGTCGCAGCGATGCGGAACACCCGATGTGATGTGGCAGGATCAAATCCCTTTGGATTGATGGCGTCGTCGATCTCTTCCAATGGCCGTTGCACCTTTGCCCAGAGGTTCTGGGCAAAGAGAGTGGGCCTGATGTTTCGGCCATCCTTGATGAAGAGATCGTCCTTCCAGATCGTGCGCATCCGCCCTACGGCATTTGAGACTGCCGGTTGGGTAATGTTCAGCCTATCCGCCGCGCGCGTAATGGAGCCCTCAGTCATTATGGCATCAAAAATTACGAGAAGACTGAGGTCTTGGCTACGCAAGGCGAACTCCCTAACTCCGATGATACTATTTGCATGTGCTAGGAAAGGCCATCACACGGCATACCACAAATCAACTCGTCCTCGTTAACAGGCAGAACGAAAGCCGACATTGCCATGGACTCTGATAACGACCGCTTAGTCCGCAACTGAGACACTCGAGGCGTGCATGACGAGCGGCTGGTTTTCCGCTTTGCGGTCATTGGTGCAATGTGCGGCGAATGACGGCAGAGAGCCCAAAACAACGAATGCTGCAACCTGCACCAATGGCTGCTTCGAGATTATCTGAAAAAGCGGCCAACGAGCCTCCGCTATGTTGGCTGGGCGACGTCTATCACCCAACCAACCTGTCGAGGTCCGCGGATCAGAAGGGCGCAAACCCGTCCGATGGATCGGTCGGGACCGTCCAGCGCGCGCGCGGATCGATTGTGGGCGCGAACGCACTAGGATGCGGGATCTGGCCGTTTTGACCGTAGAGCCACAGCACGAAATTGGAGCGTTGACCTTCGGTGATCGGTTCAGACGCATGGGGGACGCTGCCGTGGTGGATCAAGGCCGTGCCGGGCTCAAAGTGCAGTTTTTCGACCCGTCGCGACGCGGGATCAATGAAGCTGACAGCGGAGCCAGAATAGGCCTCGTCCGGTAGATTTAGATTGATATTCAGCGTGACCGATGATGCGTCTGAGTGAGGCCGGAGCGACGTGTCGTTATCTGCTTGCCACTGGATGGAAAACCCGAAGGTCTGCGTGTCGTATCCCATCACATCCGGGAACAAGAGCCGTGAGATGGGCCGCATATAGGTGTTCATCAGGTCGCGGTAGAACGTCTGGAAGGCTGAGGCCCCAAGATGCCCTTCCGAGCGCGGGTCAAGCATTGCACCGCCCCGGTTTAGGGAAATGCCATAGGGCGGGCGCAGCGGAATGCCTGCATCGGCGACACTGTCCAGATAGCTGCGCAAAACGAACAGCCGTTCGGGGTCAAAGAACTGGGTTTTGTAGACACCGGGGAAGACCTCTTCCCATAGTTTTTTCACTTCGCCTTCGGTTGCCGGGTCTTTCCAGGCCCCGTCGACCGCTGCGCGGAGACGGTCGTCATGAACAGATGCATCCAAGGCGGTTTGATTGGCCTGCTCCCATTCCTTCCATGCGTGTTTGAACAGCTCCTGGTTGTCATTTCAGAATTGCGCGACTTGCGGGGCGCGTTGCAGCATTGCTTCGCGTGTGGGGCGTTCCACGGCGCGTGCGCGCTCTAATGCAGATTGTGTCATGTCCTGTCTCAACTTTCTGATGGTCAAGCCTGTTGCTTCCGAGACATTAGATATTACCCTTAGATTGCGTATAAATGGACATATTTTTGATAACAGAATTCGTTTTCTCTACATAATAGAGGTGTGGCGCCTAGGACCCGGCCCAAGCCGCTGACCGTCCGATCTGTTGGATCAGATAGTCCATGAAGACGCGGACCTTTGCGGAGACTACGTTGCTTTTGGGGTATATCAGCCAAAGCGCCGGATTGTCCGCCAGTGTGTACCCGGGCAGCACCTGCACAAGGGACCCATCATTCAGCTCGCTGTGGACCGCCCAGAGGGAGTTAATCGAAATGCCGGCACCCTTGAGCGTGACACGCACTTGTGTCAGCCCGTCGTTCACGATCAGCCTGTGGGAGGCTTTGTGGAGGTCGAATGTTGCTTTGGCTCCGTCATCTGACACCAAGGCGCGCGGCTCCAGATCCTTGAAGGCGACCAGACGATGCGCCGCGAGGTCATCCGGTGTGCCGGGCACCCCATGTGTTTCCAGATAGTCTGGTGCTGCACAAAGAATACGTGTGTCGTTTGCCAGTTTGCGCGCCGTCAGACTGCTGTCCTCCAGAATAGAATTGCGGAGGGCCAGATCATAGCTGCCCTCAATCAGGTTGAACTGGGTATCTGATAAATGCAAATCGAGCGTCAGGTCTGGATAGGCATCCATAAAAGCGGGCAACAGGGGCGCGATATAGAGCTGGGCAAAGGTGCTTGGAGCGGCAAAGCGCAATGTCCCGCTCACCTCGGCCTTGCCTTTGCCGAATGCGGCGAGGGCCGCTTCTTCCTGTTCGATCATCTCTCGGGCGTACGGCAAGAAGTCCTGCCCCTCTAGGGACACTGAGACTTTCCGAGTGGATCGATGCAACAATTCGGCGCCCAGCAGTTTTTCAAGCTTTGCGAGCCGCGCGCTGGCCACCGCCGGTGCCATCCCTAGCGTTCGGCCCGCCGCGCTGATGTTCAGCGTTTCAGTAGCAAGGACGAAGAGGCGGAGGCTTTGCGTATCCATATTGTATATTTTTCCAGAAAACTGAATTCGATTATCTACCGTTTATATATCTGCGCAGCGGTATAGGTCAAAGCTCAAGACAGAGCGGAGAGCGGAATGACTCAGACAGCGACAGTGAATTATCACGTCCACAAACCGGAGCGTCAGGCGTTCGAGCTTGATGCCGGTGGCATCGTTGGCAATCTGATCGCGCCAGAACTCGCCCCAACCGAAGTGAAAGTGCGCGACGCGCGCAGGTCAGCCACAGACCCATCATTCGAGGATGACGCTGTCGCGTTTTCTTTCGCCCCCACAGCGGTCTCGTTCGCGCAAGACGATGATGCCTGGCAGGCGGAGTACGACGCAGAGCTGACGTCGCTTCTGACGACCAAGCTGGACGCGCAGGAGGTGATCATCTTTGATCACACGATCCGGGTGGATGACCCTGACGCCGCGCGCAAGCCCGCACGAAACGTCCACAGCGACTACAGCCCTGACGGCGCAGAACAGCGACTGATCGACATTCTTGGTGCTGATACAGCGGCAAAATGGAGCGCGGGGCACTACGCCTTCATTAACATCTGGCGACCGATCGAGGCGGCGATCAACTCAGCCCCGCTCGGGTTTATCCTGCCGTCGAGCGTCGCCCCGGAAGACTGGATCCTGCTTGATCTGATCTATCCCGACCGCAAAGGACAGATCATGGGGTTGGCGGCAAACCCGAATCATCAGTGGATCTACATGTCGAAGATGACCCCGGATGAGGTCGCCTACTTCAACATCTTCGACAATCAGGGACGGCCCTCCATCGGGCACTCCGCGTTGGACATGGTCGAAGACCCAAACGTCATGACCATCCGCAAAAGCATTGAGAGCCGCACCCTAGTGCGTTTTGCCTGATCCCATCATCGGACCCACGAAACACGAGCAAACGGAGAGAGACAATCATGACCAAGACAATTCTTATCACCGGATCAACAGACGGCATCGGTCTTTTGACGGCGCAGACCCTCGCAAAAGAGGGGCACAAAATTCTGCTTCATGGACGCGGTGCAGCCAAACTGGAAGCCGCCGTCAACGAGGTCGGCGGCGACGTCGAAACCTATGCCGCTGACCTGTCGCGTATGGCCGATATCCAAACCTTCGCGGCAGAGGTGCGCGAGAAACACGACCGCCTTGATGTGCTGATCAATAACGCGGGCGTGCTGAAAGTCGCGGAGACCCAGACCGAGGCCGGCCATGATGTGCGGTTCATGGTCAACACCTTGGCGCCCTATGCGCTGTCCCGCGCGCTTCTGCCGATCATTCCGAAAGACGGGCGGATCGTGAATCTATCCTCTGCCGCGCAAGCGCCGATTGATTTGGCTGCTATGCGCGGGGAAAAACAGCTTGGCCACAATGACGCCTACGCGCAAAGCAAGCTCGGCATCACGATCTGGACCCGCGAATTGGCGAAGGAGTTGACCGACGGACCCGTCGTCGTCGCCGTCAATCCCGGATCGTTGTTGGCTTCGAAGATGGTCAAGGAAGGCTACGGCATCGCGGGCAACGATCTGTCCATCGGCGCGAACATCCTGCGTGAAGCGGCGCTCGGGTCGTCGTTCGCGGATGTTTCGGGCAAGTATTTTGACAATGACAGCGGCCAGTTCGCGCAGCCACATGCGGCTGCACTGGACGCAACTCATTCGGCGCAGGTGATGCAAGGCATCGAAGATGCTTTGAAATCTCTCAGCTGATCCCACTGACGCCCGTCTGACGTCGGGCGTCTTTTACACCACCTGAAACTGCAACCCTCCGGCGACATGCGTTGTCCGGACCCAAGAAAGGACTGACTGATGAAATACGAGAATTTTCAAACCTTTGACGTGAAGGTCCAAGACGCCATCGCAACGGTGGCATTCGATTTTGGAACAGTGAATGTGCAAGGCCAGGAAATGCTGGCCGACCTCAACAGCCTTGCCATGCGGCTGGAGCGGGACCGCGATACCAAGGTGGTCATCTTCCAATCCGCGAACCCCGAGGTTTGGGTCTGCCACTACGACACCGAGCTGCTCAAGGACATGTCGACCGAAGCTGTCTCCCGCGATGAAGCCCAGCTGCTCGATTTGCAAGCGGTCTGCGAACGCATCAGCAAGGTGCCTCAGGCCACGATCGCGAAGCTGGAAGGCTTCGCACGCGGTGGTGGCCACGAGTTGGCCCTGGCGCTGGACATGCGCTTTGCGGCGCGTGGCAAATTCAAGTTCATGCAGATGGAAGTCGGCATGGGTATCCTGCCCTGCGGCGGCGGTGCGTCCCGCATGGCCCGTCAGACCGGTCTGGGCCGCGCGCTGGAAATCATCCTGAGTGCCCGAGACTTTGACGCCGATGAAGCCGAGGCAATGGGCACGATCAATAAAGCGTTGGATGCCGATGAGATCGACGACTACGTAAACACCTTGGCGCAGCGGATTTCCAAGTTCCCGGCAGAGTCCATCAATGCCTGCAAGCAGATGGTCTACGAGTCGATCGACAAGCCTATCGATGAGGCCCTGAAGGCCGAGGCCTATTGGCTCTACCAGGCAACGAGCAAAACATCAGCCGTTAAACGCTTCACGATCGCAGACGAGCAGGGCCTAGAGCACGACATGGAAAACCAGCGGAACTGGGAAAACCTGGTCATGGATGTTCAGGATATCAACTGAGATTGATTGGATTAAGCGGACATTCGGCCTTGTGCGTCGGATGTCCGTTTTGTCCGCGAAGCAGACATTAGAGAGAGTTGCGACGAATGACCGCTCTGCGGACAAAAGTTGCCATAGGCTCAATGGTTGTTGAGGACCGGTCTCAGCCCGAAGCGGACACGCTCATTGGTAGCGTTGTTTGAAAAGCTGACAATCACTTTCACTTTCAATTGTTACCGGTCTTGAGCTGGATTTCCTTTTGTCCTGCGCTCACGAAACCATTCCCGAATTTGCAGGTCTTTTTTGTTGGCGGCAATTTTTGGTATACCAAACACCAAATACCTGATACATCATCCTCGTGAGATTGCGAATCGGCCCGTTGGGAGAGGTCGGTTCGGTACCCTGAGGAGGATCAGAATGAAGAAGTTTCTCGCCACCGTATCCGTGACGGCAATGGCCCTGACAGGCGCTGTGGCCAATGCTGACGAATACCCGTCCAAGACCATTGAAGTCGTGACCCACGCCGGCAATGGCGGCGGCACGGACGTCACCACCCGGATGATGATGCTCCGCGCCCGCCGTGAGCTGAAAACCGACATGGTCGTGGTCAACAAGAAAGGTGGCGGTGGCGCCGTTGCCATGGACCACTATCTCGAAGTTCCTGCCGACGGTTACACCATCCTGACCTTCACCATCGGCCACGCGGCCACCGTGGCCAAGGGCAAGACCAAGATGACGCTGGACGATATCCGTCCGATCGCCCGCGGCACCGACGACCCGCAGATCCTGATGGTCCGCTGTGGCGCCTATGACAACGCCGAAGCCTTTGTCGCGGCTCAGAAAGAAGCGCCGATTTCCTACGGTACCACCCACCTGGGCAATATCGACGACGTCTCGGCCTTCATGTTCACCAAGAAGGGCGGCATGCAGACCCCGAAGATCGTTCCGTTTGACGGCGGCGGTGAACTGGCAACCCAGTTGGTGGCCGGTGCGGTTGATGCAGCCGTGCTGAACCTGGCCGAGGCCGGGTCTCAGATCGACGCAGGCGATGTCTGCCCGATCGTGGTTCTGGCCGATGAGCGCATGTCCGGACTGCCGGATGTCGCCACCGCCAAGGAACTGGGCATCGATGTCAGCTTCTCGACCGTGCGCGGCTTTGTGGTTCACAAGGACACGCCCGATGATGTTGCCGCCAAGATCGAGGACGCACTGATGAATTCGATGAACCACGGTGTCTACCAGGGCTTCCTGGACAGCGTTGGGCTCGACAGCACTTCGGTCGTCGGATCGGAGGCCTGGGGCAACCAGATCACCACTATGGTCACCGACATGGAAGCGGCTCTGAAAGAGCTCGGCTTCATCGAGTAACCTGACCATTTGCGGCGCGGCGGTTCCAGTCGCCGCGCCCTCTTTCCCTTTCGAGATCTGACATGCAGACCCCCACCGAAAACCCCGTTTCGCAGCGCCGCGCGATCTCGCGCATGGCGATTCCGTTGGGCATCATCGCGTTCTGCGCCTGGGCCTGGTGGCTGAGCACCCAGTTCGAGCGGGTTCCCCCGATCCTGAAACGCGGGATGCAGCCATCTGATTTCCCGCAATTGGTACTCGGCCTGATCATCTTTCTGTCGATCTGGCTGCTGTTCCGCGACCGTTCCGAAGCGCCTGAACGCCTCACCAAGATGGTGCAGTTGACGATGGGCCTGCTGATCGGTTTCGTGCTGGTGGGCGAGATCGACCTGTTCCTGGCCCTTAGCCTTTTCGCCACCTCGCTGGCCGCCCTCTGGGGCGAACGCCGGATCTGGGCGATCGTGCTGGTCGGTCTCATCGCCCCCACCGCCGTGTTCTTCCTGTTCGACGGCATTTTCGAAGTCCGCTTTCCGCGCGGTCTGCTAACCAACTTCTGGTATGAGTAACTGACCCATGGACGCAGCTATCCTCAACGGCCTGATGGCCCTCGCCGATCCGCAGCTCCTGGTGCTGATCTTTGCCGCGACCCTGGGAGGTGTTCTGGTGGGCGCCCTGCCGGGCCTGAACGCCACCACAGGCGTCGCCCTGCTCTTGCCCTTTACCATCACGATGGACCCGATCCCGGCCATCGCGATCCTGACCACGATCTATTGCGCCGCGACCTTTGCCGGGGCAATCACCGCCATTCTCATCAATACGCCGGGGACATCGGCCAGTGCCACCACTTGCCTAGACGGCTATCCCCTGGCCCAAAGGGGAGAGGCAGGCCGCGCGCTGGGGATGGCGGCGGTCTCCTCGACCATCGGCGGCATCATCTCGGTCGTAGCCCTAATGGCGGCCGCCCCGCTGATGGCGCGGGCCGCCTATAACTTTGCCCCGCCGGAATACTTCGCGCTCACCGTGTTCGGCCTGTCGATGCTGGCCACCATCGGGGACGGATCTCCGGTCAAGAATATCGTCTCGGGTGCCTTCGGCGTGCTGCTGGCTACGGTCGGCATCGACCTGCTGACCTCGATCGAACGCTTCACCTTCGGCATGAATGAACTCAGCGAAGGCATTCCGTTTGTGCCGGTGATGATCGGCGTGTTCGGCATCTCGGAACTGCTGATCCAGGCCGACAACCTGCATGTGGAACGCAAGCAGGTGATCATGAAGGCGATCAAGCTACCGAGCCGTGAAGATTACGCCCGTGTCTGGAAGACCATCCTGCGCTCGTCCGGCATCGGCACTTTCATCGGCATCCTGCCGGCAGAGGGCGCCACCGTGGCCTCGATGATCGGCTATAACGAGGCCAAACGCTGGTCCAAGAAGCCCGAGGAATTCGGCAAGGGATCACTGGAAGGCATCGCAGGCTCCGAAGCCGCCAACAACTCGGCCACCGGCGGTGCCATGGTGCCAACCCTGGCACTGGGGATCCCCGGCAGCCCAACGGCGGCAGTGATCCTGGCCGGCCTGATGGTCCATGGTTTGCGCCCCGGCCCCACTATGTTCACCGAACAGGCCGATTTCGCATTCGCCATCTTCTGGTCGATGATGCTGGTCAACGTGATCTTCTTCTTCATCGGTCTCTGGGGCGCCAAGATCTTTGCCCGCGTCACCCTGATCCCGATCCAGATCCTGTGGCCCATCGTATTCATCTTCTCGATCGTTGGCGCCTATGCGCTGGAACAGTCGATAATGGATGTGTGGATTGCCATCGGCTCGGGCATCGTCGGCTTCTTCATGCGCCGCCACGGCTTCTCGGTGGTGCCCATGGCCATCGGCCTGATCCTGGGCGGCATGCTGGAAACCCGCCTGGGCCAGTCCATGGTGATGTTGGACGAACAGTGGTGGCTGATGTTCACCCGTCCGCTGGCCCTCTTCTTTTTTGTCCTGACCGGACTGGCCCTGTTCGGCCCGATGGTCTGGGGACTGCTCTTCAAACAACGCTCGCCCGTCGAGTCGACCGGAGAATAAGCAATGACAAGAGTAAAATCCGTCCGCACGCGCGTCTGGAACTGGAAAGGCAAGACTGTTCCTCCGCAAGGCAATTTCTGCACCAATGCCAGTGATCTGCTGTGGGAGAAAGGCGATGCGATGTCGTCCTTCCGCTTCCACCAGTGGCTGACCTGCGAGATTGAGACCGAAGACGGAACCATCGGGATCGGCAATGCAGCCCTTGCGCCGAACGTGGTGAAACAGGCGATTGACGAGTGGTTTGCACCTATGGTGATCGGCGAAGATCCGTTTGATTACGCCTATCTCTGGGAAAAGATGTACCGCCGGTCACACGCCTGGGGCCGCAAGGGCATCGGCATGACCGCGATCTCGGCGGTGGACCTCGCGATCTGGGACTTGATGGGCAAGCTGACCGGCAAGCCCGTTTTCAAACTGCTCGGCGGCCGCACCAAGGAAAAGATCCCGGTCTATTACTCCAAGCTCTATTCCGGGCCCATCGAGTCCATGCAGGCCGAGGCCGAAGAAGCCAGCAAGAACAACTATCAGGGATACAAGATGCGCTTTGGCTGGGGCCCCAAGGATGGGCCGGCAGGAATGCGCGAAAATCTCAAGCGGGTCGAAGCGGTGCGCGAAGTCATTGGCTATGACGTGGATCTGATGCTGGAATGCTATCAGGGCTGGAATGTCGATTACACCAAGCGCATGCTGCCCAGGCTGGCCAGATATGAACCCCGCTGGCTGGAAGAGCCGGTGATTGCTGACGACGTCGAAGGCTATCGTGAACTGAACGCCATGAACATCGTGCCCATTTCGGGCGGCGAGCATGAGTTTTCCGTGATCGGCTGCAAAGACCTAATCGAGAAAAAGGCCGTCAGCGTCCTGCAATATGACACCAACCGCGTGGGCGGCATCACCGCGGCGCAGAAAATCAACGCCATTGCCGAAGCCTTTCAGGTGCCGGTCATTCCGCATGCCGGGCAGATGCACAATTACCATCTGACCATGGCCAATGCGAATTGCATGATTTCGGAGTATTTCCCGGTCTTCGATGTCGAAGTAGGTAACGAGCTGTTCTATTACATCTTCGATGGCGACCCGGATGCAGTGGACGGGTTCCTTGATCTGGATGACAACAAGCCTGGTCTGGGGATCGAGATCACCGACAAGTACCTGAGCGATTTCGAGGTGACGGAATGAGCGGCCCCTACACTGGCATCTGGCCCGTTGCGCCAACCCCGTTCAACGAAGACGGCTCACTTGACCTCGAAGGGATGAAACGGGCATTGGATTGCCTGATCGATCAGGGCGCAGATGGCATCTGTGTGCTGGCCAATTTCTCAGAACAGTTCCTGATTTCGGATGCTGAACGCGAGGTTCTGGCGCGCCTTTCGGTGGAACATGTAGCGGGCCGCGTCCCGGTGATTGTCACCATCAGCCACTACGCGACGCAGATCGCAGTGGAACGCGCACAATTCGCCAAGGATCTGGGTGCCGATGTCGTCATGATGATGCCGCCCTATCACGGCGCGTTGCTCAAAGGCACGCCCGAGCAGAGTTTCGAGCAGTTCGCGGCGGTGGGCGAGGTCGGCATCCCGATCATGGTGCAGGATGCGCCGCTCTCAGGCGTGGACCTGCCGGTTTCGCTTCTGGTGCGCATGGCCAGAGAAATCGAGGCGGTCAAGCTGTTCAAGATTGAATGCCCCCGCGCCGCAAACAAGATCCGCGCACTGATCGAACAGGGGGGCGACGCCATCGAAGCCCCCTTTGACGGGGAAGAAGCCATCACGCTGCTGGCCGACCTGGACGCGGGCGCAACCGGATCCATGACCTCGGGCATGATCGTCGATCAGATCAAGCCCGTCCTCAACCACCACCATGCGGGTCGCATCGAAGAGGCGACCGCCGCATATGGTCGCGTGGCCATGGCAATCAACCACGAAAACCGGCAATGTGGCTGGCAGTCATGCAAGGCGGCCATGGTCGAGGGCGGCGTGATCAAATCTGATTTCTGCCGCCACCCGATCCCGCCCTTGCACCCGGCAATCCGCGCGCGCCTGATAGACCTGCTGAAGCCGCTGGATCCGCTGGTTTTGAATTGGGGAAAGTAAATTGAGCGACGCCTGGCTGGATACATTGAAACAGGAAGGCGGGGTGCGCCCACGCCGGACCCTTGCCGAGGAAGCTGCGGACAATCTGCGTGAGTTCATTCTGCTTGGAAAACTGGCGCCGGGTACCGCGATTCCCGAGCGTGATCTAGCCGAGGCGTTGGGTGTGTCACGCACGCCCTTGCGCGAGGCGCTGCGCCTGCTCGAAATCGAAGGGCTGGTGGAATATTCCGCCACCCGCCGCCCGCGTGTGGCCGATCCGTCGCTGCACGAACTGACACAGTATATCTCGGTTCTTGGCGCGCTTGAGGCGCTGGCAGGCGAAACCGCCTGCCGCGAGGCCACCATGGCCGAAATTGTTGATATCGTACGGCTGGCCGCACGGATGGCTGAAGGGTCAGACACGCTCAAACCCCTGGACTTTTTTCGCCTCGACATGCAGTTCCACGCCGCCATTGTCGAGGCCAGCCGGAACGAGCCGCTGATCGAAACCCACCGGCAATACAACGCCCGCCTCTGGCGTGCCCGGTTCCTGTCGTCACAACAGGTGGACCGGCGCGACAACACCCTGTCTCAACATGCAGAAATCACCGACGCCCTGCAAAAACGCGACGCCAAGGCCACGCGCCGTGCATTGCGAGACCATCTGAAAAGCACGATCGAGAATATCGCCCGTATCCGCTCACAGGACAACGAAGAAGCCCCAGAGGACTGAACATGAAACCCAAAATAGGCATTATCCCCGGTGATCCCAGCGGCATCGGGCCGGAACTGATTGCGCGTCTGCTGGCTGACGAAGGCGTGGCCGAAGCCGCAGATATCCTTCTGATCGGCGATGCGCATGTGTTCCAAGCCGGACAGGCCGTGGCCGGGCAGGACTTCGACATGACTGCAGTTGATGCCGAAACATCGGACTGGACCGAGGTCGAAGCGTTTGCCTTTCACGCCATGGACACGATTTCGGCGGACAAGGTGCAGGTCGCCGAAGTGACCGAGGCCGGGGGCGCATCGGTTCTTCGCACGCTGGATCAGGCGCTCGAGTTCGCGCAAACCGGTGTGATCGATGCGATCGTCTTTGGCCCGTTCAACAAGGCGTCCATGCATCTGGCCGGTCTGGGGTATGATGACGAGTTGCATTACATGGCCGAAAAGCTGGGCGTGACCAACTACATATCGGAGCTCAACACGCTGGACGGCATGTGGACCAGCCGCGTCACCAGCCATATCCCGCTACGCGACGTGGCCGACACGATCTCCGAAGAGCGCGTGGCCGAAGCGGTACACCTGATCCACAACACCCTGCGCCGCTCGGGCCTTGAACACCCCCGGATTTCGGTGGCCGCGATCAACCCGCATGCAGGCGATGGCGGCAATTTCGGCACCGAAGAGATCGACATTCTCGAACCGACTGTGCGCAAACTTGCCCAGAGCCAGATGGCCGTCGATGGCCCGTGGCCCTCTGACACCGTGTTCCTCAAGGCGGTGGCCAAGGAAATCGACGCGGTGGTCACCATGTATCACGACCAGGGCCAGATCGCCCTCAAACTGCTGGGCTTTGATCGCGGCGTCACCGTGCAGGGCGGCTTGCCGATCCCGGTCTCCACCCCCGCACACGGCACCGCCTTTGACATCGCCGGACAGGGCCGCGCTGATGTTGGCGCCACACGTGCCGCTTTCGACATTGCGTGCAACATGGTTACACACTGGGACAAGTAAGATGACATTCACACCACACGGAAAACACCTGATTGCCGGGAACTGGGTCGCCGGAGATGTCACCTTCACCTCTGATCCCGCCCACGGACCCGCGCATGACTTCTCGGTCGGCACGCCGGGCCATGTGGATGCCGCCGTCGAGGCCGCCGAAGAGGCGTTCTGGTCCTTTGGTTATTCCACCCGCGAGGACCGCGCTGCCTTTCTCCACACCATTGCCGACGAGATCGAAGCCCGCGCTGAGGCGATCACCGAGATTGGCACCCAGGAAACCGGCCTGCCCGAGGCGCGCCTGCAGGGCGAGCGCGGCCGCACCACCGGGCAACTGCGCCTCTTCGCCTCGCATATCCTCGCTGGCGACTATCTCGATCAGCGCCATGACGAAGCCTTGCCGGATCGCGCGCCCCTGCCACGCCCGGACCTGAAGATGATCCAGCGCCCCATCGGCCCGGTCGCGGTGTTCGGTGCCTCCAACTTCCCGCTGGCCTTCTCCACAGCCGGCGGCGACACCGCCGCCGCGCTGGCCGCAGGCTGCCCGGTGGTGGTCAAGGGCCACTCCGCCCATCCCGGCACCGGCGAGATCATCGCCGAGGCAATCCATGCCGCTATCGCCAAATGTGGCGCGCATCCCGGCGTGTTCTCCCTTGTGCAGGGCGGCAAGCGCGATGTGGGCACCCGCCTAGTGCAGCATCCACTGATCAAGGCGGTCGGATTCACCGGTAGCCTCACCGGAGGCCGGGCGCTGTTCGACCTCTGCGCGCAGCGCCCCGAACCGATCCCGTTTTTTGGCGAGCTGGGCTCGGTCAACCCGATGTTCCTGCTGCCCGCCGCCATGGAGGCGCGGGGGGGTGAGATCGGCACCGGCTGGGCCGGATCTCTGACCATGGGCGCGGGGCAGTTCTGCACCAATCCCGGCATTGCCGTGGTGCTGAAAGAGCAGGCCGAGACGCTCGCCGACAGCGCCAGCGCCGCGCTGAAAGAGACTGGCGCCCAGACCATGCTGACCGACGGTATCGCGGCGGCCTATCGCGACGGGCAGGCCCGTGTGTCCAAAGGCACCGGCGTGCGCGAGGTGCTGACCACTATGTGCGACCAGCGCGACGCCAAGCCTTTTCTCTACCGGGTCTCCGCTGCCGACTGGCTGGCGGATGAGGCGCTGAGCGAGGAAGTGTTCGGCCCCCTCGGCCTGATCGTCGAGGCCGACGACCTCGACCAGATGCGTGCCGTTGCGACTGCCCTTGAGGGCCAACTCACCTGCACGCTGCACATGGACGACGCCGACCTTAAGGCGGCACAATCGCTAGTGCCGATCCTCGAACGCAAGGCGGGACGCATCCTCGCCAACGGCTTCCCTACCGGGGTCGAGGTCTCCGATACCATGGTTCACGGCGGCCCCTACCCAGCCTCCACCAATTTCGGCGCCACCTCGGTCGGGACTCTGTCGATCAGACGCTTCCTGCGCCCCGTCTGCTACCAGAATATGGCCGACGCCTTGCTGCCTACCGCCTGATCCGGCGTGGTCCGGGCGCTCAGTTTGACACCGATCTCCCAAATCTGCCACTGTATCCTGCGGGATTAGATGGCGGCTTTGGGCGACTCGTGGGACTTTGCAAAGACCGTTTTCTGCGCATTGCTGTCATTGGAGCTTCGCGCAGCAGCAGTCAATTTTGGGCTCGAAGCAGTCGTTTGCTGCACTTAGGGCGAGCGTCTGTTACATTACGTCTTACCGTTCGTTCTGTCATACTCGAGCCTGAGGCTTTGAAAAGCCAGATCCTATGCTCAGTGTGGTATATTTAGTGGTATGAGACCTATACTTATTATTTTAACTAAAATTTAACAGATAGTTACGAAAAATATATAGTTGCTCCTCGGTCCGCCACTTGGTAATTTGTGAGGCGACACATAGTTCTGCCACCAGCGACAGAACCTTTCCTTTTCTTGGCCTCACATCTTCCATCCATCACCCAAACCGATTTCGTTGATCCTGACTTCCTTTCGGAAAAATCAGGGCTGATTTGCAGATCAGACGCCGAAGGCGCCTGTTCCTGCTGATCTGCCACGTGGCGAACGCGGAAGGGGGCGAGGCAATGCTATTCGACAGGGGTGGTGCGGCCCGCAGGCGCAGCTGAGGACACGGCCCTGTCTAATAGGGTTGCCCGAGGGGGAAGGCAGCGCTTTCCCCCTGACGGCCAGGGGCGTTTGGCTCGTCCAAATCCCGCTGGCCCACGAACAGAAGCGGCGGGGCGATACGCCCCGCCACCACTTGCAGACGTTCAATCTCAGTTAGACGAAATCACACCAAGCGGGACCTTCCCTACATAAGCCGCGCCAGCAAACTGTTAGGTAAGATAAAAGATGGCCACTAAGCGGTCGTTCGCTGCGGTCGCCAAATTCATGCTATGAGTGCGAAAGTATCTGCTGAGAGGTCGGAAACCGGACCTTCGCTGCACATGCATAGAAATCCCACCATATGTCTGGGAGCGGACGCTGGTCTTTCGAAACCTATTTCACCTTAAGGTTGCTCATAGCCGCGTTTCCAATCTAACCTCCACTTTACGAGCTATTCTCTGATTTTGTGGTAAACAGGTTTCTTACAAATGCACATTGCGCACATTTCGATTTCAGAATTTCGAGGAATCAAGTCGCTTGAGTGGTCGCCCTCAGCATCTGTGAACTGTTTGATCGGTCCGGGTGACTCCTGCAAAACGACGATCTTAGACGCTATCGAGCTCGGACTAAGCCCACGATTTGGTTTCGCTGGAAGCGATCCAGATCTGTTTGGTTGTGACCCGACCAGTAAACCCGAGATTTGTTTGACGCTTGTCGATCTTCCGGATGAGTTGATTACGGAGCAAAAATATGGGCTCTACTTGCGCGGCTGGAACGAGGCAGACAAAAAAGTAAACGATGAAAAGGCAGACGGCGACCAAACAGCATTGACGTTAAAAGCGTTGCTTGATCCGGAAACCCTTGAATGGAGATGGGAGATCTTCAACGAGCGCCTTGAAGGTGAGCCGCCTCGATTTGGCTTTAAGGACGCGAAGTCTATCGCACCTAACCGACTTGGAGAATACGCGGACCGTCACCTTACATGGGGTCGAAATTCCGTACTCGGCAGGCTTGAGAAAGGGCCGAATGCGTCTCAATTGCTTGCCAGTTCAGTTAGACAGGCCAAGGCATCATTTGCCGCCGGAGATCGTGCGTCGTTTGATGATGTTGTTAAACTGACAGAGAAGGTTGGCGCGAACTTCCTGGTGCCCAAGGCCCAAGATTATGAAGCTCAACTGGATATCCATTCAGGTATGCTGGCTTCCGGCGCAGTTTCTTTGCATGATGGCAATCTGCCGTTGAGAACCCTCGGTAGCGGTTCATCACGCTTAATGGTGGCGGGAGTTCAAAATTCAGGCCCGAAGCAAAATATCACGCTGGTGGATGAGCTCGAACTAGGGTTGGAACCTCATCGTATCATCCGGCTGTTACGTTTTCTTCGATCTGGATTTCCTCAGGAAGGCGATGCTCCGCCTGTCGTACACCAAACCTTCCTGACGACCCATTCACCGGTCGTTGTTTGTGAATTGGATGTCGCAGAACTGTTTTGCGTTCGCAACAGCGCAGGAATTGTCGCCGTAAAATGCGCCCAGCCAACTGAGGGACAAACGGGAACAGCACAACGACATGTTCGATCCAGTCCTCATGCGTTTTTGGCTCCACGCTTGTTAATCGGTGAAGGGCGAACTGAAGTTGGCTTTTGGCGCGGTCTTGATGACCTATGGTGCGCCAACGGCAACGAGTCCTTCGCCTATCAAGGTGTCGTTGCGATTGATGGAGCGGGAAACGACAATGCCGTGAAGTTTGGTTCGCATATGCAGAAACTAGGCTACGGCTGCTTTGCGTTGCTTGATACGGATGTTGATGTTTCCGCAGTGAAAAAACAAGAATTTAAGGAAGCTGGAGGGCAAATAGCTGAATGGGATGACGACTGCGATATCGAACGCAGAATTTTTCTAGATGTTCCATGGGTTACAGTGCGGGAAATAGTCGATTATGCTCTCGAGGTTGTTGGCGAAGGCAGAGTGCTGAACAATCTTTGCTTGGCTGACGCGGGATCAGCGGACATTGATCGTGCTACCTTAGATACACTCGCCGACTCTGAGGCTAATCGTAAGTGGTTGGCCTCAGCCGCGACTCTTAAAGTCGAAAAAAAGCCAGGGATCAAAGAAGACCGATCATGGTTCAAAGACATGACGCGCGGAGAGCAATTGGGGAAGATTGTCTTCGGTTGTCTCCAAGACATTCCGGGGACTCCAATTGCCAAAACGATAAATGAAGTGAGGCAGTGGGTCGATGCCTGAACTTTCCCAGGAGGAAATCACGGCCATCATTCGCGCGACTAAATCCGGCAGTGTCATCGCAGCCGCTGGCTGCGGAAAGACTGAGCAAATCGTTCGGACAGTGAAAGCTGTTAGCGATGATCCAGCGGTTTCGAAACGCTGCCTCATCCTGACACACACATTCGCTGGCGTAGACGTATTGCAGAAGCGGTTACGCAGGCTAGATGTGCCCGCTTCCGCTTACCGGCTCGATACCATAGCGAGCTGGACCCTGCGATTTGCGAAAGGCTACCCAAAGACCTCTGGGATCAAAAACACCAATCCACAAAATAACGGGGATTGGTCAGCGGTGTATCCTGCTGCAGAAAAACTCGTCAATTCTCAAAGTATCGATGACGTGATCATTGCCACTTATCATTGCGTTTTTGTTGACGAGTATCAGGACTGCAGCAAAAGCCAGCATGTGCTAGTCACGGGGCTAAACCGGCTTGTCCCCGTGTGTGTCTTTGGGGACCCCCTACAATCAATCTTTGAATTCGACGGTGTAGTTGATTGGTACGAAGTGGTTGAAAAGGACTTTCCAAACGTTGCGAAGCTAACGAAACCGTGGCGGTGGAGGAATGGCAATGCGAATGCCGAGCTTGGCGACAGACTGGTTGATTTGAGGACACAGCTTGAAGCTGGGGAGCCGATGGACTTCAGTGTCGACGGCAAAGGGATTCAACGGCATTGGTTGCCTGATTTGCCTGGTCCAAAGTCGCAAAAGGTTACAAATGTTTGCCTCGATACAATAGATCTCGAAGGCACCTTGGTGGTCGTGGCACAATCCGCATCCGAGGCGTCGCGAGCCAAAATCGCTGAAAGAATGGCTAAGCAGGGTTTTGCTGTAGTCGAGCCTGTTTCGTGTAAGCCGCTCAGGAAACACGCAGTTTCGATTGAGAAGGCAACCAGCGAACAAAGGCTGACCGCAGTACTAGATTTCGTGAAGCTATGCGTCGTTGGGCTTAGGGCTGACTTCGCAAAAGCTGTTGAGTCTCACCAAATGGGTGGAAAGGCCGGGCGAAAGAAATTCGGCGATCTCATCGACATCGGAGATCGAGTTACAAAGCCAGACGGGTTGCTGCACGTGCTGGTGCTTGTTGAGGAGATATTGAATCGAGATGACGTTTTCCCTTATCGCCGAGAGCTTCTTCGCATGATGATTGCAGCGCTTCGAACATCAAGAGCGACAGGCGCACTGCTTTCTGAAGCGGCGGGGGACATTGAAGCCAAATCCCGGCACTTAGGCCGTCATGTCGCCCGAAGGAGTGTCGGCAGTACACTTTTGTTGAAAGGCTTGGAATTCGAGCATGTCGTAATCGTTGAGTACGATGGGATGACCCAGGAGGATTGGTATGTAGCTCTCACGCGTGCGACGAAGTCAGTGACTGTGTTGTCATCTCAATCCCAAGTTTCATGGGGAGATAAATGATGTTTAGGCCAATCATTCTCGTGTCTTCCGAGATTGCGCGTGACAGGGTGCGTGACAGGTGCCAACGAGAAGGTCTAATAAGTCTTTGAAATCATTGGGGAGCGAAGCTGCAAAAAAGAATGTAGCCCATGAAGGTAGTTCTCTTATAAATTGCGCAGTGTGACACTATGTTTATGTAATGGCCAATGACATATCAACGTACCTTCTAAAGAATGGCCCGAAGCTCACTTCGGATATCCTTCGCCACCTTGAGAAAACGGGGCTCTCACCCGATACCGCTCGTCAAAGGCTAAGGCGCAGACCCACTTCGGTTAAGACACTGTCGGGACTGAGCTTTCCAAAGAACGCTCGTTTCTACTTTCACGAGGCGCACTTCGGCACCTATCGGTATTGGGACGGGCTTTATGATGCCCTGACTGGAGGCAGCCCAACCTACGGGCCAGCAATAGCCGGTATGATTGCGAAGGGCGGGATCGTTCCAAGAGATTTCTTCCCAATCATCTCTGGTGCGCCGCTGAAGCAGAAAAAGAAGACAGGCAGCGATGCAGTCCTAGCCCGCCTCAAAGGCATAGGGTTTCTAACGGAGTTCAATGTCGGCGATACAGCTGTTGTAGCCTTTCACCACCATTCGGGTTTTCCAGTGGACTTGGACAGTTATGCCGCGCAGCTTACTGTTCAACGTGTCCTCTTGGACACGGTTGCCGACTGGGCACGCAAGCTCGGAATGGTGAGCTACAACAAAGTTGCCATACGAGAGCGCGGCCAAGCGCTCCCACAGTTTGGGACCCACGCTTTTGACCTAGTTGCGCCCAGCTACCTGACACCCATGGTGCGCTACGCCGACGGTAAACCGAAACCGGGCTTCCTCGTGGCGGATGTCTATTTAGGCGAACTGAACAAAGCGACCGCCCAGGCCTTTTTGCGCAAGTGCGAAAGCTCCCGTGCTATGCGACGATTGCCGCCGTTCCTCCCAGTAATTATCGCTGACGGCTTCCACCCCGATGCATTTCACGAACTGCGCTCCAACGGTATCATCGCAACAAAACCATCGGCTCTCTTTGGCCGAGATGTCGCGAGAGGTTTGGCGGGCTTGTTGGAAACCCTTCGTCACGCCAGTGCAATTGCTGCCAAGAACCCAGAAGTCATCGAAACCCTATTCAGTCAGTTGGGGCATATCGAAGGAGCTGCGGGCAATCTGCGCGGTGCGCTGTTCGAATTGATCGTTGGACATATCGCAACACTGCAAGGCGGCGGTTCAATCGATATTGGGAAAAAGGTCTTCATCAACACTGATGAGCGATACGAAGTCGATGTGTTCTGTGTTTCGGCAGAAACCGTCCGGCTCATTGAGTGCAAAGGCTACGCGCCAACGCATAAGGTGGATGAGGAAGAGCTAGAGGCTTGGATTCGAACCAAGGCGCGTCGCCTAAACAAGCATTTTCGTGCGCAAGAGACGTTGCAAAACCGCGTGTTCAGCTTTGAGTTTTGGACCTCCGGCGGAATTACTAAGGAGGCACTACAACTTGCTGAAACTGTTTCCAATGAAACCAAGCGCTACAGTGTCAAACTGGTGACGGGACCAGATGTCCGCTCGCTTATCACAAAGGTGAATGCCAAAGGTCTGGGGAAAGTTTTTGACGAGCACTACGCCAAACACCCGATCACCAAAGCAGAACGTAAGTTTGAAGCCTTGGAGGATTTCGGTTCGGTCTTCGAAGAAGGAATGTGACACTCTTTCGGATTGTGTGAGGTCATCTTGCACCAGTTTTCACGCTTGTAGCGAATGTCCGGAATGAAAGGCCGCCCTGCAGCGTTTGGAGTATCAGGTGAATGGCCAGTTTGGGCCGCGTGTTTTATAGTTCTGGCTGGCAGTTTTTAGAAGGTCGTTTTGCAGCGCGGCTAGATTGGAAGCGAATCTAGTTGCGAACGTATTCGGGTCATGCGTCTGATAAGAAGTATAATTGAGCGCTCGAATCCATAGTTTAAGGACGATGTAGGTGTCGCAACTTTTAACTTCAGTTCCAAAAAATGAATCATTAGAAGACCGCCCGCACAATGCAATAAACGGTAGTGACGCCGAGTCGTTTGCACTAGTTCGTGTCCTTGCGGCGTGCAGAGGAGAAGGTCAGTGGGGGTCGCGAGAAGACGACAACGCCAAAATTGATCTACTTTTCTCGCTCACTCACCCTTGGAATGCCGGTGAGAGAATAATGGTCTTGTCACAAGTTAAATCTGGAGAAAGCTACGGAGCACAACTGACATCTGGTGGATTCAAACTCAAAGCAAGCGCCAAGAAGAGCGCAAAAAGGACGAGCCACGCAATTTGTCTGATCTGGGTTAACCGAGAAACAAGTCAGGTATTTTGGGCGTACGTTCACCCTACTTCGAACTCATCCACCCAAGTTTACGGATCACATCACCGCGTCACTCCGGCTATGATGTTTGATTTGGCAAGATGCACTTCGAGGCATGTCGTGGGTGGCTTCGGTGGCAATGGAGTAACTCTTTCATCTTCCGACAAAGGTTTTCAAAATGGCAGGAGAAGAGCGCACAAGATTTACAAAGCAATCAATTCGGTGGAAAGCCCCCTGCTTGGAGAGGTTCAGTTCACTAGATTTGGCTGGCGGCACATGTTTCGACGTAGCCGTTCAACAAAGTACAAGGCCTCCAGTGTGGATATAGTGCCCTTCTTGAACGTACTGTTGAAACAACGGCCATCAAGCAACATGGTAACCTCAACGACCTACCACATCGACAGCATGTTCGAATATCGCACATGCGAGTATTTGCTGAAGTATGAGAAAACGTCTGCATTCCGCCGCGACACCCATCAAACCGAACCAGTTACTTCATACATTAAGGTTGTTGAGGAAATCCGTTACCCAAAGAACTGGGCGGATATAGCGATGATATCACAGCTGGTTAAGCGCCGCGTCGTTCTAAAGTCGGCCTATTTTAAAGCTGGATGAAACGGTGGAGGGTGTCAGTGCTCGTGCTGCCACTTTGTCGGCCATAGCCACTACAGCACCTGCACGACAGGTGCGAGATTGTTTTCGCACTGGGCAAAATTGCACTGCTTTTCACCCTACCACCTATCATCAGTTTAAACCGCTGAAGACCAGATTACAATCTGAGCTAATTCCGCGTGCCACTAGAGCCACTTTCTTCATCAACGACCGCTTTGCGGTAGCTGCACCGCAGAATCCAATGCTGCGTCCTAGGTCCGGTTGGGGCCGCAGCATCATGCCGCACCTGCAAATACGTGAATCCGGAGCAATGGCCGGAAAGGGCTCGAAGCGTTTGGGCAAGGTCGCTCCTTATTGTTGAGACAAAATTACGTGGGCCAAAGAAGACAGCTCAGTAAGTTGATCCTCCACCCCGGCTATGTCAGCCTCAAGGGTTTCCAATAGCGCAATCGCCGCAACGCTCCAGCCAAGAGCGTCTCTCACACAATCATCCCAATCGTCAGAAAACTTAACTGTTTTTTCTCTACTGTTGGTTCTTCCGTACCAGCTTAGTGTTCCAAAGCCGTTTGGGTGCGCGTATTCAGACAGGACTTCGTACTTCTTCCAAAGGCCAGGATGGCGTTTCTCGAGCTTTTTGAGTTGTGTAATTACGCTCACAGACTCCACGTCAACACCGTCAGTGGCTACCAATTCTATTGCTGAACCTTCCCTTGTTGCGAACGACCTAGAAAGAACAAAATCATCAATTCTCTGCAGATCGCTTTTGCTCGTTATAGGCTTCATCTTATCCGGCAATTGTCTCGCGAAATGAGAGTATGCCGCAACGGTTTCAAAGACAGATCGGCAAAGGATAATTGCAGAAAGACCACAACCACTTTGTCTGAGTACTTCTGCATCTTTGCACAATTGAACGCATCGCCATAGATTGGCCTGCCCATAAGCTCTTATTTTGTCAGATACATTGAAGCCTGTAGGGGGCTCACCAAAACGCATGTTGTCGAGACGTTGGGCTGATACCCTCTCGAACATTTCCTTCAATTCGCGGACAGTGTCTTCACTCAGATGTTGCCCAATTACTTCGCGGTCGGAAAGCAACAAACCTACAACCCTCAATCTTTATTGGAATCAACGCTGTAATCTAAACCCTTTGCCCCTTCCCGCAACCACCTTCGGTTGCTCTCCTGGTTCTTCACTGGCTTAGCATCTGGTTCGGCCGCAATGTCCGCTTCGGGCTGGACCTGCCTAATGCGTCCGCAGCTCTGAACCGTTGTAGCAATGACCGGTAAGGGCTCTTCTGGTATTTGCTGCGCCGAGAACGAACGGCCGCGTTCAGCAATGGAAAACCTTTGAGTCGTGAATGGCAAAGTCAGTGTAACGGCCCGCCTCCACCCGGTTCAAAATCAATGGCTTAGCGGCGTGGCAATGGTAAAACTATGTGTCGCCCGACATAATTGTGTCAGGCGACACATAGTTCTGCCATCAGCGACAGAACCTTGCCACTTTCGCCTTACTTCCTTCATCCAGCACCCAGACCGATTTCAATGATCCTGACTTCCTTTTGGGAAAATCAGGGCTGATTTGCAGATCAGACGCCGAAGGCGCCTGTTCCTGCTGATCTGCCAAGTGGCGAACGCGGATGGGCGAGCACACCTCCAGTACCGTTTGTGCAGCGAAATGGTGCTATGTCCCGCACAGCCGTCGTTGCCCCCGGGGGCGCTGTAGGTCCGCACAGCGGACATAGCACTAGTTCGCTGCGTTTGCTCGAATGTCGGCAATTTCGTCAGTGGTTGGACTAGAATCGAGCTTTCAGCGAGGCCTTCGAATTTTGCCGGTCATTCGCAAGCCATCACGAATGTTCAGCCCCATCATCGTGAGGTTGGCCGCCCCAGCGATCAGCTCAATTACCTGAACCTTGTAAAAGGTGCCGTCGAAATCGCCAGCAGCAGCTTTGCCAGCCAGAAACCAGGCTGCGGGAACCAGGATCAGCAAACCATTCAACGCAATGATAGGCATTCGGGTTTTCTTGGCTTTCGTAAGCGCATCTTTGCGTTTCCGGCCCATTGCCATGCCCGATCCACCAGCAATCGCCATTGCCGGGATGAGGATGAACATGCCTTTCAGGATCAATGCCTTGACGGTTGCGACTGTTTCATGGCTCGCAAAGAGTTCGCTGGTGATCGTTGATGTCCAGAAGAGGAGGATCATCACAAAGCCGATGCCGCCCGCGATGGCGTGAATCTTTGTTTTCATAGCGGTTCACTCAAATTGGCTTTTGGAAAGGATTACGTCAGGCCGTGCAGCAATTCGGCACCGCAATCTTTTCGAACAGGTGGGGTGCTGTCACAGCGCTTGAGGGATAGTGGCTGAGCTGCTGCTGAAACTCGGGGTTTGAAAACGCGGCGCGGAAGTCCGCAACAGACTCCCAGACCGCGTAGTTCAGATACATGCTGCCGTCACCAATTGCCTTATGCAGCTGAGTGCTGATGTAACCCGGCTGCTTTTTCATCCATTGGGCATCGCTCTTCCAGGCTTCAATCAAGGCGTCTTGGTCAACGGGATCGACAGTGAAGAGATTGACGAGAACGACGGGTCCAGCGTCCATGCCCAATTGCCGTTCAATGGGAAACTCGGGGTCGAGGGGTTTAAAATTGACCATTTCGGTGCTCCTTGAAAGTAGCTTCATTTTGGTGTCATGTTGTCATATTTAGGAAGCATCAAACACAATGACAACACGTTGTCAAATGAAATGAGGAGTCGATATGCCTAACGAGCAAAGGACCGAAGCAGGAGAAGCCGTGACAGCCTTGATACTGGATGTGTTTCGGCTGAACGGTCGATTGCAGCTTGCCGGTGATCGCCTCGTATCAGAACTCGGTCTAACAAGTGCCCGATGGCAGATTCTTGGTGCCATCGCCTATTCTGATCGGCCGGAATCCGTTGCCTGGCATGCACGGACGATGGGCGTTCACCGGCAGGGCGTACAACGGATCATCAATGAATTGAACAAAGAAGGAATAGTGGAGTTTCAGCCGAACCCACACCACAAGCGGGCGCACTTGGTTGTCATGACACGAAAGGGGCAGGAACTATACGAAGCAGCGATTACGAAGCAAATCCCATGGGTGAACGAACTCTCGGAAGGCCTGTCGCCAGATGATATTGCGTCAGCGCAAAATGTTGTTGACCATCTCAAAACACGCCTTGAAGAAGCCTCAACGCGGCAAGATCAGAGTTCGACCCAAAGCTGACACTCGTACAGAGTGCAGCATCGGACATTCTGGGCTCCCTGTCAGCATTCGCCGCGCTTTGCATAAACGACAGTTTTCGTCGGTTCGCTTCTTTTGGGTCAGAAGTGCTTGACGTTTGGGTCAGATTTGCATGACCCGGCCCATTTCCCCGACCTTGGCGTCACGATTTCTGAGCGCGCGCATTATCCTATTGCGCTCATGTTTCCCAAGCAGGCTTTGCGCCAATCTCTGCAACCAGAAAGTCCATGAACGCCCGCACTTTGGGGGACAGCACGTTGGACTTGGGATATCGTGGCGGCGGAGGACCATTGAACCTCCTCATTGACAGTACGGGCATCAAGGCTGAGGGTGAAGGTGAGTGGAACGCTCGTAAGCACGGTGGCCCCAAACACCGCATCTGGAGCAAGATACACATAGGGATCGACGAGGAGACGCTGGAAGTCCGGGCGGTTGAGTTCACCACCAGCAATGTTGGTGATGCGCCTATGCTGCCTGGGCTTCTCGACCAAATCCCACTCGACTAGGACATCGGGTCAGTGACCGCAGATGGGGCCTACGACACACGAAAATGCCATGATGCGATAGCGCGCGGCGCTCATGCTGTCATTCCTCCGCGCAAGAGCGCCAAACCGTGGAAGCCTACAAGCTCAGGCGCTATCGCCCGGAATGAGGCCGTCAAAGCCTCCAGATACTTCGGCCGCGCCATTTGGCGAAGGTGGAGTGGATACCACCGCCGAAGTCGTGTCGAGACCAAGATGCATTGTGTGAAGCTATTGGGCCAGAGCCTCATGGTGAGGGACTTCGACCGTCAGGTTGCAGAGATCCAAGTCCGAGTTGCCGTTCTCAATCGCTACACCACGCTCGGCATAACCATCACAGAGGCCGTAGAATAATTCTGTCCGGGGAAAGGGGAAGTCCGACCAAACCCCAATTTGTGCAACAAAGTCGTTCAAACTTACCATTGAAATATAGCACCAGTCGGTCGGTGAAATGTTCACGAGAGATATATGATTAGACAATTTTTTTGATACCTTAACATCTTGCGGCCTGCGATATTTGGCAATGGGTCATAAGCAACCAGGTTTGATGGGATTTATGATGAACAGAAGACACTTTCTGGCAACTTCTTTGGCGATGCTGTCTCAGCCGTTGTTTTCGACACGCACAACAGCATCTACTTCTTCTCAATGGGCGGCATGGGACGCCAGGGTAACGCCGCCAAATTTTGATCCCGCGACATCCAATCCCTGGGGGTTGCACCCACGTTTCCTGCCTCAGCGTGTGCAAACCAACCGAGCGCTTGTTCCGGGTGACATTCATGTCGATGCAGTAGCCCGATATCTATATTTCATCGAAGACGGTGGCACGGCAATGCGCTACGGCGTAGCCATTGCCCGAGGCAATCTTTACGAGCCCGGTGTCTACACAATCAAGCGAAAGGCCAAGTGGCCGCGTTGGACTCCTACTGCCGAAATGATTGAGCGCGACCCTGATGAATATGCGCAATTCGCAGATGGTGTGCCCGGTGGGCCGACAAACCCATTGGGATCAAGGGCGTTTTATCTGTTCGAAGGTGGCCGCGACACATACCTGCGAATTCACGGAACGCCTTTTCCAAGATCTATCGGAGGTCGCGCAAGTTCTGGCTGCGTAAGGATGGCGATGCCACATATCATCGGGCTTTATGATCGTGTCAGGCCAGGGTTCACGGCTCATCTCTACCCTCCCGAGCGCCTTCTGACCGCGACCAGCTGATAGGCGCTTGTCAGGCGCGCGTACAGATTGGGCGCCCTTCAATAGTCCTGAGTGGCAGGTAGGTTGTTTCAACCGGCCCCACGTAGCGATACCAATAGCAACCGTCCTCAGGCATGATTTTAACGGCGTTCAGGTCCTGGCCCGGAGCAGCGATCTGGGCAACGGCGTCAGGAACTCGGGAAAGTATTCCGGGCTCGCTTTCTGCAGATATCGACGTTGTTTCGGTGCAGGCGCCGACGAGCATAAGTGCGGCCAGTGCTAGGAAAGCTTTCTTGAAGCACATGGTGTTTAGTCCACTGTGTTTGTCATTTGTAGTACCTGATACCCTCGCATCGACGGGTGATCACATCAATTCACCAAGAACTAAGCAATTGTTAGCGTTGCTTTTTTGTGCTCGGTCGATTCAAGAAAGCCAGGTATCGCTTAAAGCAGCCTGGAATTATGCCCAAGAAAAACTGCTTTTCCACAATGACTTGATGATTTAGGTCCGCCTTTTAAGGAAGTATCCCTGCGCCAACGGCTACGACAATTCCGACGAGACATCCCATATGAAATGTCATTTGCGTGTTGACCTTCCAGCGCAGGAACCGGGCACACGAGTTATTTGAGTCGGAAAAAAAAGATTAAACTTTGGGATGGCAGGCATGAAACGGAGCAAGGATAGAAAGGCTGTTACGCGGCGCGAAATGGTCGCCGCGTTTGCTGCGACGACGCTTTTTCCAGCACCGGCCGTTTTGGCTCAATCAACGGCAACTGAGGGGACGCGCCGCAATGTTTCATCATTCCGCGTTGCCAGTTGGCACGACCACTTTGATACCTTGAAGAACGGGGCTATCCTGTCCGATACACAGTCCAAGGTCCTGCAATTTTGGTCAGAAGATGAAAGCGTCTATCGGATGTATCCGACCAGCGTACCGCTGACGGAAGACCTTACAAGGCTAGGTTACACCAAAGTTATTCGCAAGGTCGAAGGGCCATCTTGGCGACCAACGCCGGCAATGAAAGAGCGCAATCCAGCATGGCCCGACCATGTAGGCCCGGGTCCTGAGAACCCTCTGGGGACACATGCGCTCTATTTGAGCTGGCAATACTACCGCATCCACGGCACCAACGATACGCGCAAGATCGGGAGAAGATCCTCCAACGGCTGTATAGGTTTGTACAATGAGCAGATCGCGGATTTATTCGAATTGGCCACCGTGGGCACGCAGGTAAAATTGATCTGACCTTGGTCAAGATGACTTTTCAGGACAGGTGCTTAAGTTCGGTAACTGACAACGACGTGAAAAACTGAGATGGATAAACTTACACTCTTGATAGGCGGAGTAGCGATCGCAGGTGCCGCCGCTATCGTCTACAATCTCGATCAGCAACCAACTGGCCATTCGATGACGCCACCTGATACGTCGGTGCTGGAGCCAGGAGACCCAATCCAAAACGTCAATTTGCCAGAGCAGCTGAGCGAATCTGCTGCCGTCGGCAAAGTGGCATTCGACGCCAAATGTGCGGCGTGCCATGGCGCGAATGCAACTGGCCTGGAAGGGCTCGCGCCACCATTGGTGCATAAAATCTATGAACCAAGCCACCATTCGGACGAGTCATTTTATGTGGCAGTCCAGAAAGGAGTTCGGGCACACCATTGGAAGTTCGGCAATATGCCGCCGGTCGATGGCTTGACCCGTGCGGATGTGAAAGGCATCGTGGCATATATAAGAGAGTTGCAGCAGGAAAACGGGATTTTCTGAAGGTGACGAGCCGAATGGGTAGTGCAATTCGTTACATCATCCTGTCAATGGTGCTGGCCTTTGGCGGGCTGCTTGGGACGGCCGATTCTGCTCATGCACATGGCAGTGGTTCACAGCACGTGATTGAACAAACGGACTCTGCGGACGTTGAGCATGTCAAGCAGGGTCATCCTGGACATTGTCATGGCGGAACGATTTGCAACGCTGTTGGTCTATTTTCGATGGGTCCAACACCGCCTGGCCCTCAAGATACTGAACAAAGATACTCGATCCCTCGAGCCCAATACCGTGTTCTCGGTATCGCGGCGTTTGACCCACCACCGCCGCGTGTCCTGATCTGACCAGTCGAATTGCGCTCAACATGGGCGCGTCGAAGCAGACGACAAGGACAAAACAATGAACATTCTAAAAATGACCACAGGCGTTGTCCTGGTTTCTCTGATTGCGGCAGCCGCCCTGGCGCATGGTGGCGCAACCGGCATCGTCAAAGAACGCATGGATGGTATGTCCGCGATGAAGGGTAGCATGAAGATCCTTACGCCGATGATGCAGGGGAAAACTCCTTACAATGCGGAAACCGTGCGAAGCGAAGCCGAGAAGATCGGGCGTCACGCGGGTGAGAGCATGACAAAACTGTTTCCAGAGGGATCTGATGGCAAACCCTCGGAGGCTAAATCGGAGATCTGGCAGGATTGGGGATCCTTTGCAGAATTGGCCAGACAATTGGCAACCTACTCTGAAGGCCTTGCGCTTGCGGCGGACAACGGGTTGATGGCGTCCGGATCGGGCCATGGTTCGGGCATGATGGGCGGCGCATCCATGATGGGTGGCGGTTCTATGATGGGTGCCGGAATGATGGGCGGAAGTCCCAACCAGGCACAACTTTCCGAAATGCCGGCAGATGGTGTGTTCATGATGCTGAGCCAGACATGCTCGGCGTGTCACGCGCAATTTCGGTCGGAATAGGAATGCGTCATGAGACCGATATTCCGATTGGGTCTTGCTGCCGCCGTAACGGCGTCAGCGGGACTTGTTGCCGTGATGGCTTGGCCGATTGGCCAGCCCTTACAAGCTCTCGACATACAAGGCGACGTTAACCGCGGGGCGTATCTGGCAAGGGCAAGTGGCTGTATCGCTTGCCACACAGATTTTGCCAAAGGGGGTGCGCCCTTGGCCGGTGGGGTGGAGTTGGATACCCCGTTCGGCACGCTCTTTTCGCCGAACCTGACCACAGATTCTGACCACGGGATCGGTGATTGGACGATCGGGGAATTTGCCCGCGCGGTGCGTCAGGGTGTGTCGCCTGGAGGAGAACCCTATTACCCAGCCTTTCCTTATCCGTTCTATGCCAACTTCACAGATCAGGATATCGCCGATCTCTGGGCCGCCTGGCAAACGGTTGCACCGGTAGCGGAACCGTCAAAAGAGCAGGAAATGGCGTTCCCCTTCAATCAGAGATGGGGCCTGAAGCTGTGGCGCGCGGCTTTTCTGGAACCACCCCGCACTGATCCCGTGCCGGGCAATGACGAAGTGTGGAATCGGGGCCGGCTACTGGTCGAAGGTGCCACGCATTGTGCGGCCTGCCACACCGGGAGGAACCTGGCTGGCGCAAGAAATTCGGACACGGAACACTTCAAAGGAAGTGACTCCCTGCCGGGCGGTGACAAGGCACCGGCCATCGACTTTGAGACCCTGCAAAAGCGTGGTTGGACGGTAGATGATTTGGCCTACGCGTTGCGCACCGGTGTCATGCCTGATGGCGATGTATTCGGCGGCGCCATGGGAGAGGTCGTAAACTATGGCACCAGCTTTCTGACAGACGATGACCGGAAGGCGATGGCGACCTATCTGCTGGATGTGCACGACGGGGGGTAATCGAGTGAGAGATCAAATTTTCTTTGGAGGGAAGTCCTCATGAAGCTCAATCGCAGGCAATTCGTTGCAGGCACATCGGCACTAATCGCAGTGCCGACTATCGGGAGGGCGGCTACCGCCCCCCGAATAATCGAGGCGCGTTCAGGATTGGCGCGTGTTGCGCCCGACAGCTATCCTGAAACCGAGATATGGGGATATGATGGCGGTGTTCCGGGCCCCGAAATTCGTGCCCGGCAGGGTGAAACGGTTCGCCGGACGCTTCTGAACTCACTGCCTCAGCCTACGGCAATCCATTGGCATGGACTGCGGGTTCCGAACAACATGGATGGGGTGCCGGGTCTTACACAGGAGGCCGTACAAACAGGCGGCGAGTTTCAGTATGACTTGCCTCTGAAGGATGCGGGAACCTTCTGGTACCATTCTCATAACCAGTCGACGGAACAAGTGGCCAGAGGCCTTTACGGCGCGTTCATCGTCGAAGAAACGGACCCGCCGGACACGGATCATGACATTACGATCCTGCTGGATGACTGGAGGTTGGGTCAGGACGCCCAAATCGTCAATGATTTTGGCGCGATGCATGACTGGACGCATGCAGGCCGAATGGGAAATTACGTTCACGCGCACATATCGCCCATGACAGAAGTTTTGACGAACCAACGTTTGCGTATTCGAATGGTCAACGTGGCAACTGATCGGATCATGTATGTCTCAGTAGGTGGCGCAAACGGGAAGCTGGTCGCTTATGATGGCATGCCCGTAAGGCAGCCAGAGGATTTTGAAACCCTTGTTTTCGGGCCTGCACAGCGAGCAGACTTAATTGTTGATGTCACAGCGGAATCGAACGAAGCCGTTCAAATAACTCTTCACGAACGCGATGAATCGTTTGTCATCGCTGAGATCCCGGTTTCGGGAAGCGGTACATCTGCTAACCGCGGTGTGATCGAAGCCCTGCCACCCAACCCTGTTCCCTTTCTCGAAGATGTTTCTGACGCTTTGACAGTTCCATTGGTGATGGAAGGCGGGGCGATGGGCGGACTGCGTCAAGGCACTTACAACGGCCAAGTCATGAGCACCAATGAACTGGTTCAGGAAGGGCAGATCTGGACATTCAACGGTGTCGCCGGGTTGCCCGAAAACCCGCTTGCTGCCGTTTCGCGTGGCGACATAGTCCGGATTCAGATGCAGAACGACACCGTCTTCCCGCACGCTATGCACTTGCACGGGACGCACTTCCAGGAAGTTCTGCCGAACGGCAGCCTGGGGCCGCTGCGGGACACAATCCTGGTTGACCGGATAGAAACCCGGGAGATTGCGTTCGTTGCGGATAACCCGGGGGACTGGCTGTTTCATTGCCACATGCTGTCGCATCAGGCCGCTGGTATGAAGACCTGGCTGAGCGTAGCGTGATGAACAGGAGCGCAGCGAAATGGCTGTCACTGGCTGCCGTCGTGATAATTGTCGCGGTCATTGGCTGGGGCCTGAGTGGGCGTGCGCAGAACAGTGCATCGGCGGATTCGGCACGTGGTGCAGTTTTGTACGCCGAAAACTGCGCGTCATGCCACGGAGCCAATTTGGAGGGTCAGCCGGATTGGCAAACACCTGATCCGGAGGGCGTCTTGCGGGCACCCCCGCATGACCGAACCGGGCACACCTGGCATCACGGCGACAAGCTGTTGTTCGACTATACAAAGTTTGGCGGGGACCAAACTTTGAAACAGATGGGTGTCGCTGACGTCAAAAGCGGCATGCCAGGCTTCGGGGACACTCTGTCGGATCAGGATATCGGGGACATCCTCGCCTTCATCAAGGAGAGTTGGCCGGATTGGGAACGCAAGCTGCAAGAGCAACGCACCGAAGCAGAACAAACGGAAGGAAACTGATGTGAAACGAATACTTGCAGGCTTAGTCGCTATCGCCATGTCGATTGGCATTCCTATGGCACGCGCCGACGAGCTGTCTGACTCCGATGTAAAACGGCTGGCTCTCGAAGCCATTTTGGAAAACCCTGAGATCATCATGCAGGCGATTCAACTGCTTCAACAGCGCGAGGATCAGGCAAAAGCCGACGCAATTGGAAGCGTCTTGGAAAATCAGCGTGAATTGCTCGAACAGGATCCGAATGCGCCTGTCATAGGAAACCCGGAAGGCGATGTAACCGTGGTCGAGTTTTTTGACTATAACTGCCCATATTGTAAACGCGCTGCCCCGGTCGTGAAAAACGTGATCGCAGGCGATTCCGATGTACGAGTTGTTTATCGAGAATGGCCCATACTCGGAGAAGGTTCCGACTTCGCGGCACGCGCCGCGCTTGCCTCACGAAATCAGGGAAAATATGAAGAATTTCATTGGGCGCTTATGGCTCTGAACGGTCGCGCCACTGAGGCCAGTGTTATGAAAGTTGTTCGGGAACTTGGCCTGGACGAGGATCAATTGCGCGCAGATATGGAGGCGCCGGAAGTCGACGCACATATTCAGGTGTCCATGGAATTGGCCCGACAGCTTGGCTTCAGTGGCACCCCTTCGTTTGTGATTGGAGATGCGCTTGCCCCTGGGCTGATCGCCGAAGATGATATGACCCGGCTAATCGAGGCTGTCAGAGACGCAAGATAGAACCAAAGCGGTGACAGCATGTGCGCCCCTAAGTTTCTTATGCGACCGTGGCTTCGTATCCCTCGGACTTCAGAGCTGCAAGGATATGATCAAGTGGATTGGTGCTTAAGACACGTACCCTGCGGTTTTCCATGTCAAAGTCCAAATGTGCGGAGGAATCCACCGTGGCAACGGCTTTTTCGATAGCTGACTTGCAGTGCCCACAGCTCATTTCCGGGATATTTAGGGTCGTCATGGATGTTTGCTCCTGTGTTCTGTTGTCCCGGCTAAAGTATTCCAGCACAGGAAGGTCAAGTCGTGATAATTGGATCGCCAAAATTAGTGGGAAAGAAAGTCAGCCCCATCCCTTGACCTTCCACTTGCTGGAACCCTTATGTTGCACGTCAGCAGAACATTTGTGGTGACAATATGACTGAAAATTCACATGCACGATTTCAAGTTCAGGGTATGAGCTGTGCTTCCTGCGTAGGGCGCGTCGAGCGCGCGCTGAAATCTGTGCCAGGGGTAGACGCCGCTTCGGTTAATCTCGCCAGCGAAAGCGTTCAGGTCGATTTCCGCGATCCAGCCAACAAAGCAGCCATTGCTGATGCGCTAAACAGCGCGGGATACCCGGTACGGACCGCAGAGGTCACGCTGGATATTCAGAATATGTCCTGCGCATCATGTGTGGGGCGCGTTGAACGGGCCTTGCAAGCAGATGACGGCGTATTGTCCGCGTCGGTCAATCTGGCCACTGAAAGTGCAACAGTGCGCTATGCTGAGGGTGTCACCACGCCTGAAGCTATCGCGGCGCTTGCAGCATCTGCTGGCTATCCGGCGAGCTTGCGATCCGCGACGCAGACCGAACCACACGACCGCAAAGCGGCAGAGATCCACCATTTGGCGCGGCGAACAAGCTTTGCCGCTTTGCTCGCTTTGCCGGTATTCGTCCTTGAAATGGGCTCGCATGTTATTCCGGGCATGCACCACCTGATAGCGAGCACGATCGGTATCCAGAACAGCTATTACCTGCAGTTTCTCCTGACCACGATCGTTCTTATTGGGCCAGGTTTGCAGTTCTACACCAAGGGACTCCCTTCCTTGTTCAAAGGTGCGCCGGACATGAATTCTCTGGTGGCTCTTGGCACTTCAGCGGCCTATGGGTTCTCACTGATCTCGACTTTTGCGCCTGGTATTCTTCCGGCGGGAACCGCAAACGTCTACTACGAGGCTGCTGCAGTTATCGTGGTTCTGATTTTGCTGGGACGGTTCCTCGAGGCACGCGCCAAGGGTCGAACTGGTGAAGCGATCCGCAAATTGGTCGGTCTGCAGGCAAAAACAGCGCGAGTTGAGCGTGAAGGAACGGTTGTTGAGCTTCCGATTGAGCAGATCGTTGTAGGGGATCTTGTTCATGTTCGACCGGGCGAAAAGATCGCGGTGGATGGTGCCGTAATGACCGGTGCGTCATATGTCGATGAAAGCATGATCACCGGCGAACCGGTTCCTGTCGAAAAGACCGAGGGCGCAACTGTTGTCGGCGGAACAGTCAATGGCGCGGGCGCATTGACGTACCGGGCCGAAAAGATCGGCGCAGACACCATGTTGGCCCAGATCATTCAGATGGTCGAACAAGCGCAGGGTGCCAAACTTCCGATTCAGGGCTTGGTCGACCGCATCACACTGTGGTTCGTGCCTGTAGTGATCGCTGTGGCCATCGTGACTGTGCTGGTTTGGATGTTGTTCGGACCCGATCCCGCGCTCAGTCTGGCATTGGTGGCCGGGGTTGCAGTACTGATCATTGCTTGCCCGTGCGCCATGGGATTGGCCACACCCACCTCAATCATGGTCGGCACCGGACGCGCGGCCGAGATGGGTGTCCTGTTCCGAAAGGGCGACGCCTTGCAAATGCTGCAGGAAACCACTGTTGTTGCGGTAGACAAGACGGGGACCTTGACCGAAGGGCGTCCAGAGCTGACCGACCTGATTGTAGCAGAAGGAATGACCGAGGATGAGGTTCTCCGCCTTGTTGCCGCCGTCGAGGTTACATCCGAACATCCAATCGCCACGGCCATCGTGCGCGCGGCTGAAACCCGTGGTCTGGAGCTTCCCGAGCCAGAAGACTTCGCGTCGATCACCGGCTACGGGGTCAGAGCCTCAGTCGAAGGCCATACAATCCTGATCGGGGCCGACCGCCTGATGAGTCGCGAAGGGGTTGAAATGGGCGCGCTGTCTGATCGGGGCGCTGAACTGGCAATCAACGGAAAGACTCCGCTTTATGCTGCCGTAGACGGGGTTATCGCGGCCGTAATCGCTGTGACAGACCCAATCAAAACCACCACGCCAGACGCAATTGAAGCTTTGCACGGGCTGGGCCTGAAAGTAGCGATGATCACAGGCGACAATGCCGCTACTGCCAAATCCATTGCGGCGCAGCTTGGCATCGATCATGTCGTGGCCGAGGTTCTGCCCGAGGGTAAAGTATCCGCGTTGCAGGATTTGCGTTCAAATGGCGGAAAACTGGCCTTTGTGGGTGATGGCATCAACGATGCACCCGCGCTTGCGGCGGCTGACGTAGGAATCGCGATCGGGACAGGAACTGACATAGCCATCGAAGCGGCTGACGTCGTTCTGATGTCAGGTGACCTGACAGGCGTGGTCAACGCCTTCGATATCAGTCAGCGAACTATGCGTAACATCCGCCAAAACTTGTTCTGGGCATTCAGCTACAACACGCTGCTCATACCGATTGCAGCGGGGGCGCTCTATCCGTTTGGCGGCCCGTTGCTGTCGCCGGTTCTGGCTGCAGGTGCCATGACTCTGTCCAGTGTCTTTGTTCTGACCAACGCGTTGCGGTTGCGCTGGGTGAAGGCGATCAAAGTTGGTCGAGAGCAGATTTCGCAGAATGAAGAGCGGGCGCTGCAATCAGCGCCTGCTGAATAGTATAGGAGAGCCGCTGTGAATATCGGAGATGTAGCAGAACGTTCGGGTCTGCCTGCCAAAACCATCCGCTATTACGAGGATATCGGATTCATCAAACCCAGGCGCGGCCTGAATGGGTATCGCCATTTCGACGAAAAGGAACTGCATAAACTGGCCTTCATCGGGCGGGCCCGTTCCTTGGGCTTCACTATTGAGGATTGCCGTTCATTACTGGCGTTGTACGAGGACAAAGAACGCGCAAGCGCAGACGTTAAAGAAATAGCCAAACAGAACCTTAAAGAAATTGACGCCAAAATCGCCGACTTGAGGGCCATGCATACAACACTTACTCATTTGATTGAGGAATGTGCCGGTGATCATCGTCCCGACTGTCCCATACTAAAGAACCTTGGCGAAATTTAGTAACACAAGTCGCATACCCACTTCGTTCTCATAGCACGCCTCTACTGAGGAAAAGATATAACCTCAAAGTTCAATACAAATTGGACAATCGTAGCCGCTGGTTGTGCCACCTGCTGGATGGTCATATTTGTTCTACAAGCCTTTAGTTGTATGGCTAGCTGCTCAAACGCATGAAGGCGCTCGCCAAAGCTGTTATGCAGACGGCACCGGCGGCAAATGTCAGCAACGCGATTGCAATTGGTCCGATCGAATAACCTCATTGGGCATATTGACGAGTTGTTGGCGCTGAAAAGCAAAACCAAGAAAATGGGCCATGGACAACGCATAGCGATCATTGACGATTTCATACACGATCAAATGGCGTGGGCAGCCGTGGTGAAAAAGAACAAAGATCGCCTCGACCTCATGGCCGAGGGTAATAATTTGCTGCGGTACATCGTTAAGGAAAATGCCACGGCCTGAAATGCCACTGTCGAAGGTATATGAGCTAGCAACCATGAGGGCAGATGAAGCATTCAACGAGAGACCACCGCGCATAACACCCGTTCTGCAATGTCCAATGGCTTTTAGCTAAGGCTTAGGGGCGACCCAACCGTCACAGTTGGACCAGAAACAAGGTGGACGTTCGACACTGGAAGGTATCCCAAAAAATTCTCCTATTAGAAAATGAGAATAGATCCTGAGCTGCAGATCAGTTGCTGGAGATAGAACTTAGTTCCAACTTTTTTGGGTGTCGGTTTGCTGTTTCTCGCGGCCCAAACCGGACCTTGAGCGAAGCGTTCAGTTTCTGCGAGTGCAACCTACTTAGCGGTCATTGGTCCGGGACAGCACTAAGGAGTCCGGTTTCGAGTCGGTGAACGCCTTTCCTAAACCCAACCACAGAGTTGATGATCCTGTCCTGAAAAGTCATCATCAGGTTTTTTGTCCCCCTATCAAAACACAAATGTCTCGCGATGACGTTTTGCTTCCTCAATGCCCAACTCGTTGAGTGCCGCGTCCGTGCTGGTCATCATAGCTTCAGGACCACACATATACACATCTCGCATTCCGAGATGCGTGACCGATTGAATGTCTGCGCTATGCATGCGTCGCTCCTCAAGCTTGAGCGGCTGATCGGTGAATGTTGCGTCCAAACCATCGCGTGCAGATTTCGCAGCCAATGGGTTTTCGCCCGCGCTTTGAAACGCGACAATACGTAGTGTCACCTGATCCGAAACAGAGCCGTTTTGCTCCGCAAAGTGCTGCAGAACTGCGATGTCATCGTCCCGGCCGGAAAACAGAAGCACGATATCGATTGACCGGTGCTGCGGGTAAGCCGTTGCCACTCGTTTGATCCCGTCCCACATCGCCATAAATGGAGTGATGCCAACACCGCCCGCGATCCAAAGCATCTTTGCTGGGAGGTTTGGTCGGCTGCCCTCAGCCGCTTCGGAAAAACAGGAAAAGCCCGCGCCGGTGCCCTTGAACTGAACTGGAAGTTTGTGCGCGATCAGCTTTTCCGCGTTGGAGTGCAGAACATTGGACATCAGACCGCCTGGTTTGCGTTTGACCGTAACACTTACCCGATTGGTCGTGCGAAAGGCGTTGCTCTCTTTGTCAAACTTAGGCGCGCTGGAAAGCGTCCATGTGCGGACGTAGTCCTCGTTCACAAGCTGAGGGTTTGCCTCATTCATGTGGCTATATCCGGCGTCCACGAGGTCTGAGAAGCCAAAGACGCCAAATCCGCCCGGCAACGGGGCTTTGATTGGTTTAGACAGCGCGAATTCGAAGGTACTGATTGTGCTGGACAGCGGTTTTGTTGCGACAAGCTTGGCGGTCAATGGGATTGCGGCGGCGTGCGCCTCGATTGCGTGCCCCATCTGCTCCAACTCTGCGCGCAAGTATTTGACCGGCGGATTGTAGGGGGAGAGCTGCTCTGGTGATGCCAACTTGAGGTTCAGGCCTCCGCGCACGAAAACCGCGCCCGTCACCTTGATACGTGTCAGCAGGCTCAAGCGCGGCATCAAAGCGTCTGCGTCATCCCCAAGCAGATTTTCGGCGTCCCCCGTGATGTAGAGGATCCCACCCGTTGCAAAGTCTGGAAAGACCAGCCCAACCTGCGGGTCCGTTTCGATATTGCCCAGCGACTGGTAGAAGCGATTGCCAGAATGATCGGGCAGCACCAAATAGGTCGTGACCTGTGCCCCATCGTCCTCTTCATAGAGGCGGGTAAAGCCGGGCGCGCCACCGCGATGGTTGACGCCCATATCGGTCTGAACACCTGCAGCGGTGTCATCACTTGTGTGTTTTGTCGCCAGAAACACAGTACTTGCGCGCGTCACAACGGATTTGGCCTCATCAGGCAACGCAGATATGGGCGCGTCAAAGCTGTCATGGACAATTTCAGGACTGCGCTTGTCGTGCACCAGGTTACGGACAGTGATGTACTTGGGGCAGTTCCCCAGGTGCTGATCAGACAAGAGCTGTAACTTGATCTTCCCTTCGCCCTCGACACTTGCGGCACGTATGGAACCCGCGATTTTGTTTCGTCGGCGATTGGCGAAGTCGATCCCAACCCCGGCAAAAAGCCGCGCCTCAAGGCCCGATGCTGGATCTTGGTCCACAGCGCGCAAGAACGGGTCATGCGGATTGGTTTCCGCCACCACATGTGTGGTGTTCCGGCCATCAATCTGAATGCCAACGGATGGGTCGTTGTCTGACTGTGTGACTAGAAGGCTGACCCATGGGCGCCCCTGACGATCAAGCGTTGCGAGCGGCAAATTGGACAGACCAGAAAAGAAATCCGCATGCTGTTTCGGCATGTCGCTTTCGATGTAGTGCGGAATCGCATCGCTCAGCTCTTTGGGAGTGTGACGCCGCTCTTGCAGCATCAACTCACCTCTGTGCGATTTATGTATCTGTGCCATCGCTTGATCCATTCACGTTCGCCGCGTCAGAGCCCTAAATCGCTCAGACCGGGGTGGTCATCCGGACGGCGCCCCAGCGGCCAGCGGAACTTTCGATCCGCCTCTTGGATGGGGTGCTCATTGATGCTGGCAAACCGGCGTTCCATGTAGCCATCCTTGTCGAACTCCCAATTTTCATTGCCATAGGCCCGGAACCAGTTTCCGCTGTCATCGTGGTACTCATAGGCGTAGCGGACCGCGATGCGATTGCCGTCATGTGCCCAAAGCTCTTTGATCAGACGGTAGTCCAGTTCCTTGGCCCACTTCCGGGTCAAGAACTCCTCAATCTGATCGCGCCCTTGGGGAAACTCGATCCGGTTGCGCCACTTGCTGTCCGGCGTGTAGGCCAGCGCGACCTTGGCCGGATCCCGGCCGTTCCAGCCGTCCTCAGCGAGGCGCACCTTTTGAATGGCGGTTTCTAATGAGAACGGTGGCAAAGGATGCCGTTGGGCTTCGGTCGTCATGGGTTTGCCCTTTCACTCTGCAACAAGACCAACAGCGGTTGCCGGCATGGGTTCAAAACTAGGCAACGCCTCGAACCGAGCGAGCCAAGCGCGGATGTTCGGGTAGGGCTCGAGAGAGACATTCCCTTCCGGTGCGTGTGCCGTATAAGAATAGCTCGCCACATCAGCGATCGTGGGCCGTGCGCCCACAAGCCAATCGCTGCCAGTGAGCCCGTGTTCCAGTTTTTGCATTGCTTTTTCGGCAGTCGCGGCGGCGAACTCTGGATCCAGCGGCGCGCCAAAAACGGTAATCAACCGTGCAGCACAGGTCCCAAATGCAATCTCTCCAGCCGCCAACGTGAGCCAGCGCTGCACATTGGCTTCTCCGACCGGATCAGTTGGCATCCAATCAGGTGCATAGGTCCGCGCAAGATAGACAAGGATCGCGTTCGAGTCGGACACAACAACCTCGCCATCCTCTAGAACCGGGACTTGCCCATTCGGGTTCATGGCAAGAAATTCAGGTGATTTATGCGCACCAGCGGCCAGATCAACAGGAACGGCATCATGTGCAATCCCAGCGAGTTTTGCAAAGACCAAGGCGCGATGTGCGTGGCCTGATTTTGCGAAATGATGAATGCGAACGGCGTTGGACATGTGTATCTCCAGTAAATTTGAGCTGCTGAATGACCAATATAGGTTGCACCCAATGATGATAATCGCCTATTGTTGCCCAAGTTTAAGCCCTGAAAGGGCGCAATAAGTGGACAAAATCGATCGCATGCGGGCCTTTGCGCTGGTCGCAAAGAATGCGTCTTTTACCGTTGCAGCGCAGCGCATGGGGCGGTCTGCGCGTTTGGTCAGCAAATACGTCGCTGATCTGGAAAACGCGCTTGGTGTGCAGCTGCTCAATCGCACGACGCGTAGCGTCTCTTTGACAGATGTCGGGGCAACATACCTGACGCTGTGCGAGCCACTTCTAGACGGGTTTGACGAGCTCGAAGACCGGGTCCGAAATGAGCAGACCTCGCTGCGCGGCGTAATCCATATTTCGGCGCCAACGGGGTTTGGCGCATTGCGTTTGATCCCTTCACTCGCCAAGTTTGCCGAGAAACATCCCAATGTGGAGCTTGATCTAAAGTTCTCTGATCGCAGAGCGTCAATTGTTGAGGAGGGCCTCGACCTCGCTGTCAGGATTGGCCCCATGCGGGACAGCTCGCTCAAGGTTCGGCAATTGGGCCGCATGCCCCTGGTTGTCTGTGCCTCACCGGCCTATCTGGAGCGCGCAGGGCGCCCGAGCCATCCGCGAGCTCTTGCATCGCATGAATGCATCCTCGATGGCAACATGACTGAGCCCACGGTGTGGAGGTTCAGTATCAGCGGTCATGAAGAGGCCGTCCATGTCAATGGGCGCTTCCGAATGAACGCCCCCGCGGCATCAGCGCGCCTTGCTGCACAAGGTGCAGCCATCGCACGGTGCCCCGCCTACACCGTCGCCGACGCATTGCACTCCGGCGATCTGGTCGAGCTTTTTCCCGAAAACCGAGTGTCGCCATATGTCGTCGCTGCGCTGTTTCCGCAGAACAGGCGCATTACAACTCGGGTGCGCGCGCTTCTGGATCACCTAGCAGGCGACCCGGCTTTATGCCCTGATGGCAAGCGCTGACGGCCCATTTCCGACATTCGTTCATACGACGCCGTATGTCCGCTTACATTACCTTTCGGAACCTTCTGGCCACCTTCGCGGCGGTGCCCTCGTCAATGCCGCGAAGAGAAGCACTAGTGGCCACGATAGTATCCAATGAGCGGCGGATGGTCGTCATCGTCGACAGTCATTTGGCGGTTGATAGCCCCTGTCTCAAAGGCATCCATCGGACTGTAAGGGCCAAGGGCTCATAGCGTTCTATCTTACTAAGTAAGTTAGAATGCTTGGGCTTCCCGGGAAATACTCTCGGAGCATTGTGTGCGTCGGCAAAGCGATATCAAAGCAAGAATGGCTTCGCGGCACGCCCCTATTACTCCAGATAGGTTTTGAACCATTCAATTGTGCGGTCCCAGGCCAGGTTTGCCATCTCCTCGTCATAGCGTGGCGTGCTGTCATTATGAAAACCGTGGTTGGCGTTTTCGTAAATATAGGCCTCGTATACCTTGTCGTTGGCCTGCAGGGCGGCCTCAAAGTCTGGCCAGCCCGCGTTGATGCGTTCGTCGAGCTCACCCATCTGAACAAGCAACGGCGCTTGAATTTTGGCCACATCCTCGGCCGCTGGCTGGCGTCCGTAGAACGGGACACCAGCGGCCAGTTCGGGATAGGCCACAGCAATTGCGCTGACCACACCGCCGCCGTAGCAGAATCCAACAGCGCCGACCTTTCCAGTGCAATCATCTCGGTTCAATAGGTATTCAAATCCATTGAAGAAATCGTTCATCAATTCGACCCGGTCCACTGTCTTTTGCAGCTCGCGCCCATCCGCGTCGTTGCCTGGGTATCCTCCCACTGACGTCAGACCATCGGGGGCCAGTGCCATAAACCCGGCCTTCGCCAATCGGCGCGCCACATCTTCGATGTAGGGGTTAAGGCCGCGGTTTTCGTGGATTACCAATACTGCGGGCAGGGGCTCTTCAACGCCGGCGGGTCGGACAAGGTAGCCGCGAACATCACCGGTTCCATTCGGTGAAGGGTAGGTGATGTAGTCCGCGTGGATATCAGGATCGTTGAACGACACTTGCTGAGCCATCGCGTAGTTCGGGCTGAGCATGTTCAGCAGCGCGACCGCTGTCACGCCGCCGACCGCGAACTTGCCTGCGCGGTCCAGGAATTGGCGCTTGGTGATCTTGCCGTGTGCGTAAAAGTCATACAGGTCCAGAAGTTCCTGGTCGAAGTCTTTTGCGGTCATGCGAGTCATTGTGGATCTCCTGATGAGTTTGGTAGTCTGAAGGGTGGGTAGTATCCGATCTGAAGGTCTTGATTTGATTGAGCGTCTGGATAGGCTTTCTAAGATGCCGCCGGTGACAGTTCCTTGTTCGCGTACCGTTCGCGCAGCACGTTCTTTTGAACTTTTCCCATAGTGTTTCGCGGCAACTCCTGGACAAGTTCGTAGCGACGAGGATGTTTGAATCGCGAGAGCTTGTTTCTTATGATCGACTCGATCTGTTCCACCTGAAGCTGTGCTCTGGGCTCGGCAACCAAAGCAGCAATAATTGCTTCTCCAAATTCGTCGTCGGGAACCCCGAAGACCGCCGATTCCTGAACACCATCGACATCGTTCAAAACGTCTTCAATTTCTTTGGGGTAGACGTTGTAACCACCGGTAATGATCAAGTCTTTTGATCGACCTACTATCGACAGGTAGCCATCCGCGCTGTATTGGCCCAGATCTCCGGTAATGAAGAACCCATTCTCGCGAAGCTCTTCAGCGGTTTTTTCGGGCATTTGCCAATAGCCCTGAAAAACATTGGGGCCACGCACTTCAATCATTCCGATCTCGCCCTGGGGCAGCGGTTCTCCAGTTTCAGGGTTGGTTACGATCACCTCGGTGCCGGGTAGAGCCATACCAACAGTTCCCGCGCGACGCTCACCGCTATAAGGGTTAGAGGTGTTCATGTTCGTTTCGGTCATACCGTAGCGCTCAAGGATACGGTGGCCGGTGCGCGTTTCGAACGCCACATGGGTCTCCGCCAGCAACGGGGCTGAGCCGGAAATGAACAGACGCATGTTCTCTGTGATCTCATCGGTGAAACCGTCATGCGCCAGCAATCGGGTATAGAAAGTGGGGACACCCATCAGAAGAGTTGAATTCGGCAGTTCTTCCAAGATCATCTCAGTGTCAAATTTTTTCATCAGCCGCACTTTGGAACCGGCGAGTAGTGATGTGTTCATCGCCACGAAAAGCCCGTGCGTGTGAAAGATGGGCAACGCGTGAATCAAGCGATCACCGTCGGTGATACCCCACATATCCACAAGGGCTTGGGCATTGGACAGCAGGTTTCGGTGGCTGAGCATCGCGCCCTTGGACCGGCCCGTGGTACCTGATGTGTAAAGAAGCGCCGCGAGGTCTTCTGGCGCGCGATCCACGGTTTCGAATGCACAAGGCTGTGCATCCGCTTCGCGGCTCAGGCTTGAATTTTCGCCACCCAAGGTCAGCAGCTTTGCGCCGGACCGGGTTGCCAATTGCTCGAATTCAACTTTGTCGTTGCTGTCGCAAACGATTAACGCAGGTTGTGCGTCAGAGATGAAATAGTCCAACTCTGCCATGGTATAGGCAGTGTTTAGGGGCAGGTAGACAGCACCTGCCTGAACCGAAGCGGCATAAAGCGCAATCGTGTCGGCCAACTTGGGGGCCTGCACAACGATGCGATCACCAGGGGAAACTCCGCAGTTCTGCAAGACATGCGCGATCTGCGCGGTACGCTGCAGAAACGCGTCATAAGATACCACTTGGCCATTATCTAGCTGTAGAAATGGAGCCGTGTTGCCCTCGTGGTGGGCAAACAAACTGTCGTAAAGTGTATTAGTCACGCTGTATTTTCCCTAGGCGTTACCGCAAGCGTCGCAGTTGAAGCCGCGCGAATTGAACGCGAGGCTTGGATCGTGGCACTTGTCGCGAATTCTTCGTGGTAACGTTCTGTTTGGTTCAAATCGTATAGGTAGTTGACCATCGCACCTCCGGACTGGGCTAGTCCGTTTGGCGACGGGTCGGCGTCGGCATGCACTTCATGAAGCTCGGCACCATTGCCCAGATGAAAGCGGGCCACGGGGTCCAGTGGCATCCCATCTTTGCGCTTGGCGAACATCAAGTATCGGGCAGCCATCGCGCGCGTGTCCTGCGGCGTGGCTGTTTCTGCCATCACGGCCTGCGCGGCATGGCCGTGTTCTGGATGTTCAGTTTCCCCGGCCAGCCAACGATTCAGTCCTGGTATCGGTGACAGGGTCACAAAGGTACCAAGTTGTTGAAGCTCTCGCGAAAGCTCGGTCACAACCTGTTTTATCAACAGATTCCCAAAGCTGATGCCCGCTAATCCCTTTTGGCAGTTTGAAATTGAATAGAACGCTGCGACTTTGGCCTGCTCAGCTTCGATCGGTTCTCGCGCCTCGGACAGAAGCGTGTCAATTGCACCCGGGATTTCAACGGTCAGAGCGACCTCGACAAATATCAGCGGCTCATCTGGCATAGAAGGGTGGAAGAACGCAAAACAACGACGATCTGACGGGTAGAGCCTTCGCCGCAAATCGTCCAGATCGTTGATCTGGTGTACCGCCTCGTAGGCGACGATCTTGTCCAGAACACGGGCAGGGGTGTCCCAGCTAATTTGCTTGAGGACAAGAAAGCCTCGGTTGAACCAGCTGCGCAATAAATGGACGAAATCGATATCCGTTCGCTTGAGTTCCGGTTTGGATTTGAGAAAGCGCAGCAGATCAACGCGCATGGCTACAAGTTCCTGTGTCGCACCAGACGGCTGGTTCAGCCGTCGCAATAACTCTTGCCGCCGTGGCTCTGAAACTTCACTAAGCCTTTGATAAAATTTGACACTTTGGTCTCTGGCGTAGAGGCGGGCTGCTTCAGAAAGCTGATTTGCGTCCAACTCAAGTTGGTCATTCAAATAGACAAAAAAGTCTAGTTTCTCCGCATCATTCAGAGTGTGGTAGCGCTCAAGGATCGTAGACGCGAGCGTGAATCCTGAAACTTCACCTTCCGCAGATAAAAGCGCCTCACATAGTTCGGAAATGGACCGTTTGTCATCCTTGCCACGCCTTTTGTCGGAACGGTCCAGCAATTGGTTTAGTAGATCACCCAGAAACCAATTCTGCTGCATTTCAGGGCTCCATCTGGCTGCTAAGGTACTCACCTGTTCGGCGGTAGTGATCGATAAGGTGCCGAGTTGCGCCGTCTGCGTCGTGATTTAATGCGGCGTCCAAGATTTGCTGATGTTCGGCGGCGATGTCTCGTTTTTTGTAACTCGACCCGCCGGCCGCCAGATAGCGGTAGCGAATGTTCAGGTCGTAAAGCTGCGAGCAATACCGCAGCAGCAACGGCAGTTTCGAATTGTCCAACAAGGCCATATGAAACGCCTTGTGAGCGTCCTCAAAGTCTTGTGCCCCGTTCTGGCTGGCCTTTTTCATATGATGGTGACGCAAGACAAGCCGGTCTTCCCAGGCCGCATCCGCATTGGTGATGGAAGCGCGCAATGCGGTTTCTTCAAGGTTGCATCGAAGCAGAAGGATTTCCTCAAAGTTACACTTGCTGACTGGCGCTGCCCGAAATCCGCGCTGATCAATCCGCTCGACCAACATGTCCGAAGTCAAAAGGCTAAGCGCTTCCCGAACTGGACTAGCGCCAGTGTCCAAAAGCCCGCGAAGCTGTTCGATCTTGAGTTTTTGACCCGGAGGTAATTCGCCGGTCAGGATTAATTCGCGCAGCTTTCGATACGCTCCATGAGTGGCTGATGTCTCTTTGCCCTCAGTATCAAGCATGGCGTCCATATCCGACTGTTCCTATTTCGCGGCAAATACTCTTGAGTGCACTTAACTGAAGGCACTCGTTCCAGTCGATAGACCAACTGAAAGGTTCAGCGAGCCTTCGTTGATCAACCAGCGCCGAAGTACAAAACTACGTGCCCCACTTTTGTGCATAGGATCGTCTTCGGCCAGCTTCCGGGCGGATTCAAGGCTGTCGGCGCGATAGATGATCAGTCCCATCCCCTGCATGTGCTCGCCAGTTTCATCCGACATGGGGCCTGCAAAAGCCAGCTGCCCCAAACGTTCCAGCTGCGTCTGATACGCCAAGTGATCAGGCAGTGACGCCTTTACATCATCCGGCGCTTTGGCTGGCGTGCTCAGCGCGACGTAAAGCTCCAAAGCAAGCGCACCGCGGCTTTTTGCTTCTGATTTGTAGCCTGCCCAAGCAACCATTTGCTGTCTCCAAAAATATCGATATTATTTGACATATGGCAAAATAGTCGGCAAAAATCAAGCGAACTGACATGGATGGTGAAAATGAAATACCTGGTGGGAGAGACTTCGGAAGGCACAGCGGTTTTTGCTGTAGACGGTGAAAACGCAGTGAATCTAACGGCTTTGGACCCTGCCGTCGGTTCGGATTTGATGGGTTTGATAGCCAAGCCTGAACTGGCCGACTCACTTGCCAGCAAAATTGACGCGGCAGACAGTGTGCCCGTGTCTTCCATCACTCCGGCATTGCCCGTTGCTGCTCCCGGAACGATCATTTGCATGGGGTTGAACTACACGGACCACATCAAGGAAGGCGGGTATGACATCCCGGAATATCCGACGCTGTTCATGCGCGGGAAGAATTCGATCATGGCGGCAGGGCAACCTATGGTACGGCCTGCCTGTTCCCAGAAGCTCGACTACGAAGCAGAACTTATGCTGATCGTTGGAAAACGCGGCCGCCATATCTCGGAGCAGGACGCACTGGGCTATGTCTTTGGCTACACTGTATTCAACGATGGTTCGCTGCGGGACTATCAGCGCAAAACCGTTCAGTGGACGCCCGGCAAAAACTTTGATGATACGGGCGCGATTGGTCCATTTACCGTAACGCCGGATGAGTTGCCCGAAGGGGCATCAGGTCTGAAGATCGAAAGCCGTGTGGGTGACGAAATCCTGCAAAGCTCGAACACGGCCAATATGATCTGGGGTGTCCGTCAGGTCATCGCGACGATTTCGGAATATACTACTCTGGAGCCGGGGGATCTGATTGCGCTGGGTACGCCGCCTGGTGTCGGACACGCCAAAAAGCCCAATCCCCGTTGGTTGAAGCCCGGCGAAACCGTTGAGGTCGAGATTGAAGGCATCGGAATCTGCGCCAGCCCAATCATTGATGAAAAGGACGCCAAGTCCAAGGTGGCTGCAGCATGAGCGCACCAACCGGAGCAGAGCTGGAGGCACTTCGCGCCAAGGCGCAGCAAGATCACCGCGATCTGCGCGCGCGCATTCCACGCTTGTCGGATGATGCGATCGCCTTGATCCTGCGCGAATCCAGATCGCACTACGCGTGGACCAACAAGCCTGTTTCTGACGACATACTTGAAGAGATCTACGACATCACGATCAACGGCGCGACCAGCATGAATACGTTGCCCGCGCGCTTCGTTTTCGTGAAAAGTCCCGAAGGGAAAGAGCGGCTTGCAAAGTCTTTAAAGCCGAAGAATGTGCCAAAGATGATGGATGCTCCGGTCACGGCGATCATTGCCTATGACATGGACTTCTGGAAGGAACTGCCCTTTCTTTTCCCGCACGAAGACCGTCGGCCATTGTTCGAAAACAAGCCCGAATACGTGGCAGACACGGCCTTTCGAAATGGCACGCTTCAGGGCGCTTACTTCATGATTGCGGCCCGGGCGGTCGGGTTGGACGTCGGCGCCATGTCAGGTTTTTCGAACAAGATCGTCAATGAGGAGTTCTTCGCGGGTACGACGCTCAAGTCCAATTTTCTTTGCAATCTGGGCTACGCGGATGAGACCGGATTGTTCCAGAAGCTTCCACGTTTTCCATTCGAAAAGGTTTGCTCTTATGCATGAGGAGGTGACGCTGTGGCTATGAAAGTGAAACCCGTTGTGACTTACCGCACGACAGCTCAATGCCCGACTCATGCGCGGACTGAGATACCAATTCGCGATCTTGATGTTGTTGTCGATGAACCCGTCGAACGCGGCGGGACAAATCTTGGTCCGTCTCCGACCGAAACCGCGATGGCAGCCCTAATCGCCTGTACGAATGTCATCGGACACAAGAACGCACATCGGTTGGGAGTTGACCTCGGCAGCGTGACAATCGACGCGAAATGCAGGCTGGATCGGCGCGGTGTCCTGATGGAAGAGGAGATCGATGTTCCGTTTCCGGAAATCGAACTCACCGTGAATTGTGAGACACCCGCCAGTCAGGAGGAGCTGACACTCGTGGGCGAGGAGACAGCCAAGTATTGCGCTATTGCAAAACTGTTTGAAGCGGCAGGCACGGACCTGACCGTCAACTGGGTCAAAACAAAAGAATAAAGACAAAAGACCCAACTTTCTGGGAGGAGAGAAATGAAAAACTGGACCAAACGCAGCCTAATGGGCGCTGCTCTGGCAGGCGTCATGGCAATGCCCGTCGCTGCAGAAGAGACCATCTCTGCCGTCGTAATTGATGGCTATCCCGACCGCGCGTTGTGGGTGAAAGAATTCACCAACTTCTTCATTCCAGAGGTGGATAAACGGCTGGGCGATTCCGGCAACTATAAAATGAACTGGCAAGAGAACTACGGCGGTTCAATCGTTAAGCCGAAAGGCGTTCTGGAAGGGATTCAGCTTGGCCTTGGCGACATAGGTATCGTCACAACCATCTTTCATTCTTCTAAGCTGCCCAGCCAGGGTATTTCGGGATCGACACCCTTCGTGGCGTCGGACTCCCGTGCCGTGGCTAAGGCAGTGGATGAAATCGCGCGCGAATACCCTGCGATGCAGAACGAGTTTGCCGCGCAGAACCAAGTTTATCTTGCTACCGGCGTTGTACTCGACACCTATCAAATCTTTTGCACGGAACCTGTTTCTTCGGTTGCCGATCTTGAAGGCCGCAAAATCGCGGGAGCAGGCCTGAACCTGCGTTATCTTGAAGGGATCAAGGATGCCGCCGGTGTACGCGGGGGACTAACCGATTTCTACAACATGCTTCAAACCGGCCTCGTCGATTGCGGCATGCTTTGGCCCGAAGCCGCAAAGACGTTTAAGATCGCGGAAGTAGCGCCGTACATGCTCAAGGCTGATCTGGGAGCAGTGAATTCCAAGACCATCACCGTCAATGCCGACTACTGGGCTAGCCTCCCGGACGAAGTCAAAGACGTGTTAAAGGCCGTCGCCATCGACTACCGTGACCATGTCGCCGGCATCGCGATGGACCGCGCCGCTGCTTCGCGGGATGCGTATGTTGAAGCGGGTGGAACAATCGTTGAGGTTTCGGACGAAGACCGTGCCGCTTGGGCAAACGCCATGCCGAATGTCGCGCAGGAATGGGCCGCGACGCTGAACGATAAAGGCGAGCAGGGCACAGAGATGCTGGCCGCTTATCTCGGCAAGCTTCAGGATGCCGGATTCACCGGTGTGCGTGACTGGACGGCTAAATAACCGGTTGGCGATCCACGAAAAGGGGCCTTTCATGCTGAAGACCGCAGTTGCTGGCTTGTCTCGGGTCGCCAATTCGCTTGCAATCGCTGCCAACGCTTTGGGTACTATCGTTGTCCTTGCGTTGGTGGTCATTCTGAATATTGACGTCATCGCGCGTGGCCTGTTTTCAGCCCCTCTGCGCGGGACCTACGAGATGGTCCAGTTTTCGGTCGTGATGATCGTTTTCTTGCAGTTGGCCGACGTCGTCAGAGTGGATCGGCTGACGCGCTCAGACGGGTTCCTGAACCTGCTGCACCATCGCCGCCCGGGTCTGACAGCCAGCCTGAGGCGCATCATCAACGCCATATCCGCAATCTTTATGGCTTTGATTGCGTATGTAACCTTCCCAGAATTTCTTCATATGTGGGAGACACAGGACTACTTCGGAGTACCCGGTCTTTTCACATTGCCATGGTGGCCGGTCAAACTGGTCATCGCGTGCGGTACTGCGCTTGCCTGCGTGATCTTCCTGCTTAAGGTCGTCACGGGGCAGGACCGCCCGCAGCTTGTCCGCACCCCTGAACATGACGAGGCCGCAGAATGACGCCGATTGAGATTGGCCTGATCTCGGTCGTTGCCATCGTCTTTTTGATCTACGCAGGCGTCTACATTCCGATTGCTCTGGGTGTGGTCTCCTTCGTGTCGATCTGGCTGATGCGGGACAATTTCACACTGGCGCTCAACCTGCTGAAAGTGGCGGTTGGCGACAGCGCGATGGAATACAGTTTCGCGACCATACCGTTGTTTACCTTTATGGGACTTATCGTCTCAAAGGCCGGGTTAGGCAGGGATATCTACGAAGTTATGACCATGCGGTTTCGCAAGGTCAAAGGTGGTATCGGAATGGCGACCGTCGGGGCAAATGCCGTGTTTGCGGCCGTTACCGGGTCGTCCATTGCGTCCGCATCAGTGTTCACCAAGGTCTCGGTCCCGCAGATGATGGCGCAGGCATATAATCCACGTTTTGCGGTTGGGGTTGTGGCCGGGTCGTCGGTTTTGGGGATGATTATTCCGCCCTCGGCGATGCTGATCATCTATTCCTTTGTCGCCGAACAGTCCGTAGGGGACATGTTTCTGGCGGGAGTAATACCCGGTATCATGCTGGCGATAGCCTATGTGGGCGCGATCTGGTTGATGGGCCGTTTTACACCTGCATTTGTGGGCGGCCGGGTCGTCGAAGACACCGAATGGATGTCCGGGCGCGAGATCGCATCCAAGACCCTGCCCACATTGTTCATTATCACGGTAGTGCTCGGTGGCATTTACACAGGATGGCTAACCGCTGTCGAGGCGGGTGCCGCCGGGGCACTGGTTGCGCTCGTGATCGCAGTCGTACGCAAGTCCATGACACCAAGAGCGTTCTGGGACGCTTTGCTGGAAACCGGTCACATTACAGCGGCGATCTTGTTCCTGATTACGGCGGCTTCGATCTATAGTCGCATGCTGGGGCTGGCCGGGCTGCCCAATCAGTTGCAGGATTTGCTCGCGGGAAATTCCGCGTCCTTTTGGTCGATCATGCTGCTCTACGTTCTCTTGATGCTTTTTCTGGGAACTTTGCTCGATACGGCGTCCATCATTCTGATCGTCGTCCCGCTGTTCCTGCCCATGGCCGAAGCCCTGGACATGTCGTTGATCTGGTTTGGCATAATCACTGTGGTCGGCGCCGAAATCGGGCTTTTGACCCCGCCTTTGGGCATATCTTGCTTCGTCATCAAATCGACGATCAACGATGACCGAATATCGCTCAAGGATGTGTTTATGGGCGCACTTCCCTTTGCGTTCGTGATGCTGATCGTTCTGTTTATTCTGATCGAGTTCCCGATCCTCAGCCTTGCCCTGATTTAAGGAGGCCCAGATGCGCTCTGTCACCAAAGACAATATCACCGACGTGTTCATGGGATACCTGTCCAAGGACACCGATCCGCGGATGAGAGAAATCATGGGGTCTCTGGTCAAACACCTCCACGACTTCGCGCGAGAAACCAACTTGACACATGACGAATGGCGCGCCGGGATTGCGTTTCTGGAGGGATGCGCTGCCGTGGAATCAGAGGACAGGCATGAGTTCGTGCTCGCCTCGGATGTGCTGGGCCTGTCGTCATTGGTGGACATGTTGCATTCAAGTTCTGATGCAACAAGTTCGTCCGTACTTGGCCCTTTCCATGTCTCTGGCGCGCCGCCTCTGCCATTCGGCGGGGATATGAAGCGCCACTACGGTGGGCCTGTGCTGCTTGCTGAAGGCGTGATCCGGGACATCGATGGTAATCCGATTTCCGGTGCTGAGCTGGATATCTGGCAAACCGCACCGAATGGAATGTATGCAAGCCAGGACGAAGAACAGGACACCTATTCTTTTCACGGCCTGATGACTACCGGTGACGACGGTAAGTATGCATTCACGACCGTCAAGCCAGTTGAATACACGGTACCGTCAGATGGGCCGGTCGGGGATATCCTGCGCGCCTGCGGCCGCCATCCCTGGCGACCTTCGCACCTGCACTATATCGTCAAAGCTCCTGGCTTCCGTTCTTTGGTCACTGAGATTTTCCCCGACGACGATCCTTATTTGGATCAGGATACAGTGTTTGGTGTTCGGGATGATCTGGTGATGACCTATATTGAAAGGCCAGTTTCAGAATTTCCTGATGGCATGGAGCTTTCTGGTAAGATCACTGAACCTTTCTTGCACGTGAAGTTCGATGTGAAGCTTGCCAAAGTCTGAACGATATTGAGGAGGCTTGAGGTGCTGAAACATATCTTCATATTTGGTGCCGCGCTGATTTGCAGTAGTGCTATCGCAGAAGAGCGCCCGATCTTTGACGCGCATATTCATTACAGCCACGATGCCGTCAAACTGGTTCCTCCCGAACAGGTGGCCAAAATCCTTCGAGATGCGGGCGTTCGTAAAGCCCTGGTCTCCAGCTCTGATGACAATGGTACTCAGCTGTTGTTGGCCGCGGCACCGGACATTGTTGTTCCGGCACTGCGCCCTTACCGGCGTCGCGGTGAAATCAACACCTGGATGCACGATGAAACCGTAATCGAGTATCTGGAAGCAAATCTGGCAATGAACAAGTACGAAGCCATCGGTGAGTTTCACGCTTACGGCGACGATATCAAAACGCCGGTCATCCAACGTATGATTGCACTAGCCAAAGAGCGGAACCTCATCCTGCATCACCATGGTGATCGAGAGGCAGTTGACCTGATCTTCGAAACCTGGCCGGAGGCTCGGGTCTTGTGGGCGCACTCTGGCTTTGATGATCCGGCGAGTGTTGTTGACGCGCTGGACACCTATCCCAGGCTTTGGGCCGATTTGGCGTTTCGTTCCGACATGACCTCACGAGGCCGTATCGACCCGGATTGGAAGGCGGCTTTCGAAGCCCATCCGGATCGTTTCATGGTCGGTACGGATACATTTGCGCCGGAACGTTGGTATTACGTAGGACCTCATGCCGATTTTTCGCGTGAATGGTTGGATTTGCTGCCGGACCAGATTGCGGACAACATCGCCTATGCCAATGCCGAACGTTTGCTGGCATCAGAATGATCCGCTGCGCTGTCTGGTTTCTGATTTGGTCCAGCGCGGCTTTTGCTTGTGACGTAACTGGGCAACGTGTGAATTCGGAAGTTCAAAACGCACCCGAGGTTTATCTGTCTGTTGATGAAATTCCGTTGGCTCAACCGTTTTCCTTGCTGGTTTCAGTTTGTAGTGAAACTGCCGTGGGCCAAATGCGCGTGGATGCAATCATGCCCGCTCATCAACACGGTATGAACTATACCCCCAAGGTTACCGCGTTGGACGGTAGAACGTTCCGCGTTGATGATATGCTGTTTCACATGCCGGGTTTGTGGGAGCTGCAGGTTGATGTCGACATCAATGATCAATCAATTTTCTACACGTCAAAAATTGCGTTGAAATGAAGCTGTGGATGACTGCGGCGCTAATGGTCCTGACCGGCGCAGTGCGTGCCGAAGTCTTGCTGTCTGCTGACGAAATTGAACAAACGCTGACTTTTGGACCGTGGCCACCATCCTTCCAGTCGGACCCAAGCAATAGGGTTTCCAAAGACACCCGATCGATCCAGCTCGGACAGGCTTTTTTCAACGATCCGGTGTTGTCGGTCGACGGTGCATTTTCGTGCGCCAGTTGTCATGATCCTGAACAGGCCTTTACAACGCCGGAAGCCCGAGCGCTCGGCCGTGTTCTGTTAGATCGAAACACACCATCACTACGGAACCTTGCCGGACTCCGTTGGTATGGGTGGGGTGGAAAGAGCGACAATTTTTGGGCGGCAAGCCTGCATCCGATCATCGAAGAGCATGAGATGGCGCATAGTCCCGAAAGTCTGAAAACAGCAATCTCAGAAAGTGCTTACATTGATGACTTTGAAGCAATATTTGGCGATATCCAGGATCAAGGTCCAGAACATGCTCTGGTAAACACTGCAAAAGTCCTTTCGGCTTACTTGGAAACTTTAGCTACCGACCGGACTCAGTTCGACGATTTTCGCGATGCCTTGGAGGATCAAGATTTTGCAGCGGCCGCGTACTACCCCGAAGCAGCCCAGCGAGGTCTTCAGCTGTTTTTAGGGCGCGGGAATTGCGTGTTTTGCCACAACGGCCCGAGGTTTTCCAACAATGAGTTCCACGATGCCGGTGTACCATATTTTCTGAATGAAACCGAGGTTGACGAAGGTCGGTTTGGTGGATTGAACTTTTTGCTCTCAAGCCCCTATACACTGGACGGCGTCTGGAATGACGATCCGGACAAGCAAGGTGCTTGGGCCGTTCGAAATGTACGCCGGAGCCACGCTGATTTTGGAACCTTCCGCACGCCCAGCCTGCGTGGGGTGGCTGAAACCGCACCGTACATGCATGACGGCAGCCTAGGGGATCTGAACGCTGTGATCCGGCATTACAGCAAAATCAATACGGAAAGGCTGCACGCCGACGGTGAAGCCATTCTCTCGCAATTGAATTTGTCTGAGCAAGAGATTGAAGACTTAGTTGCGTTTTTGATGACGCTGTCCAAGGCACCTTACTAAAGCGTTTGTATTTAGTGTCCGGGAATGGGCTATTTGGCATGCTGATTCGGCGGCTATCGTTAGCAGTGCCGATGAGGGGGTTCTGCTCGCTCTGGGTCAGAAATGGATGACGTGATCGGCCGATTTGTTGAGGTTTTGGATGTCGATTGAGTCAAGTATCAGTGACGTTCCACAGTACTTGTTGAACGTCACAAGAACCTGACCCAACCGTCGCAGTTGGACCAGAAACGAGGTGAACGATCGACATCGGATGGCACCCCCAAATCAATAACTCGTTGAGCACGAAGTAGACCCAGAGCTGCAAATCAGTTGCTGAAAGAGGAATTTGGTGCCGCTTTTTTAGCTAGAACTCAGTCGTGACAACTCGGCCCGAAGCGGTCTTCCGACTACGGTAGCTGTCGCTGCGGTGCGGCCCGTCAGAGGAGACATTCGCCGCAAGCGCGAAGTTGAGCACTCTGCGAACCGGAAGTTTGCAGACTTTGCTGCCGTTTGCCTTTTCGGGACCAAAGATTGCAGGCAGCCCTAAGCAGACATTCATCTTGGAGCCGCGCTGCCATGGGAGCTCATGAAGTTCGGGCGGGTTGCGGACCTTCTCCGCAGGTGCGATTGGGTTAGTTCAGGAGATTGGAAGCATACGTTCATCCAAGTTCTTTCCTGTCAACCAGGCAGAGCGCGACGGGAAAGAAGCTCAGGCATGGCCATTTCCAAGGCTCTTACTTTGCTCTGGATGACTTCCATCACCTGTTTGGCAACAGACGGCGGGCGCAGGTGCTTTTGCCGGATCAGCTGGCAGCTTCGCCAGCCTTCTCCGGTGTCGATCGGCCGGAACACAAGCCCGGAATGAGCGCTGAGTTGCGCGGACAGGGCGGGTAGAATCAGCACCCCCAGACCCGCCCGCGCCATGGCTTCCATGGTCATCAGCCGGGATGCTTCGGCAGCGTAGGTGAACTCCGCCCCCACGGTTTGCTCAAAAATCCCGATTGTCCGGTTGGCGGAGGTATCCGCCGGCGGCCGGATGAGCTCGAAGGGCAGGATATCCTCAATGCTGACAGATCTGGTTTTGGCTAGCGGGTGATCCTGAGGGCAGACAAGGCAGGGGCGGTCGCAGAGCAGGAATGTGCAGGACAGGGCCGCGTCCCTGCCGGTCATGGAGGTCAGCGCAAAATCCACTTCGCCCGCGCGCACCATGTCGTAAACCCTGTGATCGTCCACTTCGCGGAACACTGGGAATACCCCGGTTCCAGACCGGCGAAGCTCTGCTGCTGCCGGTGCCAGAAGATGCGCGACCAGCGAGGTCGGGGTGGCGATCTGCAGGGTGTTCCGGCCACCCTCTGCCACCGCGCGCGCCTTGTCGAACAACAGTTTGGCAGATTGCTCGAGCCGCTCCAGTTCCGGCATCAGGGCCTGCGCTTCGGCGGTTGGCAGCACAACGCCGCGGCTGCGCTCGATCAGGCGGACACCGACAGTCTCTTCCAGGCGTGAGATGTGCTGGGTCACCGCGGGCTGGGTCAGGTTCAGCGTATGCGCGGCCTGGGTGTAGCTTTGCATCCGTAGGACGGTGAGGAAGCTCTGGACGAGTTTCGGCGGCAGGTCGGGGCGGCGCATAACGGGGGCTTCTCTACTATCATGAATTTTTATTGGATTCATCTTCCATAACGCATCAACACTATTCTCGACAGTCGGGGCAAAGCAAGGGCCGCGCAGGTCGCTCGCAGATCCCGTCAGAAAACGCTGCCCAGGCGGCTGACCGTGTGAATTGGATTGGAGAGCATTGCCATGAACATCAAAGACATCCACATCACGCCGCTGCGGCTGGAAACGCGGGTTCCATACGTCTGGTCGCAGGGTGTCGAGCATGCCTTCACCGTGAACCTGATCGAAATGGAGGCCGAAGACGGCACCATCGGCTATGGTGAGACAACCGCCGCGCCGGATGCGGATGCGCAGAAGATCATCCTGGACAAGCTGGCCGGATCCTACACCGGCCGTTCCGTTTTCGGCATCACGGCAGCGCAGGAGGATGCCTACCGCCGTCATTTCCTGGTCTTTGGCGGCAATATGCAGCGCTATGCCAATCAGCTGTTCTGCGGGCTGGAGATGGCGGCGCTGGATCTGCAGGGCAAGCTGACGGGCCGCCCGGTCTGGGAGCTGCTGGGCGGAGAAAAGCGCAAAGATGTCGGGTATTTCTACTTCCTTCAGGGGCAAACCACCGAAGAGCTGGTGGCCGACGCACGCGCCGGAGCCGAAGCAGGCCATCCGATCCTCTACCTGAAAGTCGGGATTTCGGCTGAGTATGACCTGGCCAATATCCGCGCCATCCGGCAAGCCATTGGGCCGGACCACCGCCTGCGGCTGGACGCCAATGAAGGCTGGCCGCCCGCCCATGCGCTGCGCATGATCAATGCCATCGCCGACTGCAACATCGAATATATCGAGCAGCCCACCACCAGCCTGTCGCTGGCGCCGCTCAAACATCTGAAGGAACGCTCTCCCATTGCATTGGGCGCGGACCAAAGCGTCTTTACCCTGCAGGAGGTCTTTCACGCCTGCGCCAATGGGGTGGCGGACATGGTAGCCGTCGGCCCGCGTGAGATTGGCGGGCTGAAGGGGATGATGAAGGCCTCGGCCATCTGTGAAGCGGCCGGGATCACCCTGTGCATCCACTCCAGCATGACCACCGGCATCACCACCTGCGCTGAACATCACATCGGACGGGCCGCGGCCAATCTGGATGATGGCAATCAGATCATGTGGCAGCTGCTGAAGGATAATATCATCGCCTCCCCCTGCCTTGAGCCGCAAAAAGGTATTCTGTCGCTTGAGGGGCGTCCCGGCCTTGGTTTTGAACTCGACTTTGATGCCGTGGCCAGGGCGGCCGATGCACACCGTGCATATGCCAAGGCACAGGGCGGAGCCTGAACATGCCTCAGATCAGCACCACAGAGCTGGAAACCCTGGCCTGCGCCTAGCCGACCTTCGTCCTGCATTCTCAATGCTGCGCCAGCAGCCTGCTTTGCGGACATTCGCTGCATTCGTCATTTTTGGGATTACTCAAACTCACATTTCGCGGGCAAAGCGCCAGTTCGTTGCCATCGCAAAGGATGCCCGCTTATCTTCACTAATCAGACCTCGGCGAAATCAAGATACGTATAGATCGATAACTCTGCGGGCCTCAGCGATCACGTCTTCTCGAAATGCGGCTGGCTCATGGACCTCGGCCTCAGAACCCAGCGATAAAACATCACGAACGGCCTTCACTCCAACCTCCATGTGTACGTTCACAGAGAACCATCCTTTTCGTTTCGGAATCTGAACAGGCGACTGCAATACAAAGCCCAATTCGTTTAACATGCGCAAGCCTGTTGAACTGACCCGAAGCGCGACTTGTTGAGACTTCAGCCGACGCTCGAAATCTGCGATCCAGCTGTGCCAAAAAGCGCTGACATCAAAAGTCTTCGGGCGTAAAAATGTTTCATCAAGAACCTTGATGCTCCGGACATTTGCAATCTTGTAGACACGTGGGGTTTCGAAGAGCGCGACAAGATACCAGTTTCCGGCTTTCAGGACAATCGCCAAGGGTGACACGACACGGTCCACGACACCGTTCCAGCTCTCGTATTCTATCGACAGTCGCCTTTCATTCCACACGGCTGAGGCAACCTCAGGCACAAATGGAGCCGTGGTCTTCTTTTGATACCAACCCAGCGGATCCAACAAAAACCTCTCGGAAACAAGAATGGCCTGATCGCGCGTCGAGCCCGAGAGCGACGCCATGATTTTCAGCTCTGTCTGGCTCGCGGCTTCCAGCAAACCAAGATCATCCAATGCGGAGCCAAGCCCCGCCAGCAGCAGGCTGCGCGCTTCATCCGCATCAAGGCCTGTCAATCGGGTTTGGTATCCATCCATCAACCGATAGCCACCGTTGCGCCCCCGCTCGGCATAAACGGGGACACCTGCGTAGCTTAGCTGATCGATGTCCCTGTGAATCGTGCGCAAGCTGACCTCAAATTCATCGGCCAATTGCTGCGCAGTCATCAGGCCGCGGGATTGAAGGCGTAACAAAATTGACAGTAAGCGAGAGGATTTCATCGGCTCTCCGAAAAAAACATGACACGTTATGTCGGGTTATTTCTCTCATAAGCTGTCATGTCACGGAAAAAAGGAGAAGCCATGCACACCGATCGCGACCCCGAGGCGACAACCGCTATCCAGAATGATTTTGACTTCATGTTCGGGTCTTGGACCGTACAGCACAGACGCTTGAAGGAGCGGTTAACTGGCTGCGATGACTGGGAGGTTTTCGCAGGCCTTTCGCAAACGCAGCCAATCCTCGCAGGCAATGGAAATGTTGAAGACAACCTTGTCGAGCTTCCCGGACAGCCTTATCGCGCCATTGCCTTGCGCAGCTTCGATCCAGGTTCAGGGGAATGGGCGATCTGGTGGCTCGACGGTAGATCGCCCCACAGGCTTGATACACCGGTAAAGGGTGCATTCACAGGAGATATCGGAGAATTTCGCGCGCATGACGTGTTGAATGGGCAGCCCCTCATCGTCAGGTTTCTTTGGAAAAAAGGGGCGGTTCCGCGATGGGAACAAGCTTTCTCGACTGATGATGGAGCCACTTGGGAAACCAACTGGACGATGGACTTCACACCGATTGCCTGACGAAAGACCGAGTTCTGTGGGATAACGGACTTTGAAACCGAGCGCAGCATCGGTCAATCTGGGCTCTCTATTTCCGCGGGGACAATTGCAGCATTGGCGATATTGGGTCGTGCCGAAGCTTTCGAGGACGGCCCATTGCTGCCATTGTCCGAGGATTATCGATGCTGCAGTGCGGCCCGTCGGAGGAGACATTCGCTGCAAGCGCAAAGCCGGAAGGCCAAACGAGGTCTGGACCGCGGACGAAGCTGCATTTGAACTTCATTTGATCAATGTCGGCTAAGCGGCAACGGAGGAACGCAGCTTGATGCTTTGCCCTCCGATACTGCTACCAACGTTGAAGTTGCTGGCAGCCTGGCAAGTATAGTAGTCAGCAACAGCGATTTCGGCTTCTTGATGTTGACCCTGAAAACAGATGGTAGCTGGTCGATGGACGCAATAGATGCAGAGGGGAAAACCCGGAATCGATGCCGTCTTATAGGGCGTAAGCTTTCTTGCGAATGACGCAAACTGAGTGTCGCTTGAAAGGTTTCGTTGCCGTCACTTGCGGCTCAAAGCGACCCTTGAATCGATAGTGGCGATGCTGCGTCTGTAACCCGTATTGCCGACATTCGCTGCAACTGCATTTTTCGTAATTGTGCACGTTCACGTACTTCAAACAATTCAGTCAGCGCTTGATCAGCAAAAAGTGTGTGCCAAGGTGTAACTTCTCATCGCGGCCATGGTTTGGCGCCCGCTGCCTCCCACTTGGGAAATTGCTGCCGCAACCCCCTGCCGGGCAGTGGATGATGGGCGCGGATCACGGTGCTGTCGATCATATGCAGGTTGTGAGGAACGGCTTCGCTTTGGTTCAAAGTATCCATGTTCGACTCCCATAGCAGGGCTCACAAGTACAGACCTGACAACACCGTTTCGGCGGATCAACAATTTTGCGCAAAACCGCTTGACTGGGAAGGCCCCGTTACCGAAATCCTAACCCTAGCCGACGTGTTGCTCGGCGACGATTTCCCCAAATCTGTCGAAAAACTTGGCTGAAAGTTTTTTTGCAGTCCCTGCAATCAACCGGCTGCCCAATTGCGCTATTTTCCCGCCGATTGTGACCTTGGCACTATAGGATAAAACCGTTTCCTCGCCCTCAGTGCTAAGACGGACATCCGCTCCCCCTTTGGCAAAGCCTGCAGCGCCACCTTTTCCTTCACCAGTCAGTGAAAACTCATCCGGAGCTTTGGAGTTGTCCAACGTCACTTCGCCGCTGAACCGAGCCTTGACCGGGCCGATTTTGAGCACAACTTTGGCCTCCAAGTGCTCGGGAGAATGCTGGATCAATTCCTCACAACCGGGAATGCACTCACGCAACACATCCGGATCATTTAGCGCTCGATACACGACGTCACGCGGAGCAGAGATACGGATTTCGTCATTTAGTTCCATTTGAGAGTCCTTTACTCAACAGCATCTTGGGAAAACGCGAAGTGCGGTCTCGGTCGCCTCTTCCGGGGTCTGTTCCTGCTTCACAGTCCGAAGGGATTGCAACCATCTACGCCATTTTTTCATCATGCGACGTCTCCTCGGAATTGTCTGAATTCCGCCAGAGGATGATCTCTGCGAGGATCGACAGGGCGATTTCGTGCGGGTCGATTCCATGGATATCCAGACCGGCCGGTGACTTGAGCCGACTGGTTTGCTCAGCGGTCAATCCCTGCGCTTCCAACCTCTCGCACAACACCTTGGCCTTGCGGTGGCTCGCGACCATCGAAACGCGTCGTGCTGGTGATTCAAGCGCAGATTTCAGCGCTGCGCCATCGCCCTTCCCTTGTGAGGCGACCACCGCGAAATCGCGTGGTTCAACCCCCAATGCGTTTAGGTCATTTGGATCAAAACCGATGAATTCCACCGAGCTTTCGGAACCTTCAGGCAAACAAACACGCAACCCGATCAGCGCCGCGTGCGCGGCAAGCGCGTTTGCAATCGGAGATTCTCCGAAAATGATCAAGCGCGGGGCGTGCTGATAGGGTTCGATCAGCAAATCGACCGTTCCGCCCGAAGGACAACCGCTTTTGAAGGTCTCAACACCATCCGGGTCTGTCATCGCCACTACCTTGTCTGAAGGTTTCACGCGGATCATTTTCGGAGTTCCACCCGCAAGTGCCTCCTGCGCCGATGTGCGTACAACGCGCTGCACGCACGCTCCGCCCAGATGCCCCAAAATACAGCCGTCCCGCATGATCACGGCCTTGCCACCTGCCTTGGCCGAAGTTGCGTCGGCAGTGCGAAGGACCGTTGCCACGCAAAAGGCATCGCCCTTTTTGCGCAACTCCTCAATCTTGTCGAAAATGTCGAAACCTGCCATCGACGTGTCCTTTCACAGTTTTCGGAATTTGGGTTCCAACGCCGCCAGCGCGTCGAGCGTGTTGGCCGGTAGGTGCGCATCCAGATAAGGTTCTGCTGCCTGCATAGCGGCGGCAATGGGCTGATAGTTTTTCCATCCTTTAAGAGGATTCAGCCAAACAATCCGCCGCGCCTTGCGCCGAATCCGAGCCAGAGCATCTGCCAGGGCCTCAGGCGACTCGCTGCAATAACCGTCTGAGAGGATCAATACGATCGTCCGCCCGTTCAATGCACGGGCACCGTATCCGTTCAGAAACCTCTCAAGGCTTCCCGAGATGTCTGTCCCACCGCCGAACCCTTCGGCCATGAGTGATAACCGACCGGCTGCGCGCAGCGTGTCATGATCGCGCAGCGCATCAGTCACCCGCATCAAACGGGTGTGAAAGAGATAGGCGTCCGCCTCTGTTCCACTGCCGATCAGACCTTTGAGGAAGGCTAGAAAAACCCGCGAATAGACCGTCATCGATCCACTAACATCGCACAACGCCACAATCCGCAATGGGCGCGGCGGACGGGCGCGACGGTACAGGTCCATTGGTTCTCCGCCCCGCGCAAGGCTGGCCCGCTGTATGCGACGCATGTCCAAAGCAGGTCCTCGCAGCGCCTGTTTGCGCCGACGCGAGCGCCGGTCGCGGATAGCGCGCGCGATGGCCGTTGCGGCTTGTTCGGCCTGGCGCAGCGCATCTTCATCCATCAACTCGCGCAAATCCCGGCGCGACAGGTTGGCCGTACGGGTCGCAATCAGCTTCCCGTCTCTCCCCAAAGCCTCCCCATCGCCGGTATCAGGTGCGGCGGCCTGATCCGTGCCGGTCTCGGTTTTCTGAGCATCCTGGCTCTCTTGCTGCCAGATCATCGGCTTGGCGGATTGAACCCGCACATGCGCGGTTTGGGCAGTTCCCGTGCGTTGCTTGCCGGTGTTGAACCAATAGGCTTCGAACAGGTCATCGAACCGCCGCCAATCGTCGGCGTCGCCGGCCAGCAACACGCAAAGTGCCTGCTGGGCCTGTCTGACATCCGTCGCCTCAACCGCCGCCAGCGCGGCCAATGCATCCCCCGTTTCAGCCGGCCCGACGCGCAGTCCGTTCATACGCAAATGCGCGATGAAAGCGGACATTCTTTCCGACAAACCAGATGCGCGTGCGGGGAACCGGGTGACCTGCATCACGCCACCTTTCCGATCAGGCGATCCGTCACCTCGGGCGGAGCAGCGTCGTAGTCGGCAGCGGTTTTCAGAAGGCAAACAAGGGTCGCCTGAACCTCTTCGCGGGACTGCGCCATGTCGTTTACACCCAGCCCCGAAAGGGCCGCCGCCCAGTCCAACATTTCGGCAATGCCAGGGGTCTTCTCCAAGTCTTCTTTGCGCAGCGCCTGCACAACGCCAACAATCTGGCGCGCCAACAGCCCTTCAACTTCGGGCATGCGGGCTTTCAGGATCGCCATTTCCGTTTCACGCGATGGGTAGTCAAGGAAACTATACAGGCAACGACGCCGCAGTGCGTCCGAAAGATCCCGCGTCCCATTCGCCGTCAGGATCACGATGGGCCGCGAACGCGCCTTGATGGTGCCAAGCTCGGGGATGGTGATCTGAAAGTCCGACAAAATCTCAAGCAGATAGGCCTCAAACTCCTCATCCGCCCGGTCGATTTCATCGATCAGAAGAACAGGTGGTTCTTCTTCGCTGATCGCTTCTAGTAAAGGTCGCTTCAGCAAATAGTCATCAGTGAATAGCTGGGCCTCCCTGGTGCCACCCTGTGCCTCGCTTGCACGAATAGCCAGCAACTGGCGCTGGTAATTCCATTCATATATCGCGTGGCTGGCATCCAACCCTTCGTAGCATTGCAACCGGATCAACCGCGCCGCGCGTTGTGCCGCCAACGCCTTTGCAACCTCTGTTTTTCCGACCCCTGCTGGCCCTTCCAACAGTAGCGGACGCCCAAGCAACTGCGCCAGATGAAGCGCCATCGCCAATCGGTCATCGGCAACGTAGCCCACCTCGGCCAAGCCTTGCTGAATGTGCTGCAAGCTCATGCAATTCTCCCGGATTGCCGCCGCGCCGTATTCCAGCGCGGCAGCTTTTCCTGTTAGCCGTGCATTCCCAGACCGTTGGCGATCTTCCAGATACGCCAGTGGTCATGCGGCATGTGGCTCTGAACAAGGCCAAACGGACGGAAGGCATCATGCACCGCGTTCGAGAACGCAGGAACGCCACCGACATTCGGGCTTTCGCCAACGCCTTTTGCACCGATCGGGTGGTGCGGAGACGGCGTCACCGTGTGATCGGTGGTGTAGTTGGGCGTCTCCCAGGCGGTGGGCAAGAAGAAGTCCATCAACGTACCGGTCTTGACGTTACCCATCTCATCATACGCGATTTCCTGACCCATAGCGATTGCCAGAGCCTCGGTCACGCCGCCATGGACCTGACCCTCGATGATCATGGGGTTGATCCGGGTCCCGCAATCGTCCAGCGCATAGAACTGCCGGACCTCCCATTCGCCGGTATCGACGTCGATTTCCATGACGCAGATATAGGCCCCGAATGGGTAGGTCATGTTCGGCGGGTCATAGTAGCTTACGGCCTCCAGACCGGGTTCCAGCCCCGGAATCGCCTGATTATATGCGGCAAAGGCGATTTCTTTCATCGTCTTGAACCGCTCAGGCGCACCTTTGACCGAGAACCGATCCACGTCCCATTCGACATCGTCGTCGTGGACTTCAAGCAAGTAAGCCGCGATCATCTGCGCCTTGGCACGGATTTTGCGGGCGGCCATCGCCGTTGCCGCACCGGCCACAGGTGTCGAACGAGACCCATAGGTGCCAAGCCCATAGGGCGCGGTATCAGTGTCGCCTTCTTCCAGCGTGATGTCATCGGCAGGCAGGCCGATCTCGCTGGCGATAATCTGGGCGAAGGTCGTTGCATGACCCTGCCCCTGACTGATCGTCCCCAACCGTGCGATGGCGGAACCCGTCGGGTGAATCCGGATTTCGCATGAGTCGAACATTCCCAACCCAAGGATATCGCAGTTCTTGACCGGTCCAGCCCCGACGATTTCGGTGAAATGCGTCAGGCCGACGCCCAGCAGTTTGCGGGTCCTTCCGGCTTTGAAGTCCTCGATCCGTTGCGCCTGTTCCGCCCGCAGACCTTCATAGTCGATAGCTTTCAGCGCCTTGTCCCAAGCGGTGTGGTAATCGCCAGAGTCATACTCCCATCCCAGCGCTGACTGATACGGGAACTGATCTTTGCGGATAAAGTTGATCCGGCGCAACTCGGCCGCGTCCATGTTCAGCTTGATGGCCAGTACCTCGATCATCCGTTCGATGAAATATGCGGCCTCTGTCACCCGGAACGAACAACGATATGCAACACCGCCCGGTGCCTTGTTGGTGTAAACCCCATCCACAGCCAGATAAGCAGTTGGGATGTCATATGACCCGGTGCAGATGTTCATGAAACCAGCCGGAAATTTGGTCGGGTCGGCACAGGCGTCAAATCCACCATGATCCGCTGTTGTATGGCACCAGAGACCAGTGATCTTGCCATCCTTGGTCGCAGCTATCTTGCCCTGCATCCAGTAATCGCGGGCAAAGGCGGTGGACATAAGGTTTTCCATCCGGTTCTCGACCCATTTCACCGGCTGGCCGGTGACAATCGAGGCGACGACCGAGCAGACATAGCCCGCATAGGCGCCAACCTTGTTGCCAAAGCCACCACCGATATCAGGGCTTATCACCCGGATATTGTGCTCGGCCAGACCCGAGATTAGCGACACAACAGTCCGGATCGCGTGGGGGGCCTGGAAGGTGCCATACAGCGTCAACTTGCCGGTCACCTTATCCATCGAGGCAACACAGCCGCAGGTCTCCAGCGGGCAGGGATGGGTCCGATGGTAATAAACCATCTCTTCGGCCACAACATCGGCCTCGCCCAGAACGGCTTCGGTCGCGTCCTTGTCGCCTTGCTCCCACGTGAAAATGTGGTTGTGGTGTTTGCGCGGGCCATGCGCGCCCTCGGTCTGACCCGCAAGGTCTTCACGCAAAACTACGTCCGATTTCAACGCCTCGAACGGGTCGGTCAGGACCGGCAGTTCTTCGTAGTCGACCTCAACCAGCTCTGCCGCATCGGCAGCGATGTACCGATTTTCGGCGACGACATAGGCAACTTCCTGACCTTGGAACAGAACCTTACCATCGGCCAGAACCATCTGCTTGTCACCTGCCAGCGTCGGCATCCAGTGCAAACCCAGCGGAGCCAGATCCTCGGCTGTCAACACAGCAACAACGCCGGGCACGGCCAATGCGGCCTCTTTGTTCACATTGACAACGCGGGCATGGGCATAAGGCGAGCGGACGAAAGCGCCAAACAGCATCCCATCCAGCTTGATGTCGTCGACATAGTTGCCCTTGCCTTGGGTAAAGCGCACATCCTCGACGCGTTTGCGCGAGCTTCCCATCCCTTTGAGATTGGCGGCGCGTTCTCCGGGGGTCATGGTTTGTTCGTTCATTCCGCGGCCTCCTTCTGAGCGTTCAGCATCTCAGCCGAGGCGGAGATCGCTTTGACGATGTTCTGATACCCGGTACAGCGACAGAGGTTCCCCGCCATACCAAAGCGGATTTCTTCCTCGGTCGGATTCGGGTTTTCCTGCAACAGGCGATGCGCGCGGGTGATCATGCCCGGCGTGCAGAAGCCGCATTGCAGCCCGTGATGTTCGCGGAACATTTCCTGCAGAACGCCAAGGCTGCCATCGTCATTGGTCAGTCCTTCGACAGTGGTAATATCGGCTCCGTTCACCTGCGCCACGAAGGTGGTGCAGGATTTGACCGACTTACCGTCGATATCCACGGTGCAGGCACCGCAATGGCTGGTCTCGCACCCGATATGAGGGCCGGTGATTTTCAGATCTTCCCGCAGGAAGTGGATCAACAGCGTGCGCGGCTCGGCCAGACCCTCGACTTCTTTTCCGTTCACGGTGAGTTTGACGTGCATTTTTGACATTGGTTCCTCCCCTCAACCCGCGCGGCTTTGCGCACGGTCGATGGCGCGGCGCAGCATCACGGCGGCCACGTGTTTCTTGAATTCGACGGGGCCGCGGTTGTCAGCGACCGGGTCGATCGCATCAAGCATTTCCGACACACAGCCCTCGACATCACCACCCGCCAAAGCACTGCTCGCGCTTACGGACCAGACGGGAGTGTCGGCCAGATTGGTCATCGCAACTGACGCCGTACCATTTCCAACCATCACTGCGGCGGCAGCGGTAGCGTAGTCGCCTATCTTTCGTTTTTGCTTTTCGTAGGCTTGCCTCACGCCGGATCCGGGAACCGGAATCGAGATGCGTGTCAGGATTTCCTCATCTCCACGGGCGGTGAAATAAGCAGCCTCGTAGAAGTCACGCGCCGCAACGCTGCGGTTACCATCGGGACCGGACAACTCAAACGTGGCGTTCAGGCACTGCATCAATCCCGGCATGTCATTCCCAGGATCCCCATTGGCGACGTTGCCACCAACTGTGCCCATATAACGCACTTGCGGATCAGCGATCTGCAATGCGGCTTCGCGGATCAACGGAATGGCGGTGGCCAACCCATCGTGGGTGATCAGCTCATGCTGTGTCACCATCGAGCCCAATTTGACGGTATCAGCACCAACCTCAACACCCTTCAATTCGTCGATAGCTTGAAGATCGACCAGATGACCCATCTCGGCCATGCGCAACTTCATCATAGGAATCAGACTGTGCCCGCCTGCGATGACGCGCGCCTCGTCTCCATGTTCTTGCAGAATGCCGATGGCCGAGGCGATATCGCCTGGCCGGTGATACTCAAAACCGGCTGGTATCATTTTCTTCCTCCCTGGGTCCGAGCGTTATGTCTTGGGGGACCTTGAGTAAGAAAAGAGTGGCGGGCTCAGGCGTTCCAGCCAACGGAAACAGGGCGCGCAGCTTGTTTCACGAAATGCGAATTGGCTGCACGAGATGCGATCAAAGGCCAAGCGCCTCGCGAATGTCTGTTAAACGGGATCGGCTGACCGGTACCTTTGTCAACGCGTCGACGCCGTCGAAATAACAGGTCCCATTATCCTTGTGACGCTCAAAGCTTGAGACGTGCTTTGGGTTCACCAGATAGCTGCGATGGGCCCTCAGAAATCCGTCAGGTTCCAGGCGCGATTCAGCCTCGGTGATCGACCAAGGGCAAAACAGTTTCTCGGCATCTAAATAAAGAACGGTATAGTGCCCCTCGGCCCGGATGGCGGCGATGCGGTTGGATTCGGCGAAAAAAGTCTGGCCCTCGCGCTCGAACGGAACCCCGGCACGCAGGGCTGCGGGTTCTGCAGGACGTTCGGGTGCAGGCGTCTCCTTAGGTTCGATGAACGAGATTCCCGTCAACAGGAACGCTCCGCAAATCAGAAACACCGAAACCGTGACACCCATCGCCAGAACCTGATTGTCTAGCGCAGGTCCTGCGCCACCGGCGCTATCGCTGGCGACAAAATCGGTCAGCCCGGTGGCCACAAAATGCATGGTAAACACGGCCAGCCCAAAGCAGACCGTGCCCAAAAGAATATTGCGCTGCGTGCGATTACCATAGGCGACCCAGATGGCCGCAACCGACAGTATCACCGAAGCCAAAGTCGCCAACACCACATCCAATGCATTATAGACGGGACGGCACAGCTGCATTCCAGCCATTCCGATATAGTGCATCACCACGATCCCCAGGCCCACGATCACCCCAGACCCGATCATGATCTGGGGCGTGCGCGGGCGAAAATGCAGCAGTAAAAGCGCCAGTCCAACCATCAGGATCGCGACCAGAGCAGAAATCAGTGTGATCAGAGCGTCATAGTAAAACAGGATCGGCAGTTGCAGACCCAGCATGGCGACAAAATGCATCGACCAGATGCCGCCACCCAGAATGACTGCCGCCAGAGCAACCACAAGCTTACGCCGCTGACTGTCAAGCTGGGATGCACCATGGGTCAGATACAGCCCGGTAAATCCCGCCATCAGCGACACGGCCAAAGAGGCCGCCACAAGCCAGGCGTTGTGCGAATAGTCCAGCATATAGGTGTACCCGCCCTCCCCAGCGCGTGTCTGACGTTAGCAAACTGAAATTCCCGGCACAATCTACTCTGGCCGGACTGCAGCAGCACGCGCAGAGGAATTCGAACCGGTCTCAGTGAGGCTTGCAAAGCTGTCTTGTGTCCGTCACCGAGTTCGCGCCATTCGGCAGCAGCGCTGGAACGTGTCTGCACGAAAATGTCCTGGCTAGAGAGGGATCGCTCTTAGTTAAAGTGATCGCGGATCTAGGCATGAAAGGTGGCGATTACTGGACATTCAATTCAAGTTGCGTCCAAGCAAGCTTCACCGCTACAGACATTTTACCCGCCGACCTATCCAGATGCTCTCGATGTAGAGTACGGGCCAGACCGGAGTAAAGATCCAATAGGCCTGAAGGCTACGTGACCAAATAGGCGCTAACGCGTTTGAACACTTCGCGAATACACTGTCCATCTTCGGATCACTATATCGCCTTGCGACCGGCCACGTGACTTGTTGTCCAGATCTCAGGCCGTGCCTCAGCCTGCCAACAGATAGGGGATTTTCCTTGTTGAAGCACAGTGCTGACAAATCGGCTGCGCGTCGGCTTCCAATTTTCCTTTTCAAGCAGAAGATAGTTCGCGAAGTCCGCTTTGGGCTGGAAGAGGTAGCTCGCGGCCCAAAGGAGACATTCAACCGCTATCGGTAATGCTGCGGCGCGGCCCGTCAAACCTGCCATTCACCGCGGGAGAGAAATCGCAAGACAGGCAAACTCACAAAATGCGTACCTTCCTGCGCTTCGAAACTCGGACGCTAACAGGTCGAACAAATGATTTCGCCCACAGCCCATCGCAGTGACATAATTCTCTTGCTTTACAGGAGCCATTAACACACCGTTTAGGCCGCATCGCGATACAGCAATGCGGCCGTCGAAGCTGCTGTTTTCATAGTCACAAGAAGCTTGTGCGACTTTACACTACGCGATCTGGTTGTGATCAATCACATCAAAGGAAAATTCATCAACCGTAAACATAGTATCACCGCTTGCGGCCAACTCCACCGCGTCAAAACTCGTGCGGCCCAACGAACCTTGGAAATCACCGTCGGCGGCGTCCGCGATCAGCGTACCCACAAGCTCTCCGTCATCGTAGAACGCAACCTCCACTTCGCCGTTTCCATGACTTTCGTCGAAGCTAAACATGAACTCCACCGCCTCAAGATCCGCGTCCTCCAACGCGATCATCAAGCTTTCATCACCGTCGACTGACCTGGCTTCGCGTCCGAAGATCGGATCGTCGAAGGAATAGACACCTATCGCGCCATGCTTGGTGGCGACAAACTCGAAATTGGTCGGGTCAATCGCATCCACCTTAATACCAACATCCGAAAATTTGAGACTTTTGCGCACGGGACCAAGCCGGTCGACATCCACAACTTCGCCATCGATGCTCTCGAATGCTAAGGTTCTGAACCACCCATCTGCCTCGAACTCGACCGCCAGTGTCTGTGTGTCGGGCAGAAACAGGCTAGTCAGCATCGGGTCATGATCCGACGCTCGCGCGCTGGTTGCAGCAAATTCCGAATTGACATGGATAATGTCCACCAATGCGCCGGCATACAATCCCTCGGAGACCAGAATATGGTCTAACGATTGGCTGTTTCCCTGAAACTCGAAGGTATAGCGCTCGTCTTCCGGGATATCGTTTGTCAGGTTTACAAGGCTGGTGTTGTTTTCAAGATCGGCCACAGGTGAGACAAATTCGAATTCGTTGAAGTCACCCAATACAACCGCATTGGCCTCAGCACCAAGACCATTGACGAAGTCCTGCACCGCCTGACTCTGAGCCTGACGTTCATCCAGACTGCCATTCACTGTAACGTCCTCTTGACGTGCGGCAAAATCCTGTTCGGCCCCCAGAATGGGCGCGGATCCGCCTTTGGAGGAGAAGTGGTTGTTGACCACCGTCACCGTCTCGCCGTTGAAGACGAAATCAGCGACCAGCGGCAGGCGTGCGCCTTCGAACGCTTCGCCGGGACCTTGCCCACCGATGGTTTGCACCGATCCTTCAACCAGCGTGACACGCTCGGGATTGTACAGGAAAGCCGTGCGGATATTGCCGCCGGGCTGACCGCCCGATGTTCCGTCGCCGATGAAGGTATTGTCGATCACCTCATAGGCCGGACCACCTGCGGCAACGATGGCCGCGGCCAGCTCCGCAAGGGTCTCCGCTGCCGAAACGGTTCCGTCATCGACCGAGCCGGAATTGTCCTGCACCTCTTGCAGGCCAATGATGTCGGGGCTGCCCAGGTTGTTGGTGATCTGCGCGGCAATGGCGTCGAACCGCCCATCGGCCACATCCTGATCACCGTCGTCATCATTTGGATCGAGGTTAAGCACATTGTACGTCGCAATTGTCAGTTCATTGGCCGAACCGGCAATGTCGGTCGATTCCGGTTCCAATCCGGCGGATTGAATGTTCGGGGTAAAATCCTCGGTCGGCAGGATTTCGAAGTTTCCGAAACTGTACCCAACCACGCCTGTGACGTCGCCGAGAAGATCACCAACGTTTACCGTTGGGAAGTCAAAGTCGAAAATCCCGCTGTCTTCGTCGATCTGGATTTTTTCGGGGTTAAAGTCATCCGGCGAGATATTCAGCGTGCCGCGCTCGGAAAGACCCGTGGCACCGCTGCCCTGATCGGTAACGGCAAAAATCTCGCCAAACCGGCTGGTTCCGCTGACGGCTTGCAGATCGGTCGCCGTCACGCGCATGCCTTCGAGGCTTTCGAAGAAGTCGATGCCGTCCTGAATGGGTTCGAATGAGGCAAAAGCATCATCGTCGATGCTCTGGTTCGGAACTGCCCGTTCACCCGGATCATTGCCGATCATAACTGCATCTGGCAGGGTATTGCCTGAAGACTGGACTTCAAGATCGAACACATTCGTCAGCTGCGTACTCGACAGGTTTCCGCTGCCTGTACCGCCAGGGAAAAACTCAGCAACTGTTCCACCCACTGAAACTGCGTCTCCGACAGAGACAGTCGGGCTGGAACCAGTGAACACGAATATCGCGTCTGAGGTGGCATCATCACCGTCACCATCCGGGTCCTGCAAGTAAAACCCGTTGGAATCCACCGCTGTAACAATACCGCTGGTCGAAACCAAGTCGCCAAAAACGTTCGATGTGCCGGCGGGGAGGGTCTCATAAAACTCGGCAACGGTCTGCCCTTCGGCCAGAACAAAATCAGACACATGACCCGCACCCTGGATCTCGTAGATTGCAACGATTTCGATGTCGCTGGCCGAGACAGACACTTCCACGATAGGGGCGAGGATGCCTTCATATGCCGGGTCATCGGATGTGACAGAATGCTGTATTTCCGCGATCTCGGCCGCCTCTGGCAAATCGTCATCAACCGCGGTCACTGCAACTTGCTGCGGCTGATCAAAATTTGTCGCATCAAATACAAGCTCGGCCGGTACGACATCCAGATCAGCGCCCACCGCGATGGTGATTGTGACCGGTTGCGTAGGTGCGACAGACAATGTGACTTCGTATGTATCCGCCATGCCACCTTCATCGGTGGCAAGGTCCAAATCGTTGATTATAACTGAGGGCGACGATGTGGCATCAGTGACAGTGAAACTCGCCGGTTCGATATCGTTGATCCGTGAATTATCGGTCACCCAGTTTGCCGCGTTGTTGATAGCTGCCTGTAGCTCTGCCTTGTTGCCTGTAAGCGGACCATTATAGGCTCCGTTGTCGGTTTCGGGAATAGCCACAGCGCTGGTGCACACAGTCAGACCCGCGGGCAGGGCCGAAGTGTTTGAAGAAGTTGCGTCATCTTCATAACCAGTGCCGTTGAAATGAACAGACGCAACAAAAGACGGCGCGGTCTCGGTCCCCTGATAGGCATGTATCTGATCCCCGCTTGCAGAGAAGGATGGCCCCGAGAAAGCTGGATTTATTACGGTTCCCGCCGCGATATTTGCAGGTGCCGTCCAGATAAAAACACCCTCTGTACTGCGAAAACCGCCCGCTGCGAGCCAGCCATTGTCAGTAAATCTGATCTCAGTCCCGGCTTCGATGTCAGTCAGGGCAACGAAAGTGAACTCATCAGGGTTGTCAGAATTGAAACCGGTAAACGCAATATCGCCAGCAGCTAAAACGGTCGTCATGTCAGTACCTCTTTATAGATAAGAAAAAAGGCAGCGGCCTACGAGAGACTCGCCGTAACACAACCCAAGGTAGCGTACGCTAGAGGAATTAGTTAAAAAGTTGTGTACAATCGAACAATACGGCGGAGCTTTGCCGCTAGATGTTCGTCAGGCCGTTGCTCACATAAGCAACTGGTGAAAATCGCAATGTTTGAGCAGTTCTAAGTGCAGTCAGTACTTTGTTGGAGTTCATTTTTTATCTGCCAAGAATAGACCATCAACATGGCTGCGACCTAAGTGCCGGCTTTTAACCAAGTTTCGCGCATTGATTGCTATAGAAATGAAAATAGTAGCCCAAACCAGACACTCAAATGTGCCAAACGGCCCCAACCGGACCCGCAGCCCGTTGACTCCATGCTGCGGCGCGGCCCGTCGAACCTGCCGTTCGCTGCGAGCGCAAAATCAAAGGCTGCCTGAACATTCGACATGCGGACCTTGCGGCCATCCGCATTTTTGGCCCGGTGGGCCGCTCGCAACCCAAAGATGATATACAACAGCGATGTTTGAGTATTCTGGGAAGTTTAACACATCTCCTATTTAGGACACTTTTTTCGCAAATAGAGCGGCTTTCTTTATGACTCTGCGGATCTTCCCAAGGCCACACCATACCAGCATCGCCCGAAGCGCATTGAATACTGTCTGCAAAGAAACTCTGTGACTTCTATCTTATGCCCAGTAAACTCCGGTGTTGTGTGTGTTTCATTAGTTGGTGCGGGAGCTGCGAACGCAGGTGGGTGGAAAGAGGACATCGGAAGAGACGGGAAGTTCAGCGTCGTCGTCTGCACAAAGTTCGGGGCTCAGCGCGGATGATCAGCAGGCGCGGTTCGAAGCTACTGCGCGGGTTATGCAGGCGATTTCTGAGACCAAGGATGACATCCAACCAGTATGCGACTTGATTTTAACGCTGGCAAAAGATCTCTGCGATGCCATTTTTGCTGGTCTGGTTCTCGGGCAAGAAGGGGATGCGCGTCAGCAACTGATTGCCAGCGTCAATCTGCACCCGGATATTCAGCAGCTGTGGCTCGACGGCAAATACACGATGGAGCCAGGCAACTCCATCGTGACGGACACTATTCTCAGCGGTAAGACCAGGCGTGTTGTCGACATGGGCGACACCGATTTCCACAAATCGGGCGATGAGCGCTTTAAACTCATTGTCGAAACGCATGGGTGCAGAAGCAATCTGTTTGTTCCTTTGAAAGTGGGTGGCAGTGCAATCGGATGCCTGATGCTGGCACGGGATGAGGTGCGACCGTACTCCGACGATCAGGTCCAGCTGGTTGAAACTTTCGCCGCGCAGGCGGTCATTGCAATTGAAAATGTTCGCCAGTTTAGCAAGTTGCAGGTCCGTCTGGCTCGTGAAGGGGCAACGCGCGATGTGCTGGAGACGATCAGTCGATCTCGGGAAGATGAAGCGCCAGTCTTTCAGACGATCCTGGAAAACACGGCCCGGCTTTGCGAAACAGATGTAGCCACGTTGAGCCTGCTAAATGAGGCAGGAACTCATTTGGAATACGCGGCCCATTTTGGTGATCAATTGGCTACGTACAAGGTCGGCGTGGATCGCTGGTCTTTGGAGTCAAATTTACAAATTGCCGAGTCCGTGCGGCAATCGCGCGTTATTCACAACGTCGATTTGCGCGAGACAGACCACTACATCAATGGGGATCCTTGGCGCCGGCAACTGGTTGATGAGGAAGGTGTCCGTTCGTTTCTAACGGTTCCTTTGATGTCGGCAAATGGTGATCCCGTCGGTGTCATTGGGATTTACCGGCGTGAAGTGCGGCCATTTACTGAAGATGAAATCTCTTTGGTCGAGGGCTTTGCGGCGCAGGCTGTGATCGCAATAGATAACACCCGTCAAATGAAGGAACTGCACACTCAGTTAGAACGCCAAACGGCGACGCAGGAGGTTCTGAGTGTTATCAGCAAAAGCCGGGACAACGATGCGCGCGTCTTTGAAGCGGTGCTGCAGCAGGCCACGGAAATCTGTGACGCGGATCAGGCGGCACTGGTTTTGGTCAACGCTGCAGGAACCCATATTCAATTGGCCGGTGCATGGGGGCACGATAGAACCGACGTCGAATTGGGAGAAGAGTGGCCTCTTGATGGTTCAGTCACGGCGGCGGCGGCGATACGAAATTGCAAGGTTGTACGCGTCGAGGACATCGCCGACACTGAGTTCTACCGCTCGGGTGATCCTACTGCTGTTACAATGGTTGAGGTCGAAGGCATCAGGTCACGGGTTGTTGTGCCATTGATGCAGGGGGAACAGGCGATTGGTGCGATCGCAGTCAGCCGCCGCGAAGTCCGTCCGTTTTCTGATCCCGACGTGCAATTCATTGAAGAGTTCGCCAAACACGCAGTCATAGCGATAGAAAATACGCGCCAATTTCGAGAGGTTCAGGAACGACTTGAGCGCGAAAAAGCATCGCGAGAAATCCTCGAAGTCATAAGCCGTAGCCGCGACGACGAAAGGCCGGTTTTCCAAAGCATTCTCGAAAACTCCAGCCGTCTGTGCAAAGCGCCACTCGCCTTCTTGTGTATCGCTGATCACGAACGCGAGATCGCAACGATCCCAGCCAATATTGGTGCGAGAATCGATTTTGACGAAGCGCTCAAAAATTTTATGGAGCCACTTACACGCACTGAATTGATTGCGATCAAACCAATGATTGATGGCGAGGTCATTCGCCAGGACGATATCGCGGACGATCCCCTTTACCTCAGGGATCGTGACCCGAAACGGGTTCAGATGGTTGAGATTGAAGGAGCCCGCTCGGTTCTGGCGGTTCCGTTGATGAAGGATGGCACCGGTCTAGGGGTGATCGTGCTCTATCGCCGTGAAGTTGCGCCATTCTCAGACGACGACGTGGCACTGGTCCAAACCTTCGCGGCTCAAGCCGTTATCGCAATGGAAAACGTCCGACAGTTTCGCGAAGTTCAGGATCGCACAGCGGAAGTTACGCAGGCTTTGGAATACCAGACCTCTACATCCGAAGTGCTGCGGGTTATTTCGGCGTCACCAAATGAGTTGGCGCCTGTTCTCGATGCCATCCTCAAAGAAGCGTCGCGCATCTGCGAATTGCAGGATGCCTATGTTGCAATGTTGAACCCCGACGATCAGCTTTTTCATGTTCTTGCAATACTTACGCAGGACACGACCTTTGCGGAATATGTCAAAGCGCATCCTATTTCGCCTGATGAAAGCGGTGTAAGCGGGCGTGCCATACTGTCGAAACGCACCATCTATATCGAAGATGTCGAAACCGAGACGTCTTATACTTGGATGGAGGATAGCGGCGTCGGGGAATATCGGTCCGTGCTCGGGGTCCCGTTGGTCAAAAATGGCGAGGTTGTGGGTGTAATTTCGGTCGGGTCAACCGAGGTTTTGGGATTTTCCACCAAGCAGATTCAGTTGTTAGAAACCTTCGCCGACCAAGCGATTATCGCCATTACAAATGCCAACCTGTTCCGGGAAGTGGAAGAACGCACTGCCGAGGTCGTGCAGTCACTAGAATACCAGACTGCCACGTCAGAGGTTTTAGATGTCATCTCTCGTTCGCCTAACGATCTTCCACGGGTGCTAGATGCAATCCTGGAAGTTTCCTCACGCATCTGCGACCCAGAATATGCATTCTTTGCAATGCGGGATGCTGACGATGGGTTGTACCGTGTGGCCATGTCCCACAACGTGAGTGATGCGTTTCTTGACTATTTGTCAGACAACCCAATTGCCCCAGAGGAAGGCTCGTGCATCGGCCGCACGGCCCTTCACGGCAAGACTGTTTACATAAAAGATACAAGTAAGGATCCATCTTACACATGGAAGGTGGCGGCGGAGATCGGTGATTACCTTACCACCCTCGGCGTCCCCTTAGTCAGCGAAGGCGTGACCGTTGGTGTTATCGTCATGGCGCACCGGAAGCCCGGGGCGTTTAGCGAAAAACAGGTCAACCTGTTAGAGACATTCGCCTCCCAGGCTGTGATCGCCATCAACAACACCCGGTTGTTCAAAGAAGTGCAGGCCCGTACAGCAGAAGTTGAAGAAGCGCTCGACTATCAAACAGCCACGTCTGAAGTGCTGGGAGTGATCTCGCGCTCACCAAATGAACTCGATCCCGTACTCAAAGCTATTTTGCAAGTGGCGGTTCGCATCTGCAAACCCGAGGCGTCTTACGTCGCACTACTGAATGAAGAAACCGGAGTATACGACATTGCTGCGACCCATAATTCCGCCGCAGCTCATTACGACGTCATAACCCGTCAGGTGCTTGTTCCAGACAAGGGTACGACCACGGGTCGCGCCGCGCTGACAGGCAAAACGGTGTATATTGAAGATTTTGAGCACGACCCGGACTATGCTTGGAAAGAAGAAGCACTGGGTGCCGGATTTCGTTCGGCTTTAGGGGTCCCACTGGTAAAGGATGGGGTCACGCTCGGCGTGATTTCACTTGCTCATTCGAAAATTGGGGCGTTCTCGGACAAGCAGATAGCTTTAGTTGAAACGTTCGCCTCGCAAGCGGTGATTGCGCTTGGAAATGCGCACCTTTTCGACGAGGTGACAGCCCGAACTGAGGAAGTTGAGGAATCCTTAGAGTACCAGAAAGCCACAAGCGAGGTGCTCGAAGTTATTTCCCGATCTCCTGATGCATTGGAGCCTGTACTGGAGGCGTTGCTGGCCGTTTCGTCTCGCATTTGTCGCCTGCAGGATGCCTTCGTGGCGCTTAAGGCACCCGAAGATGGGAAGTACCATTATTTTGCCGGGCACAATTTGTCGGGCAAATTCGCGGATTTTTTAAAGGCGCATCCTTTTGAGCCCGGGGAAACATCGGCCACGGCACGTGCGCTTCTGCATGAACGGGCCGACTATGTTGAAGATACGCAAGCTGACCCTAATTACGATCCGCTGCTCAAATCCAATCTCGAGGGCTATCGATCCGTCCTTTCCGTGCCACTGATCCGCGATGGTGTCACAATCGGTGTCATCAGCATGGGCAGCCGAATAACTGCGGCTTTCGACGAGAAGCAAATCAAGCAGATGGAGACATTTGCGTCACAGGCAATCATCGCTATTCAGAACTCGCAGCTTTTTGATGACACGCAAACCGCGCTTGCCCGCCAAACCGCCAGTGCAGATGTGCTGCGGGTAATTTCTGAATCCCCAACCGATACCAAACCCGTGTTCGAGAAGATTGTTGGACTGGCGACGACGCTGATAGATTGCGACCTGGCAATTGCTATTCAAGCCAACAAAACCGAAATTTGGCAGGTTGCTGTCGCAACGCCAGAAGGTGTGGAAAAAGTCGAGTGGACGGATCGGCTTCCGATTGACCCCGAAGACAACCTGCCGTCCTGGGCAATCAAAAGCGGCAAGACGCTACACATGCCAAATTGGCGCTACGATGAACTACCGCGGCGCGACAAGAAGATATTTCGCGAGAAGGGCTTTAAATCGTTTTTGATGGTGCCCTTGATGCGTGGAAAAGACTGTTTCGGCAACTTGGTCTTTATTCGAAAGACGTCCAAGGTTTTTACCAAAGACGAAGTGTCCATTGCCGAGTCATTTGCCGCTCAGGCCATAATCGCGCTGGAAAATGTACGCCTGTTCAATGAAACTCAGTCTTCCTTGGCCCGGCAGACTGCGAGTGCTGATGTATTGCGGGTGATCAGCCAATCGCCCACGGATACAACGCCTGTTTTTGAGGTGATCGTAGATTCCGCGACACGGCTCGTTTCGTGCGACATGGCCGGTGCGGCGTTGTCGGATGAGAGTTTCTGGTGGCAAGTGGCTTTGGCCTCGCCCAACGGGCTGATACGTGATTTCGGAAGAACTCGGCACCCGCTGGATACGCAAGACAATTTTCTGTCGTCGGTATTGCTGTCTGGAAAAACCATGCATGTGCATGATTTGTCGTCGGGTGACTTGCCGCGGTTGGCAAAGAAGCTTCACGAAGAAAACGGGTTTGAAGCTTTCCTTGGCGTGCCATTGATGCGCGGAGGCAAATGTCTGGGCGGCCTCTATTTCATCAGAAAATCAAAAACACCCTTCTCGGATGACGATATTGCAATGGCCGAGTCCTTTGCCGATCAATCTGTTATTGCGATCGAGAACGTACGCCTTTTCCGCGAAGCTGAAGAAGCGCGCGAGGCTGCTGAAACTGCCAACGAAGCAAAAAGCGCATTCCTGGCCACCATGTCACATGAGATTCGCACGCCCATGAACGCGGTGATCGGGATGAGCGGCCTGTTGATGGACACAGAGTTGGATGCAGAGCAAAGCGACTATGCAAACACCATCCGCGATAGTGGTGACGCGCTGTTGGGTATCATCAACGAGATCCTTGACTTCTCGAAAATTGAAGCCGGGCAGATGGATATCGAAAATCATCCGTTCGACCTGCGCGAATGCATAGAAAGCGCTCTCGACTTAGTCAGCGGCAAAGCCGCTGAGAAACAACTCGATTTAGCCTATGAATTCGATGACGCGCTACCACTGGCGATTAGTGCGGATCTGACCAGATTGCGGCAAATTCTGCTGAACCTGCTTTCTAACGCAGTGAAGTTCACCGAAAGCGGCGAAGTGGTTCTGTCTGTTGAACAATCCGCCAAGGTAAAGGGATCGCTCGAACTAACGTTCAAAGTCCGAGACACTGGAATCGGCCTATCCCAAAAGGGCATGAGCCGATTATTTCAGTCTTTCAGTCAGGCAGATAGTTCAACGACCAGAAAATATGGCGGCACTGGTCTGGGTCTTGCGATCTCGAAACGCCTAGCAGAACTCATGGGCGGGACCATGTGGGCTGAAAGCGATGGCGAGGGGAGCGGTTCCACCTTTGTTTTCAAGATCCAGGCCAAACCTGCAAAGCCAGTTAAATCGTCTTCTCGCAGTCTTGTTGGTGTTCAGCCTGAACTCGAAGGCAAGCGAATTTTGATGGTGGATGACAATGCCACCAATCGTAAAATCCTTTCTCTGCAAACCGAGAAATGGGGCACGCAGACAACGACGTATGGATCTCCGTCAGAGGCGCTGAGCATACTTGAAGAAGGCGTCGAGTTCGATTTGGCCATTCTCGACATGCATATGCCTGACATGAATGGAGAAGAGCTCGCAAAAAGGGTTCGCGCCAAGAAACCGGGCTTGCCACTCATCCTTTTCAGTTCACTTGGCCCGCGCGATATAGACCTTGAGGATGGGCTCTTCACCGCCAACCTTGCCAAACCTCTGCGCCAATCCCACCTGTTCGATACCCTGGTCACATTGTTCGCGACTGAAAAGGTGCGCGTAGAGCCGTCCAAACCTCAGGGCAAACCACAAACAGATCCGGATATGGCCACACGACATCCACTGCGGATTTTGCTGGCTGAGGATAATTTGGTGAACCAGAAACTTGCGCTGCGACTGCTGGAACAGATGGGCTATCGCGCTGATTTGGCCAGCAATGGTGTTGAAGCGGTCGAAAGCGTCAACCGGCAAACATATGATGTCGTTTTCATGGATGTGCAAATGCCCGAGATGGACGGGCTTGAAGCATCTCGTCGTATCAATAAAGCGCATCCGGATGGCAGTCGTCCTCGTATAGTCGCGATGACCGCGAACGCCATGCAGGGCGACCGTGAGATGTGCCTGAAAGCAGGGATGGACGACTACATCACTAAACCGATCCGCGTATCGGTCCTAATTGAAGCCCTGTTAAATTCCCCCAGAATAAGAAGGTGATCCATGACAGACAGCCCGATTGATCATGAAATCTTCATGGAGCTTAAAGACGCTACAGGCGAAGATTTTGCAGCCGAGCTTGTGAACACCTTTCTCGACGAAGCGCCTGGCATGATTGACGAGTTGAAAGCGGCTGCGGTCGCGGCTGATGCCGACCGATACCGCCGTGCTGCGCACTCCATTAAGTCGAATGCCAATACCTTTGGGGCGATTGCTCTCGCCGAACGGGCCAGGAAAATCGAGCTCGGAGAGCTGCCTGAAGCCGGGGACCTTACAGACGCGACGGCGCTGGAAACCGACCTTACCATTGCTGCAGCTGCTTTACGGAGCCTGATTGATGTCTGACGCCCCGGGTCATTTGCTCATCGTTGATGACAACAAGGTGAACCGCTTGCTTTTGTCGCGCAGCGTAGAGCTTTTGGGTCACCAGGCATCGGTCGCGGAAAACGGCCGGGTCGCAATGGAGATGTTGTCTAACCAGCCGTTTGATTTGCTTCTGCTGGATATCGAAATGCCTGAAATGGACGGCTTTCAGGTTCTCGAAGCCATCAAATCAGACACCGACCTGCGTGATTTGCCGGTGATCGTGACGTCATCTGTTGAGGGGCTCGACAATGTCGTGCGCTGTATCGAATTGGGTGCGGAAGACTACCTGCCAAAACCGGTCAATAAGACACTTCTTGGTGCGCGCGTCTCCAGCGGCCTTGAAAAGAAAAGACTCAGGGACGAGCAGAAACGTCTGCTAGAGCGCTTTGCAACAACGGAGGTTGCACAAGACCTGCAAGAGTCTGGCTTTGCGATAGGTGGCAAGCGTGCCAATGCTTCGGTCCTCTTCTGTGACATTCGCGGTTTCACGACCTTGTCTGAAAATCTCGCACCAGAGGAAACAATTGACCTGCTCAACACGTTCTACACGTTGATGTTCGAGGCTGTTTCCAGCAATGGCGGAATTGTCAGCCTGATGCTGGGTGACGGTTTGATGGCTCTTTTTGGAGTTCCGCAACCACTGCCCAATACTGCGCAAAGTGCAGTGGCGGCAGGGCATGAAATGCACAACATGATCGAGATGTTAAATCTTGAAAGGCGCTCAGAAGCGAAAAGTGACCTGAAAATCGGCGTCGGAATAGCGACTGGCGAAGTCGTCGCCGGCTATGCCGGTACGGACAATCGAGCGACGTATACTTGCATAGGATCGACCGTAAACCTTGCTGCTCGCCTCGAGGCAGAAACTCAGAAAACCGGAAGCCGTATATTGATTGATCAAGAAACCTTCGATCTGTTGGAAGGGGCAAATGTGTTGGAGACATTTGGTAGAACAATGATCAAGGGTTTCTCCGATCCGTTCGATATCCATGCGCTATGACCATTCATGCAACCTGGCAAGCGCATCTACACCGGGTGTAGTTGCGCTTGTGGCTTTGCTTTTCGCCCGATGATTTTCATATGTGGCTCATTGATTGGAGACTAGATATTGTCAAACTTTGCAAAGTCCGCTTTCTGCGTATTGCTGCAATTGGGGCATCGCGCAGCATCGGCCAAAGTGGGCTCTATGCCGCCATCGGAGCGACCGCGGCATCCTGCCGTTCGGGCCGTCTTGAACCGATGAGGAGCGGCCCAAAAGAGACATTCGCCACTCGCCTAAATTTCTGGGGTCGCAGGCCGCTTTGCGGCCATTCGCCGCGATAGCGAAATCTCGAGGTCCGTGAATGGGAGAGGCACGGGACAAAGCTGCCGTATGCTTCGGGTGAAATGAAGGGAACTTCATCGCCGAAGGCGTTCGAACTTTTTTGGGCGGCGGGAAAATTAATTATCCATCTCTAATTGCAGTGGCCGTCAGCGATATTCGCTCCAAGTTAGAAGAGCCATACTCCACTACGTCAGAGCACGGTTTGCCTCTCCTGAGCTGTAATTTATTGGTAGTCTAAAACGAGCATCCAAACTAATGGAGCCAGCTAGGTAGAACGTTGCTGTCCCTCTTGTCCGCCTGATGGACAAAAGTATTTTGTGGCATGCTTATTACCATGAATTGGGGAAGCAATATCTTCGGGAGAAGATTAGTATGATCACCGCGCTAAGCTACATCGGTATTCGTTCCAACAAGTCAGACGATTGGCGGCAGTTCGCTGGCAATATGCTGGGCATGCAGGTTTTGGATCGCGGGGGTCGCAATACGGCGTTTCGGATGGATGATCAGCACCAGCGGTTGATCATATCAGACGAGCCCGGCGATACCCTGGCCTACATCGGATGGGAGGTTGGCGAGAAGTCTGACCTGGAAAGGCTTGCCACTAAACTGGAGGCGGCGGGACACAATGTGACCCCGGGGGATCGCGGACTGGCCGATCGCCGCTATGTGGCTGAAATCATTACATGTGTCGATCCTGCCGGGAATCGGCTTGAGTTCGTCTGGAAGCCGGAGAAAACAACCGATCCCTTTATCCCGGGTCGACCTATCGAGGGATTCAAGACCGGCCCATATGGCATGGGGCACGCTGTTTTGCACGTGTCCAACGCCGAAGCGCTTGTACCTTTTTACCGCGACGTACTTGGCTTTCATTTAAGCGATTATGGGTTGCGGCCCATTCCTCTCTATTTCTTTCATGTCAACGGCCGGCATCATAGTTTTGCAATCGTCGGGTCGGGGCAGGCGGGGTTTCATCACTTCATGGTGGAATACGACAATCTAGACGACGTGGGTCAGGGGTATGATCTGGCTCAGAATGGTCTTGCCGAAATCGCCTATACATTGGGGCGGCACACAAATGATTACATGACAAGCTTTTATGCCCATACGCCGTCGGGCTTTTTCGTGGAAAGCGGTTGGGGCGGGAGGATCATCGACCCATCCACCTGGGAAGCATGTGAAACAAATGTCGGGCCCAGCTTTTGGGGCCACGAACGGCTGTACCTGAACGAACAGGAGCGCGCCGCCTTTCGGGATAAGCGATTGGCAACCGCAGCCGCGGGGCACCGGGCACCTAGCGTTGTGAATTGCCCGTGGCTCTACGGACAAGTCCCCGAGGTCTGAACGATGTATGACGTTGCGATTATCGGGTTCGGTCCTACCGGAGCGACACTTGCCAACCTCCTGACCAAAAGCGGTGTTTCGGTTGTGGTTCTGGACCGCGAGGCCCAGATGTACCATCTGCCCCGCGCCGTGCACTTCGATGACGAAGTGATGCGCGTTTTCCAAACCGTCGGGATAGCTGACGCGCTTTATAAGCTGGTGCACATCAACCCGGGCATGAAGTTCGTCGATGAAAACAATGAGTTGCTGCTGGACTGGCCAAGACCACAGAGCGTTACCAAACATGGGTGGCACGCAAGCTACAGGTTGCATCAGCCTGATCTCGAAACGCTGTTGAGAGCCGAACTGGCGCGTTCCCCGAGGGCCACCACGCTGGAACTTCACAACGTAATAAATCTTGAACCCACAGGGAATGGCGTAGAGTTAACCGCACTGGATAAGACAAACGACTGCAAGTCCACCTTTGAAGCTCGATACGTTGTTGGCTGCGACGGGGCCAATTCGTCCGTGCGCCGCTGGATCGGCGGCGAAATGGAAGATCTGGGGTTTGAAGAACGCTGGCTGGTCGTCGATTTGCGTCTCAAACGTCCAATGCCAGAGCTTGGCGATCATTCCATTCAATTCTGCAACCCGGACCGACCGATGACTTATTGCCGGGCCCCCGGTATTCGCCGCCGCTGGGAAATCATGGTTTTGGACGGTGAAACCGACGCCGAAATAATGGAACATTCGCGTCTCTGGGATCTGCTATCACGGTGGATTACGCCTGACGATGCCGAGATTGAGCGCAGTGCTGTCTATACGTTCCGTTCACAGGTCGCGAAAATCTGGCGAAAGGGACCGGTTGTGATTGCCGGAGATGCCGCCCACCTGACGCCACCCTTCATGGGCCAAGGAATGTGCACCGGCATTCGAGACGCCGCGAATTTGGCATGGAAGCTCGTCAAAGCACTCAATGGCGGCGATGAAGAGATGCTCTTTGACAGCTATCAGGATGAACGACAGCCCCACGCACACAGCTATATTGAAACTGCGGTTCGTCTGGGCGGCCTGATCAACTCGCTTGATCGGGAAAGTGCCTTGAAACTTGCGGACGGTTCGCGTTCAGGTGCCATGCGATCTATTGCGCCCAAGCTTGGTCAGAGCGCACTGATGCAGGTGCAGACAAACAACCCTTATGTCGGGCGTCCCTTTCCCCAAGTGCATCTTGATACCGACGGACAGAGGCTGGACGATGCTGTTGGACACAAGCACCTTCTTGTCAGCCGCGCCTCATTGCCGGAATGCAGCGATGATGCTGTCGCACTGAATGCGCGCGATCATCCCCAGCTGGACGCCGTGCTGACCGATATTGGAACAAATGCCGTCTGGGTGCGACCCGACCGGTACGTCGCGGCTGTCGCGGAAACCCTTCTGGAACTTCCAGAACAAGCCCTGTCCCTATTTAAGCCGAAAAAAAAGAAAGATAGATATGAAACTGGCATCACTTAAATCCGGTGGTCGTGATGGATCACTTGTCGTCGTGTCAAAAGACCTGACCAGAATGGCATCTGCGGCATCAGTTGCGCAAACGTTGCAGCAAGCGATCGAAACCTGGGAAAGTTCAGCCAGCGCGCTGAAAAAGATCTCGGAGTTGGTCGAACAAAATGAGATCGAGACTATGGCCTATGACGTGGACCAATTGGCCAGTCCGTTGCCGAGATCGTATCAATGGGCCGACGGAAGTGCATATCTCAGCCATATGCGCCTGGTACGCAAAGCCCGCGGGGCTGACATGCCCCCCGGAGCTGAGACGGATCCACTGATGTATCAGGGGGGCGGTGACTATTTTTTGGCACCGACCGATGACATTCCCTGCATTGACGTGGACTGGGGACTGGATTTTGAGGGCGAGATTGCCGTGGTTACCGATGACGTGCCTATCGGATGTTCTACCGAGGCGGCGGTTGGCCATATCAAACTGATCATGCTGTGCAATGATGTCTCGTTGCGCAATGTTATGAAACCTGAACTGGTCAAGGGGTTTGGCTTTTACCAGTCGAAACCTGCAAGTGCGTTTTCGCCTGTTTGCGTAACTCCGGATGAACTGGGTGAATACTGGACCGGAGCAAAAGTTACTCTGCCGCTCGAAACCGTTTACAACGGCAGAACCTTTGGCAGGGTGCCAGCTGGCAATGACCTGAATTTTGATTTCGCCCAGTTGATTGCGCATGCCGCAAAGACCAGAGAATTGCGCGCAGGCACTATCATCGGATCGGGCACGGTGTCGAACACTGATCACGAACGTGTCGGGTCGTCATGTCTGGCCGAAAAGCGGATGATCGAAATCATTGCTGATGGCAGGGCGGAGACGCGATTCATGGAGCCTGGAGACACCGTCAGATTCGAGATGCACGACCCATCAGGGCAGTCAGTTTTTGGGGCTATTGACCAAAAGGTCGTCGCCGCCTGAGAATGTGCAATAGGACGGTCTGAAGGATGAGGATGGTGGCAGACAACCAACCCAACATTCGTGCCTTGCTACGCGGTCTGGACTTGTTGCGGTTCGTGAACAGTCAGGGTTCGGCAAAGCCTGCCGAAATCGCTACCGCGATTGGCGTGCCGAGACCAACTGTCTATCGGTTGCTCCACACTCTTGAGGAAGCAGGGTACATTCTGATGTCGGCGTCCGACACTCGGGTCAGAGTTTCGCCGCGCGCCTCCGGCTTGGGCGACAACTATGCTGCGCACTCGCACATTTGCCGCGTCGCGGCCCCGGGCATTGCGGAATTCACCGATGTGCATTCATGGCCGCTTGATTTTTCGGTTTATCGAGATCTGCACATGGTCATCGAAGAAACAACGCACTGGCGCAGCCCGTTCTCGATTGATCGGAACATGGCCGGACTGTCCCTGCCGATACTAAGGTCTTCGGCCGGGCGTGCCTTTTTGGCCTTTCTGGAAGACAAGGAAAGAAGCATCATTCTGGACCTGCTGCGCAACAATAACGACCCCGAGGACGAGCGGTTTTTGCTGGAAAGCTGGATCGCCTCGCGTCTGGTTCAATATCGCAAACAAGGATACGCTACGCGCAGTGCACGCACTTTTCGACCCGACACATCCAGTTTGGCGGTTCCAATCATCTGTGAGGATCGCGTTCTGGGATGCCTGTCGATCATTTGGATCGCCAGTGCGTTTTCCATGACAGAAGCAATCAACCGTTATGCGAGCCCGATGAAGGAATTGGCCAATCAGATCGCGGCGCAGATGGTAAAAGGTGCACCTGTCCGCCAAGCGGACAAAAAGATCTAAAGCACAGTAAGCAATTCCTCGGAAGCGGTAGGTTTAGGAAAAACCGGGAGGAATCATGAAACATCTCATCAGATCAACGGTGCTGAGCTTTGGAATTTCGTTGACCGTCGGCGCAGCTTGGGCTGCGGATACTGTTCTTACAATCTCATCATGGGCGCCGCCAACGCATGGCATGAACGCCAAGCTATGGCCTGAATTCACGAAAATGCTCGAAGAAGCCTCAGATGGTCGTGTGAGCGCAGAGGTGAAATACGGATTGGGTGCGCCGCCAGCGCAGTTCGACCTTATTCTCGACGGGGTGGCCGATGTCACGTGGATTTTTCACGGCTACAATCCCGGGCGCTTTGTGGCATCCAAAATTATCGAGCTGCCTGGCTACGAAGGCAACGCCGAGGCCGCATCGGTGGCTTATTGGCGGGCATACGAAGAGTATCTTGCCACGGCAAACGAGCATGACGGGGTAAAGGTTCTCGCCATGATGACCCACGGTCCCGGCATCCTGCATTCCGAAACCAAGGTGACATCGCTGGATGATATCTCTGGCATGAAGTTGCGACTTGGTGGCGGGGTTTCTGGGGACGTGGGCGCAGCGCTCGGTGCCACCGGTATCCGTGTGCCAGCACCGAAAGTTTATGAAACATTGGCGTCCAAGGCGGCCGACGGTGTCATGATGCCCATGGAAGCCCGCGCGGGCTTCAAGCTGTTTGAAGTTGCCCCGCACAGTTATTCTGTACCTGGCGGGTTCTATCGCGGCTCGTTTGCAATCGTGATGAACCAGGACAAATACGACAGCTTGTCAGATGAAGATCGTGCTGCTTTGGATACAATAGCAGGCGAAGCGCTTTCTCAGGTGGCCGGGCGCATGTGGGACGAGATTGACCAGATCGGCATCGAAACCATTGACGGCAACGAGGGCAATTCCTGGACGGAAGCCAGCGAAGCTGACGTCGCAGCCTGGAACGAAATGACGGGTCCAATCATCGAAAGCGTTCTGGCCGAGGTGTCTGACAAGGGAATTGACGCGGCGACGGTGCAAGCCTTTATTGCCGAGCAGATGACAGGCAACTGAACCACAATAAGAAACTCTGCGGGCCCTGGCTTAGGGACCGCAATTTTGCGAGGCAGGCATGGCTGACATTCAGAAACTGAAGCTGCGCGACCCCTGGTACGTTGTTCTCAATCTGCCTACATGGATCGCAGCGGGCACCTTATTCGTCCTGATGTGCATGACATTTCTGGACGTGGTTTTTCGGAGCGCTTTCAACAATCCTATCGAAAGTGCGACCGAACTGACCCGGCTTTTTATGGCGGTCATCGTATTTTCTGCATTACCTCTGGTGTCATGGAAGGGTGAGAACATTGTTGTGGACCTGCTTGACCCTTTCTTCAGCGCACGAATGGCCCGGTTGCGCGATAGTCTGATCGATGCAATCTGCGGGATCGTTCTGATATGGCCGGCAATTCGGGTTTGGGAACTTGCGGAACGGTCACGTCAATATGGCGATGTCACAGAGTACCTGAAGCTACCACAGTTTTATGTTGGGTGGTTTATCGCGATCTTTGTTGGTCTCACCTCAATTGCCTTTCTGGCGCGTAGTGTTGTGCGCCTGTTCCTAAAAAACAAGGCCTCCGAATGACTTTGTCGCTATTGGGGCTCGGAGCGGTCTTAATACTCGTTTTCTTGCGTATGCCCATTGCCATAGCCATGGGGCTTGTTGGCTTCCTGGGTTTTGTGGAGTTACGCGGGTTTCGCGCTGCTATCTCGATGGTGGGCCGACTGATAATTGACACGGCTCAGGATTACGGGTTGTCGGTGGTGCCTCTCTTTATCCTGATGGGTCTCTTCGTGAACAAGGGCGGCCTTTCCAAAGAGCTATATCGTGCGTCCTACGCATTTCTCGGCCATATGCGCGGTGGATTGGCTATGGCGACGATCGTGGCCTGCGCTGGCTTCTCGGCTATCTGCGGTTCTTCCCTCGCCACCGCGGCGACAATGTCGAAGGTTGCCATGCCCGAGATGCGAAAATACAGGTATTCAGACAGTTTGGCGACAGCCTCAATCGCGGCGGGCGGCACCTTGGGCATCCTGATACCACCCTCGGTAATCCTGGTCATCTATGGCCTGCTGACGGAAACAAGCATCGGAAAGCTCTTTATCGCCGGTGTTATTCCAGGGTTGCTAGGCGTTTTGCTTTATCTTGTGGCCGTCAGGTTCTCGGTGACCCGGGACCCTGACGCCGGACCAGCGGGCGAATGGGTTTCCTGGCGAGAGCGGCTTTTGTCGCTCAGGGATATCTGGGCAGTGCTGCTACTGTTCTTCCTTGTGATTGGCGGGCTCTACGGTGTGTTGGATGTCTGGCCCTTCTTCATAACATTTTCCCCGACCGAGGCTGCAGGAATGGGGGCCGCTGGCGCTTTCCTGATTGCATTGTCCAGAAGAGCCTTGAGTTTTTCATCGACCATGGAGGTATTGATCGAAACTGTGCAGACAGCCGCCACGCTATTTGCGGTCTTGATCGGGGCGTGGATATTCTCGAACTTTGTCAATCTTGCGGGGCTGCCCGAGGCACTTAGCAACTTCGTTCTTTCCCAGGGGCTATCGCCGACACTGGTCATTGTGTTGATCCTGCTGGTCTACGTTCTTCTTGGTTGCGTTTTTGAAAGCTTGTCGATGCTGCTGCTTACGGTGCCCATCTTCTTTCCGGTAGTGACCAGTCTCGGGTTTGATCCGGTTTGGTTTGGTATTGTCGTCGTCGTAGTCACCGAGATCAGCCTGATCACCCCGCCCGTCGGTTTGAATGTCTTTGTACTAAAAGGTGTCGTTAAGGATGTCCCTACATCAATAATTTTTCGAGGCGTCACCCCTTTCTGGCTAGTGGATATCCTTCGACTGCTGATAATCGTCATTTTTCCTTGGCTTGTACTCTTCTTACCTAATTCAATGTAGGCTAGCTCTGGGTGGTTGGTTTTCAAACCTGAAATTGCCTATTCAAGTTGTCTGTTTTGGGCTCACTGCAGACCTCGGTGCTGAAGCAGCACAAGTGCCTGCCCAGTTCTCCACGACTTATCCAAACGGCCCATAGCCGTCATCCATCGATACGATGAATTGCTGCGTCCGTATTCCGCCTTGCAGTTGTTTGTATTCGATCGACGCCTCACGGTCTCGCGTCCACAGGAATCCGAATTGCGTCAGACTATCCGATGCGCTGGCTTCTGAAAAACTCAAAAATATATAGCATTTTATCAGAATGCTTTTACCATGTGGTCAAATTTGGGGGAGGATGAATGCTCGACATTATCATCAGACAAGCCCACCTGCCAGATGGCCGAGGGCCGCTGGATATTGCGATCAAGGGTGACCGCGTCGCAGAAATTGCCACCAAGATCGAGGCTGAGGCGGGCGAAGAAATCGACGCGGCTGGGCGCTTGGTTTCACCCCCCTTTACCGACCCACACTTCCATATGGATGCGACCCTGAGCCTTGGATCGCCTCGCATGAACGTCTCGGGGACTCTATTGGAAGGCATTGCGCTTTGGGGTGAGCTGAAGCCCCTGCTGACACCTGAAGCAGTGATTGACCGCGCCATGCGATATTGCGACCTTGCCGTATCGCAAGGGTTATTGGCTATCCGTTCGCATGTGGATGTTTCATCCGCACCTTTGGTTGGCGTTGAAGCACTGTTGGAGGTCCGCAAGCAGGTCGCCCCCTATATTGATCTGCAACTGGTAGCATTCCCGCAAGATGGTCTTTACCGAGCACAAAATGCGGAAGAAAACTTGATCCAAGCCCTTGATATGGGTGTCGACGTGGTAGGTGGCATCCCGCATTTTGAGCGTACGATGTCGGAAGGTGCCCGGTCGGTCAGGAGGCTGGCCGAGATAGCGGCGGACCGTGGCCTGATGCTGGATTTGCATTGCGATGAAAGCGACGATCCAATGTCGCGACACGTGGAAACCTTGGCCTATGAGACCACGCGCCTTGGGCTTGGCGGGCGAGTTACAGCAAGCCATGTCACGGCAATGCATTCCTATGACAACTATTATGCCTCGAAGCTTATTCCTCTGATTGCGGAAAGCGGCATGAACGTGGTGCCCAACCCGCTCATCAACATAACGCTGCAAGGTCGCTCAGACACCTATCCGCGCCGTCGGGGGCTGACCCGAGTGCCAGAGCTGCGCGCGGCAGGTGTAAACGTCGCCTTCGGGCAAGATTGCACAATGGATCCATGGTATTCGCTTGGGTCTGCCGACATGTTGGAAGTGGCCCATATGGGCGTACATGCAGTGCCCATGACATCCCGAGAGGCGATGGAGGGGGCTTTTACATCCGTCACCCAGAACGGCGCCAAGGCTATGGGCCTGCCTGATCCCACAATCCGCAAGGGCGGCCCTGCCAATTTGGTTGTACTGCAAGCGCGTGACCCGATTGAAGCTGTTCGCATGAAAGCCACCCGCCTTGCCGTCATCAAAAACGGAAAGGTGCTGGCCCGCACAGAACCCCGAATGGCCGCGCTTTCGTTGCCCGGTCGCCCCACGACCCTGGACCCCGCCGATTATGCGCCCAGGCCCAATACTCAGGAAGCTAAATAACAAGAACAATTGCCACCAACAGAAGAGGATCCACCAATGAAACTCACTACAACCCGCCGTCAACTGATGGTCGGCGCTGCGGCCACGCTGGCCCTGCCGGCTTATGTCCGCCGCGTGAATGCACAATCAGCGACCCGAGTCGCAGGCGTGCATATGTCTCCGGTTGAAAACGCATGGAACAGCCGTATCCATGTGGCGATGCAGGAGGCTGCCGATGCTGGTCTGATCGAGTATGAGTTCTCAGAGGGGGTGGCTCCGACTGACTATCCCCGTGCGATGCGTGAGTATGCCGAAGGTGGTGCGCAAATCATTTGGGGCGAGTCCTACGCCGTGGAACGCGAAGCACGCGAAGTGGCGGGTGATTACCCCGACACTGCGTTTCTGATGGGGTCTTCCGGCGGGCCGGAAGGTGACAACTTTGGTGTCTTTGGGACCCGCAATCACGAGGCAGCCTATCTTGCCGGGATGCTCGCGGGCCAAATGTCAGAAAGCAACGTTTATGGCTCGGTCGGTGGCTATCCGATCCCCGAGGTGAACCTGCTGATTAACGCTTTCCGCATGGGCGTGAGTGAAGTGAACCCGGACGCCACATTCGTCAATGGCTTCATAGGTGCGTGGTTTGATCCGGCCCGTGCGCAGGAAGCTGCGATTGCCCAAATCGATGCGGGTGCGGATATCCTGTTTGGCGAACGCATTGGTACTGCGGATGCGGCCCAAGCGCGAGGTGTGAAGGCCATCGGTTCGCTTATCGATTATACGCCGCGCTACCCGGGTACGGTCTTTGCCAATGCGATCTGGAACTACGGTCCTACCATTGAGGCAATCGTGGCTGATGTTCAGGCCGGCAATCCAACCGGGCGCAATTACACGGAATATTCCTTTATGGCCCATGGCGGCAATGAGCTGATTTATGTCGCCGACGAAGTACCTGCCGACGCCATTCCTAGGATGGAGGCCAAACAAGCCGCGATCCAATCCGGCGAATGGGACGTGCCGATTGACGAAAGCGAACCCTCCTGATCCCGAGGGTTTTGACGTGACCGATGCCACGGCTCTTGCAGCGGCCATTTCGGCGGGGCAGATCGCTGCCTACGACGTGATGGAAGCCGGTCTTGCCGCCTGCTACGAACGGGCGGATTTGGGGGCCGTGGTTTATCTGGACGAAGATATGGCGCGCGCCGGGGCAAAGGCGGCAGACGCATTGCCGCCAGACCAACGCGGACCACTTCACGGGGTTCCGTTCTTGGTAAAAGATCTTGGTGGTTTTGCCAAAGATCTTCCTGCGACGGCGGGGTCCTCGGCAATCCGTGCACAGGGGCGCAAACCCGAGAATGACAGCCATCTGCTGCAAGGTCTCCGCCAGACCGGGCTGATCCCGTTCGGCCTGACCGCAACACCTCCGTTTGGCCTATCCCTGACATGCGAGCCAGATGGTATGGCTGCGACTTGCAACCCATGGAATTCCTCGCTGACGCCCGGTGGTTCATCCGGTGGTGCCGCGGCGGCAGTTGCTGCGGGAATCGTTGCCATTGCGCATGCCACGGATGCAGCCGGGTCTATCAGGGTACCCGCTGCTTGCTGTGGATTGACCGGACTCAAGCCTTCTCGTGGTGCGGTGCCCGGTGGCCCTGATTTTGCCAATCACCTGATGGGGATCGCGTCTGAATTGGTCCTGGCGCGGTCAGTACGCGATGTGAAGACCGCCTTTGACGCGGTAGCCCAGCCCATGGCCCCGGTCCATCTGCCGGAACGCCCCCGTGTCGCAGTGGCATTGCCAGAGCGTTGCGGAGCAGTCCAGTGCCAGGCCGCGAAAGCTGCTGCAGACGCGCTGCGCGATTCAGGTTGTGAGGTGTATGAAGTTCGCGCCCCCGACCGGCTGGGGGCCGAAGCTCATGCAATTGCCCGAACCATACTGGCTGTTTCGTTGGCCGAGTGGCTGACAGCGCTCAGGATCCCTGATGATAAGATTCCACCGCTTGCCGCGGCCATGGCTGCCGAGGGCTGGGCAACACCTGCCACAGCGCTTTTTGCGGCCTCACGACAGCTCGCACGTCTGACAAATCGCGCTAACAAACTTTTCAGGTCTGCTGATGCCATCCTGATGCCGGTCCTTTCGTCTGCGCCGCCCGTAGTTGGTGCTTTGGACCTGTCTGGCACTGCTCCCGATAAACACATGGCGCAGCTGGAGGCTTTTGCACCGAACGCGGCAATTGCCAATGTCGCGGGCCTGCCTGCTTTGGCGTTGCCTTTTGGCATGGCCAACGGCTTGCCGCTTGGTGTTCAGCTGGTAGGTCCACCCGGTGCTGATTTCGCGTTGCTGAAACTTGGTGCATTGATCGAGGCCCGCGCGCCCGCAATTCCTTTTCCGCACCCAATCGCAGGGTTGCCCGCATGACTAAAGTTCTGGAACTACACGACATTACCAAGCGTTTTGGTGCGCTTACTGCAAATGACGATGTGACCCTCACACTGGAGGAAGGGGAAATCCTTGCGCTGTTGGGTGAAAATGGTGCGGGTAAGACGACTCTGATGAATATCCTGTTCGGCCATTACGCAGCCGACGAAGGCTCGGTCAGGGTATTTGGAAAAGAGCTGCCCCCGGGCCTGCCGCGCGCAGCGATCGAGGTGGGTGTGGGGATGGTACACCAGCACTTTACGCTTGCGGGCAACCTCTCGGTTCTGGAAAACGTTATGCTTGGTTCCGAACCCCTGACGCGCGCACGTTCTGCCCGGAGTGAGGCGCGCAAGAAATTGTTGCAAATCGCAGAGCGGTTCGGCCTGCCCGTGAACCCCGAAGCCAAGGTCAGGTCACTGTCCGTGGGTGAGCGCCAGCGCGTCGAAATTCTGAAAGCGCTCTATCGCGACGCGCGCATACTGATCTTGGATGAACCTACAGCCGTTCTGGCCCGGCCCGAGGCGATGCGCCTGTTCGAGACGCTGCGCGATATGACGAAAGAGGGCCTCTCGCTTATCTTCATTAGCCACAAGCTGCATGAGGTCATGGCAGCCTCTGACCGTGTGGCGGTGCTTCGTGGCGGTAAGATGGTCGCAGAACGCAATACACCTGAAACCACACCTGAAGAATTGGCGGAACTCATGGTTGGTCGCAAGGTGGAACGGCCTGTACGTCATGACCACGAGATCGGCGCGCCGGTTCTGGTTGCTAACAATGTGCGCGTGGAAGAGGGTGGTGAGGTACGGCTGGATGAAGTGTCATTCACCGTCCATGCTGGTGAGATCCTTGGTATCGTCGGTGTTTCAGGCAATGGGCAGGCCTCGCTTGGTGGATTGCTGTCTGGGTTGGTTCACCCAATCGCCGGAAGATTGATACTGCTGGACGAAGATATCGGCCATCTGGGGCCGCGCGGCATGATCCGCGCTGGCGCAGGCCGGGTGCCGGAAGACCGGCACGCAGAAGGTGTCGTGGGTGAGTTGAGCCTGTGGGAAAACGCGGTGCTTGAACGTCTGCGCACACCAGAATTTTCGCGTAGGGGCTTCGTTCGGCAACGCGCGGCCCGCGAATACACTTCGGGCTTGATCGAACGTTTCGATATCCGAGGCGCCGCTCCTGATACGCGAACGCGGCTATTGTCCGGGGGTAATATGCAAAAGCTGATCCTTGGTCGGGTCCTGACCAACGGGCCGCGCTTTGTGCTCGCAAACCAGCCGACGCGAGGTCTTGATGAAGGGGCAATTGCTTCGGTTCATGCCGAGCTTTTGGCAGCACGGGCCGAAGGTGCCGCGATCCTGCTCATTTCGGAAGAACTGGAAGAAGCTGTGGCCCTGTCAGACCGAATACAGGCCATCGTAAAAGGTCGCTTGTCAGAACCGATATCGGCTGATGAAGCCGACCCACAACGCCTTGGCCTAATGATGGCAGGTGTCTGGAAGGAAAATGATGATGCGGCTTGAACGACGCTCGCATGTGCCGCTGCACCTTGCGATCATTGCGCCACTGGCCGCGATCTTAACGGCATTGCTTTTGGCCGCAGGTCTCATCGCTGCTGCTGATGTAAATCCGCTAACGGCTTATGGCGAAATGGTGAATGGCGCATTCGGCTCGCGCCTTTCCATCGCCGAGATGCTGACCCGCGCTACTCCGCTTGTCTTTACGGGGCTTGCCGCTGCTGTCGCCTTCCGAGCGCGGCTTTGGAACATTGGGGGCGAGGGACAGTTCTTTGTTGGGGCGCTGATCACCGCTTGGATCGGTCATTCACTCGAAGTTCCAGGGTGGATCGGTGTTCCGATCTTGATGTTCGCAGGCATGGCGGCGGGAGCGGCCCTGTTGGCAGGACCTGCCTTTTTACGCTTGCGTTTCGGCGTAGATGAGGTGGTGACAACCCTGCTGCTCAACTTCATCGTGATCCTTTTCGTTGGCCTCATGATTGAGGGTCCTATGCGCGATCCGCTGGCCTTTGGGTGGCCCTCTTCGGTGCCCGTAGACGGGGATTACCGCCTTCCGGATCTGATCCCCCGTACACGTCTTCATATCGGGCTGCTTGTTGCTATTGCTGCAGCAGGTGCTGTTTGGCTGATCCTTGCGCGTACTGTTTTTGGGGCTGAAACACGCGCCGCAGGCTTAAACGCCAGTGCCGCCGCATTTGCCGGAATTTCTCTGCCCCAAACGATCATGGGTGTGGCCCTGCTTTCGGGCGCGCTGGCAGGGCTTGCCGGGTCTGTCGAAGTCATGGGTGTCACTGCGGGTGTCACCACCACTATGAGCCCCGGATTTGGTTATGCGGGCATTGTCGTTGCTATGCTCGCGGCTTTACATCCGGCCGGAGTGGTCGCTGCCGCTGTTTTCGTCGCTACCGTCTTTGTCGGGGCCGACGCCATGAGCCGTGCGACGGGTGTTCCCAGTTTCATTGCCGATGTGATTGTGGCGCTGTGCCTACTCACCATGATCGTGGCCCTTCTTTTCACAACCTACCGGGTGCGCCGATGAGTGATGCAATTGATCTGCTGCTGAATACCAGTCTTTGGGCTTCGGTGCTGCGTATTGCGACACCGCTCATATTTGGTGTTCTTGGCGCGTTGCTTTGCGAACGTTCGGGCGTGCTCAACCTGGGAATCGAGGGGATCATGACCATGGGGGCGATGAGCGGTTGGCTTGTCGTTTACATGGGCGCACCCTTGCTTGTAGGCCTCATTTTTGCAGCGCTTTGCGGCGCGATGATGGGATTGCTTCATGCCATACTGACAGTTCCACTTGGACTTTCGCAACACGTCTCAGGGCTGGGCATAACGTTGTTTGCATCCGCTTTAGCCTATTACCTGTACAGGTTGCTTGTTGAGGTAGGAGATCTTCCCCCTACGATCGAGGCTTTTAAGCCGCTCGATTTTCCGGTCCTGTCAGAATTTCCCGTTTTGGGACCGATCCTGTTTTCCCAAGCTTTGCCGACCTATCTGGCGCTCACTGCGGTGGCTGTGATGGCCTATGTTCTTGCCCGCACGCCATTGGGGTTGGCCATTCGTATGACCGGTGAGAACCCTCATGCGGTTGAGGCGCAGGGGCTGAACCCGATCCGTATCCGTATCGGCGCAGTTGTTGTCGGGTCGGCTTTGATGGCGGTGGGCGGGGCCTTCCTGACCACAACGGCGTTCAACAGCTTTTTCCCGGGTATGGTGCAGGGACGCGGTTGGATCTGCATTGCATTGGTAGTCTTCGCTGGCTGGCGGCCCGGTAAGGCTCTGATTGGCGCGATGTTGTTCGCTTTCTTCGATGCATTCCAACTGCGATTGCAGACAACGGTTGAGGGTGTGCCATATCAGTTGTTCCTAATGGCGCCGTATGTACTTTCGATCGTTGCGCTCGTCCTTGTCGCCCGCAGAGCCGAAGTACCCGCAGCGTTGATGGCACCCTACCGACGCGGTGAACGTTAGTGGCATTCGTTCGCTCATATTAGCCGGCACCAACGAAATTTCAGGGAAAGTATTTGTTCAAGGTGAACATGAAAAACTGGTTATTCGATATTTGACCGAATTCCGGAGACCTCCGAGCGCGCGATGCAATGTTTCAGGCGTATGCGTAGTTTGCAGAAATTCGCCTCCGTCCATTCCTCCGTCTACAACCACTTCAATCAGGATTGATCGCTAGCCAGCTGAGACACCTTCAAGCTGACCCGCGCCGCTGCTCTCGCCGAGTGGCGTCAACTTTGTTCCGGATAGGTTCGCGGTTTCCCAGGCAAACTGAGACTGGTTCGAATTCGTCTGACAGCACCGTATAGATCAAGAGTGTTTTCTACGCGACCTCTATTTTCGAATACGTATGCGTTGCCATGCCAATGTTTGATCCCAAAGGTTTGATCGATGAAGATGTATATGCGGTGATAGTGAAGGACTGTCGACCCTAAACCCAGTACGCCTTAAAACACGGATAATACTAAACTAAGGTTCTCCTTTTTTCCTCAATACGTCTCCTCATACAAACGGCAGCGAGCATCCGTTTCCAATTCTGCAGTTCTTGTAATCTCAGACTGTTTATGTGTGCGATAGACCTGCGCAAAACCGTCCGGGAACCAACCTGTTGCCACTGGGTTGCTCACGTACCGGTCCAGCGCCTCTTCTAAGGTTTGCGGCAGCCGCACGATGCCATTTTCGGCCAATTCAGAGGCGTTCAGCAGCGATAAATCATCTTCTGTCGGGGTCGGCGCAGCCAAGCCTTCTTCGATGCCTTGTGCTCCGGCGAAAACAATAGCTGCCAATGCCAGGTGGGGTGAGGCTGCCGCGTCGGCAGCACGGTATTCGATGTTGAATTGCCGAGCGATTGAGATCGGATCCTTGGCCGTCACAGGACAAATCCGCAACGACGCCTCGCGGTCGCGGAATCCCAGATTGTTGAAAGCAGCAGACCAACGATGCGGTGTCAGGCGTTCATACGAGATCACCGAAGGCGCAGTCAGGGCCAAAATCGCATCCAGATACTTCAGAACTCCGGCAGCGAAAGCACTCGTCAGGTCCGACATGCCGCACGGCCCATCTTTGGCGTAGGTCAGCGGCGCGCCCTGATCATCCACAAAGCTCATGTGGATATGGACTCCGTTACCAACACTCGCGACATCGCGAATAGGGGTATAGGTGGCCCGCTCGCCATAGACCTGCGCAGTCGCATAGGTCAGTTCGCGCACCATGACGGCCGCGTCCGCCGCGCGCACCCCCAGTTCGGGGCCGATGACGACCTCATATTGGTTTGGGCCATATTCCTTCATGATCGAATCCGGTTTCAGACCGACCTGAGAAATTGCGTTGATCAAAGTCTCACACAGATCACGCTGCAGGCCAAAGCCCCGGTGGCCATAGGCTTCGTTGGCCTGAGTTGGCGGATCTTTCAACTGGAACTCATGCTCGAAGGCGGCCAGCAAATTTGCTCCTGAGACCTCGTGCAGCCGCTCCAGCGCCGCCCTCAAGAGACTGCGCGTGCAGAAGTCCCACGGGTCTCCGTCCAGCGTGACGATATCGCCCATAAGAAAGTGCAGACCAGAGTCTTCGCCGAACTCGACCTTTGCCTCGGCCGTGGCGTCCGGGATCAGAAGAAGATCGCCCAGCGCGCCAAACGGGCTTTCAGCAATTCCGTCAAAACAGTTGATCTGAACGTTGGTGGGTGTCCACCCGATCCCGCGCTGCAACCGCTTGTTCAGTTGATCCGCCGGAAAGGCCTTGCCCCGCAATTTCCCGGCAAGGTCTGAGGTGGCGACAAACATCAAGGGGGTTTTGGGCATCATGGGTTAGGGTCCTGATTGTGGGATCGCATGGCATCCCAGGCTTCGATGCGGGATTTCGTCTGGTCCCAGTTGTCTTCGGCGATGCGGGTCACCAGCGCCTCGGTGACGGCAAGGGCCGCTGTGTACGTATCCCAGAGCGTGCCGCTTTCGATTGGAACTGGCAAGATTTCTGCCGCATGCCGGGATATGGGCGACAACCATTTGTCTGTCATGAGGACAACGCGAACCCCTCGATCCTGCGCGGCTGTCGCGGCCAATCGCGCCAGCGCAGGTTGGTAACGGCGAAAATCGACCAGAAATAGGATATCCGCAGGCTTCATCCGTAGCAGGTATTCCGGCCAGACCTCATTGTTGGCCGGAAGATGATACACGCCGCTGCGGGTTTGGCGCAGATGAAAAGACAAATGCTGCGCGATGGTGTCACTGATCCGACCGCCCAATATATAGACATCGTTCTTAGGTTGGCTCAGTACCGAGCATATGCGCTGAAACTGTGCCTCGGTGATACCTTCTGCCGACAGCGCCATCTGCGACGAGGCCCGCGCGATGAAGTCGCGTAAGAACCCGCCATTGACTCTGCGCCCTTCGCCGTGCAGATCAGTAGGCGAGCGTTGGCCCTCTTTCAGCTCGGACAACAGGGCACGCTGGAATTCCTGATAGCCCCCCAATCCGATCTTGGTAACAAACCGAGAGATCGACGGGGCCGAGACCTCGGCGCGCCGGGCGAGTTCCTGGATCGTGACCAGACCCGCATAGGGGTAGTCGCTCAGCAAAGCAGCGGCCAGCTTGCGCTCGCTCGCGGTCATGCGTTCAGCCTTCGCTTCAATTCTCTGCCTAACAAGCAAGCGGCACCTCCTGATCTGAATGGATCGCATGGAATAAAAATTTCAGTCAATCTATTTTTCATTGACTCTGAAAAAACTTGTTCTCTAACGTAGGCCGCATGAAGACATCAGTCGCAACCCAAGAACTGCTGGTCACCGGGGATCCCGCCCCGGTAGAATGGGTGAATCGTGACAGTGATGCGAAGATCGCGCTGCTCTGCGAACACGCCGGGCGCGCGATCCCACAAAAGCTAGGCGATCTGGGTGTCTCGGAAGAGGTGCAAGCCAGTCATCGCGGTTGGGATATCGGGGCCGAGGCCGTGGCCCGGCAATTGGCTGACCGGCTACGGGCCCCATTGATCTTGCAGCGCTATTCCCGGCTTGTGATTGATTGCAACCGCCCGATCGAGGCCCCGGATTCAATTCCGCCAAAGAGCTTTGGAGAGCAGATCCCTGCCAATCTGAACTTGACCACTGCGGATCGCACGGCGCGTCAGCGCGAGATCATGGCTCCTCTGAACGGTGCCATTGAACATATGCTGGACCGGGCACCGCGCGTGCTTGCGGTGTCGATCCATTCCTTCGCCGCACAGGTCGATGGTGAGACGCGACCTTGGCACGCTGGATTTCTGACCCGCGTTGACCCGACCACGGGACAAGCCGCTATCGACCATATCTCGGCCCTACGTCCCGATCTGCACATGGCGTTAAACCAGCCCTATCAGATCGACAGTGAAAGCGACTGGTTCATACCGCGTTTCGCCGAACCGCGCGGACTGGCGCATTCGCTGGTCGAAATCCGCAATGACCTGATCCGCGATGCAAAAGGCGTCGAGGATTGGGCGCAGCTTCTCGCCGAGGCCTTTACCCGGATATTGGAGACCAAGACGTGACCTTGACCCGCAATGTTCCACTGATCCCATCGCAATCTGCCCTGTTGTTCATTGACGTGCAGAACTATTCGGCACATCGCGACGGTGCCGAATTCAAAGACCTGCCCGCAGCTGAGTTCAATGAGAAATACGGCTGGTTTTTCGATCAACTGGACACCCGCGTGATCCCGAACATGCAGGCCATACAGGCCGCCTGCCGCACTGCCGGCGTCGAGGTCATGTATACCAATATCGAAAGCCTGACACTCGACGGGCGGGACCGGTCGCTGGACTATAAGATCACGGGCTTTCATGTTCCCAAGGGCAGCTGGGACGGAAAGGTCATTGACCAGATCGCGCCCCAAAGGGATGAGATCGTGCTGCCGAAGACGTCTTCTTCGGTGTTTGTGTCCACGCATGTTGACTATATCCTGCGCAACCTTGGAGTCCGTCAGATCGTTTTGTCCGGTCTTTTGACGGACCAATGCGTGGAAAGCGCCATCCGGGACGCGTGTGATCTGGGCTACCTTGTCACTCAAGTCGAAGACGCCTGCCTGACCCATACGCAGGATCGGCACGATAATTCTCTGCGTGCGATCAAAGGCTATTGCCGACAGATCACCACAAAGCAACTGGTCGAGGAATTGGCCGGTGCTTGAACTGAACGGCATCACCAAGACTTTTGGGGGGGTCCACGCAGTCGAGGATGTGACCATGTCCGTCGCACCAGGCGAGGTGCGTGGTCTGATCGGCCCCAATGGTGCGGGCAAGACAACGCTGGTCAACCTGATCTCTGGTCTGCTGACCCATTCGGCAGGAAGCCTGTCGCTGGATGGCGAGCCGCTGGACCATCTGCGCGCCCACGAACGCGCGGCGCGCGGCGTGGCGCGGACGTTTCAGAACCTGCGGGTCTTTCCAAGCCTCAGCGTCGCGCAGAACATCGACGTCGCCCGCTATTCTGGCCGGGGCGCTGAAATCGTCGAGGTCGCGATCCCGGAGTTCGGTCTTTCGGACAAGCTCAACCAGAACGCCGGGTCGTTGGCATACGGTCAACTCCGGCGGTTGGAGATCGTTCGCGCGCTGGCGCTGAACCCACGTGTCCTGATGCTGGACGAACCCGCTGCGGGGATGAACGAACAGGAAACGGAAGCTCTGGGCCGGTCGCTGACATGGGTTCGAACACATTCGGACAGCGCGATATTGGTAATCGACCACGATCTGAAATTCATCATGTCGCTTTGTGACAAGATCACCGTTTTGAATATGGGCGCCATCATTGCCGAAGGCGCACCCGAAGAAATAACCAAGAACCAAGAGGTTATCGACGCTTATCTTGGCGAAACCGATGAACGTGCCGCGTGACGCAGGCGGCTTTCAACAGGAGAACAAGTATGAAAAAGTTGACCCTTACGACTCTGACCGCCATGAGCCTGGCCCTACCCGCGGTCGCCGAAGATACGATCAAGATCGGACTGGGTGTACCGATGACTGGTGATCTGGCTATCTATTCCGAATACTTGGGCGCGCGCTGCATGGCGGATATGATCAACGCTGAAGGCGGCGCTGGTGGCAAGAAGATCGAAGTTCTAGTGCAGGATTCCGCAGGCGACACGCAGGCCGCCATTTCATTGGCGCAGAAGTTTCTCGACGAAGGGGTCGTTATGCTGGGCACCACGCCGTTCTCGGACACGATGATCCCGGTGGCTCAGATCGCCCAACCTTACGGCGTTTCCATCTTCCAGCCGCAATCCACGCAGGTCGAGATGCACGCGGGCATCGTCGACAACTTCTTTACTGGCGTCTCACCTGATCCATTCACGGCAACGGCGGCTGCAAACCACGCGCTCAGCGAAGGGGTCAAGAACGTGGTTCTGCTGACCTCGGACGAAGGCGGATCGTGGTCCGCGCGTACACCGCTGTGGTTCGGACAAGTGATCGAAGAGGGCGGCGGCGAGGTGCTGGCCAAGATGAATTTCAGCTTTGGCACATCGGACTGGTCGCCTCAGATCGCGGACATGAAAGCACTGGGTGAAGAGATCGATGCCGTTTATATTTCGTCGATCATGCCCGATATCGGTGTACTCGTGAGGCAGCTGCGCAGCGCTGGTATCGACGCCTGGGTGGTCGGCTCGGATGGGTTTGACGATCCATCCCTGGATGCAGTCGCGGCTGATGATCCTGCGATCCTCGACAAGGTTTTCTTTGCCACGCTGGCCCCCAGCCATAACGAAAGCGCCGTGGTTAAGTTCATGGCCGATTGCAAGGAGTTGGGCCACGACGTCCCCGGTTTGTTCCCGGCCACCGGTGCCGACACGGTCAAGGCCGTTGCCTGGGCGGTTGAAACCTCGGGCAGCAGTGACCCGGCGGTGATTGCGGAAACGATCCGCACAGCGGAGTCGATCCCCGTTCTGACAGTCGACAGCATTTCGTTCAAGGACACGAAAACCTATGCCCAACGCACGATCCCTGTGATTGGCTACAAAGATGGCAAGCGGGTTCTGATCTCGAACGAAATTCCCGAAAACACACCGAAAGACTGGAACTGAGTCAAAAGACGGGGGCGGTTCCAGCCCCGTTTCCAAACCCATGTTGAATGTTGAAAACCTGATAGTTTCTCACGGTCCGATCGAGGCCGTGCACGGCATCTCTTTCGCCGTGGACAAGGGCCGCTGTGTGTCCTTGCTGGGTCCCAATGGCGCGGGCAAAACCTCGACCATCTCGGCGCTGATGGGTGTGGTCAAGTCCTCCGGCCGGATCACCTTTGACGGGGCCGATGTTTCTTCGCTGCCTGTGGAAGCACGCGTGCAGGCGGGCATGTCCGTGGCCCCCGAAGGACGCCGCATCTTCTCGAACCTGAGCGTCGAGGAAAATCTGGTTCTCGGTGGCGCCACGCGCTCTGACCGCACGGCTAAGGACGCCGATATCGCCCACTGGCTTGAGACCTTTCCAATCCTTGGCGAACGAAGGGACCAGCCAGCCGGTACCTTGTCGGGCGGAGAGCAGCAGATGCTGGCCATTTCCCGCGCCTTGATGACACGACCAAAAATCCTGCTGCTGGACGAACCCAGCCTGGGTCTGGCCCCAAAAATCGTAAGCCAGATCTTCCAGATGATCGAACGGCTGAAAGCACAGGGAATTACGATCCTGCTGGTTGAACAGAACGCAACGCAGGCGTTGCGCCTGTCGGACTACGCCTACCTACTGAACAACGGGCGGATCGTGGCCGAGGGGACGAAGGAAACACTGGGCCAAAGCAGCGCGCTTATGGCGGAACTGACGGGGATCGCCTGACATGGAATACGTGGCCCAGCAGATGATGAACGCGCTTGCCTTTGGTGCGGAATATGCGCTGATTGCACTCGGTCTGGCGATTGTCTTTTCTATCATGGGGCTGGTGAACTTTGCCCATGGTGAGGTGATCGCGGTTGGCGGTTACACGATGGTGGCCTTTGCTGCGCTGGCGTTGAACAACCCCTTTATCGTCATAGGCGGAGCTATCGCGGCTGCGATCCTGATGTCCCTGTTGCTGGAACGCGTGGCGTTCCGACCCGTGCGATACGCAGATCCGACAACCGGCCTGCTGACCGCCTTTGGTGTTTCGATCATTCTACAGAATGTGTTTCTGCTTGCCGTCTCACCTCGCCCAGTGGCCGTGACGTCGCTGTATTTCTTAGACTGGCCCGTGCAGCTTTTGGGCGTTCAAGTATCTTCCCTTCAGGTGTTCGAGGCGGTGACAACGGTGCTGGTGATCGTCGGGCTGATGCTGTTTCTCAAGCGCACGACACTGGGTCTGGCAATGCGCGCTGCCTCGCTGGATTTTGAGATGGTCCGCATGGTCGGCGTCAGATCCAACAGGGTGTTTGCGGTGGCCTTCATGGTGTCGGGCCTTCTGGCTGGGCTGGCCTGTATTTTCATTATGGCGCGGCGTGGGTCGGTTGATCCGCATCTGGGGTTTAACCCAGTCCTCAAGGCCTTCGTGGCCTGCGTCGTCGGAGGATTCGGCAGCCTGCCCGGAGCCGTGCTGGGCGGCTTTCTTCTCGGCGCGATCGAGGTTGCCATGCTAGTCCTGCTACCGCAGGAATATGGCGGTATGAAAGACGCTTTTGTGTTTGGAATCATCGCCCTTGTCCTGGTCTGGAGGCCCGATGGCATCCTGTCGCCTCCGACTGAGAAAGGGGACAAGATATGATCCTGAATCCCAGTCAGAAACGCGGACTGGTGGGCGCTGCGATCCTGGCCGCAGTATTGATCACGATTGGGCTGGTCGTGACCTATTTCGGCTCTCGCTATCAGCTTCGGCTGGTCTACAGCGCCTACGTGAACCTATTGGTTGTTCTGGCCATGCAGGTGTTCATGGGCAATGCGCGCCTAACCAACCTCAGCCACAGTGCCTTCATGGGGATCGGTGCCTATGTGGCCGCAATTTGCGTAACGCCGGTAACAGTCAAATCCATCTCTCTGCCGGATGCGCCATGGGGGTTGAATGCCTTTTCGCTGGATCCGGTCAGTTCGGCCTTGCTTGCCATTGCGATCACCGCCGTTCTGGCCTTAATCGTCGGGCTGTTCGTCGTGCGCCTGACAGGGTCCGGCGTGACCATCTTTTCCCTTGCCGTACTGGTCATCGTGCATTCGGTATTCCTGTACCGCACCGACATTTTCAAAGGGAACCAGGCGTTTTTCGGCATTCCACAGGTGTTTTCACTGACGTCTATCGTGATCTTGTCCGTGTTTGTTGTGTTCATCGTGCGCCTGTTTCGCGAAAGCCGTTGGGGTATCCAGCTGCGTGCCTGCGCCGATGATGAGGTCGGAGCCGCCGCGATGGGTGTGAACATTCGCAGGTTGCGCCTGATTGCCTGGGTCTTGTCGGCCATCCTGCTTGCGGTCGCCGGGATTGCTTACGCCTATTTCCTTGGCACGATTAGCGCGCGGCCCTTCTATTTCAACCACGTCTTCCTGACACTCGCCATGCTGATCCTTGGGGGAATGAGAACGGTTACAGGTGCGGTTCTGGGCACGCTTCTGATCTCGTTCGGGTTGGAATGCGTGCGCTGGCTGGAAACCGGCCCAGTCCTTTTGGGCATCGACCTGCCCGAAGTGCTGGGCTTGTCAGGCATTGCGTTGGGAACGGTCATCGTACTGACTATGGCCCTGCGCCCCGGAGGGATCATGGGTGATCAAGAAATCGAAGACCTGGTTCTCAAAAAACAGGAGTAAGTCATGGGTTGCAACCACACTATTCACAAACACAACCATCATTTCGGCTGGGACAACTCCATCGAACCCGTTCTGAGCGTCGACCCCGGCGAGACCGTCGAGGTCGAAACCATCGACAGCTCGGGCGGGCAGTTGAACGCTTCCTCGACAGTGGCCGACCTGGGTACGCTGTCCTTCGACGCGGTCAACCCGGTCACAGGGCCGATCCACATCAAAGGGGCCCAGCCCGGCGACACGGTTGCTGTGACCTTCCTGGATTTCAAACCCTCGGGCTGGGGTTGGACCGCCAACATCCCCGGCTTTGGCCTGCTGACCGATCAGTTTCCCGAGGCAGCCCTGCGTATCTGGAATTATGACGCCGATGCGATGACACCCGCCCTGTTTGGCCCGGGCGGGAAGGTGCCGCTGAAACCTTTCGTCGGCACAATCGGGTTGGCGCTGGCCGAGCCGGGTCTACATTCTGTCGTTCCGCCGCGTCGGGTGGGCGGCAATCTGGACATCCGCGACAATTGCGTGGGCACAACGCTATACCTGCCGGTGGAAGTGGCTGGTGGGATGCTGTCGTTGGGAGATACCCATGCCGCGCAAGGTGATGGAGAGATTTGCGGCACTGCCATTGAAAGCCCAATGGACGTGGCACTTAAGGTCGACCTCATCAAAGGCGAAAACCTACCTTTCCCAAGATTTGAAACCAATGGCCCCGTCACTCGCCATTTCGATGCTGCCGGGTACAAGGCGACAACCGGCATCGGCGAGGACCTGATGCAAGCTGCTCGCGATGCGGTCTCGGGAATGGTCGATTGGATCGCGGCCACGACGGGGATGTCTGCGCTCGACGCCTATATGCTCTGCTCGGTGTGCGGCGATCTCCGGATCAGTGAGATCGTGGATATTCCGAACTGGACAGTGTCGTTCTATTTTCCGAAATCCGTTCTAGACTAAAGAAAGAAACGACTGTTGGACCCTGATCTGGATCCGCGCTTGAGCCTAAGCGATGTATGAAACTACCGGTTCCGAAGAAAATCTGCACGCGCATGTTCCAATCGAATTTCCCGGAAGTTTAGGGATCGAAAACGATTGATATTGGTAAAAAACTCTACCTACTACACCTTGTGTTTACGGCGATAGCCCCCAAATCCGTCACTCCGCTGCGTCACTCGTTTTGGCACAATTCAGCCGCCAGCCAGATGGCTTGAGCCTTTGTTTCTAAAGGACGCATTTGAGAAGCTAGCCGCTTCTGGGTCAGAAATGTTTGACGTTTGGGTCAGAATTGAATGACGTGACTGACCGATTTATTAAGGTTTTGGCTGTCGATTGAGTCAAATATCAGTGACGTTCCACACTTTTATTGAACGTCAGACGGCTTTGACTTTCGCGTCATAAACTGACCTAACAACCCCTTGTCATACGCCCGCAGACTGTTTCGTTTGATCTGACTTCAGCTAGCATATCAAAGTCCCGCTGTCAGCAGAGGTGCAGAAACAGTTCAGCGCTGACGTTCGATTGGATCTTTGTTAATTGCTGCTTTGCGGACAAAGCCGGGGGTGTGTCGCCCGCCAAACGCAGATCACATGCTAATCGTCGATCGCATTGCGGGCAAAACAGCTACCGGATTACTGTATCAAAAATGCGTTCGCCCTGCTCGTCAATCACCTGCTTTGCCTTGGTGATGCTGAAGCTCTCAGCCTGATCTCGGCTTTCAAAGACATCCGCCCGGATCACCGCATGAGTTTTGCGATCTCCGTCGATGGTCTTTTCAATACGGGCCGAAAGGCGATACTTGCCACCTTCGGCAATCAGGTCGGGGAAGATATCGAATCCTTTGTATCCGACCGGCTCAGGATTCGATTTTTCGCCGCCGCCGAAGAGTTTTGTAAAGAGTGACACGGACCGCCTCCTTTCAGCGTTGCTCGGATCAGAGACTAACGCTGCTCGGGACGGGGTTGAAGCGCGCTGCGTGGTTGATTCACCGGTTTCTCGATCCAATTGTACTCTCGCTGCCAACCCGAAGCACCTAGAGCACCCAGTCATTGCAGGAATCAAGCAGGATTTGTCTGCGAGACAGCCACCATTTGCGAAGATCCCACTGATCGACCAGCACTCAATCAGAAGGCGGTTCACATAACACCCATTCAAAGATGACCACAGTTTGTTGTGGCGCCGCCAGTCATCCAATGGTTGCGAAAACCTGCCAATTGATGCGCTGGTTATTGATAACTGGGATACGCAACAAGAGGGGCAAGGAAAAGACTTTGCTTACCAATTTTGTCAAAAATGCCGTGGTGAATTTCGTTTGCAGTTTGCCTTCAAACAAAAAACAGAAAATAACATCCAGACAAATACGAAAATGATGATCGTGCTTTCGGTTTCTCCAATCTGGTTTGGGCATCGATAACCTGGTCTCTTCGTCCCAGGGACTAACTCGCTTTCGAAACCTCTAAACCTCCCCCTTTCACAAGCAGATCCACAATTTCGTCGACCCCGCTTCTGTGGCGAAGTGACGAGAACAAGAAGGGCCGTCCTTTACGCATTCTTTGCGCATCACGTTCCATAACCTCTAGCGAAGCGCCAACATGCGGCGCAAGGTCCGTCTTGTTGATTACAAGGATGTCCGATTTCGTAATCGCCGGCCCGCCTTTCCTGGGGATTTCCTCGCCAGCGGCGACGTCGATCACGTAGATGGTCAGATCCGCCAGTTCTGGGCTGAATGTGGCCGAAAGATTGTCACCTCCGCTTTCAATCAAGACAACGTCGAGATCCGGATGACGTGTCTGCATTTCGGCGACTGCGGCCAAATTGATCGAGGCGTCTTCGCGAATTGCTGTATGCGGGCAACCACCCGTTTCGACGCCGATGATCCTGTCCCGCGGCAGGACCTGCATGCGCATTAGCGCTTCGGCATCTTCCTGCGTATAAATGTCGTTGGTTATAACGCCCACCGAGCAGACATCGCGCAACGCCTCAGACAAGGCGGCGGTTAAAGTGGTTTTTCCGGCGCCTACCGGACCACCAATACCTACGCGAAGCGGGCCGTTCATACTCGTCATGTGCGGAATATCCTCGAATATTGTGTTTCGTGTTTCATGGACGCGATGTCCGCCAAAAACGTGGTAGAGCTTAACTCGTCCAAACTTGCCTTTTGTGCTCTTTCAGCAATCTGGGAACACAGCGGTGTCAGCTGGCGGATCAGCCTTTGAGCATCAGTCTGTCCCAGTGGCACAAGGCGCGTCGCACATGCGACAAGGTTGCTTGCGAATGCTTGCAGAAACATCTTGGTCGTCAACAGCAAGGGAAGGTTTTGTAGTCTTGCGGCCCGTCCAATCGAGACAGGGTAGGTGAACTGTCCAAGGTCCAATTCCCAGACACCTTTGGTGACATTTCCGAAGGCCTGTCCCAGCAAATCGGTTTCAATGAGCCTTTCGGATGTCGCGCAAAAAGCCCGCGCCGTGACATCGACGTTGATCAATTCATCTTTGTCCAGCGCATTGAAGGCCGCCACGACGAACAGAGCATCATTCCACCCAGAGCCATTTTCCAGCACATCTGAAATCCAGGCTTCGGTTTCTTGAGAATTCGCGACAGTTCCCCGGTCAATCGCTGCCTCAAGCCCGTGAGAGTAGGCAAATCCCCCCACAGGATAGGCGGGTGACAACCATTGTGTCAGCGTCAGGATGTCGGCGTCAGTGGGTGTGGCCATGGGTCCTGCCGTGGCCATAGGCTCCGCCTTCGGGGGTAAACGGCTCGTGCACCCCTCGCACGGTAGCCCCTATTTTGAAAAGCATGTCTCGGATAACGTGATCGACCTGGATCAACAGGCGATCCTTTTCGATCTGGCAAGGCGTATGGCGATTGCCGATATGCCATGCGATGCGTGTCAGGTCCGGGGCAGTTACCTCCAGCAAAGCTTCGGGTGCAGCCTGTATTTCCACTTCGCGACCGTCATCCAAGATTAACGCGCCGCCGTGGTTCAATGAGGTCGTTTGTGCCAGATCGATGAGGATCTGCTCGCCACTTTCACAGGTAAGAACCTTGCGGCGTAAAAAGCGGTCATCATAAGTCAAAGACAAGCAGTCTGTCGGATCGCCGTGTGTGTGATCCGAATATTGGCGGGCGGTGCAGAGCAGGGCGGTCATGCCACCGCCTCCTCTGCATTGGGAACGATTAGAGCCAGATCGAATCCGCAAAGACCCGATGCACGATCCGTTCGCGCGTCAGACCACGGTTTTTCAGCTCTTCGTCGCTCAGCGACTGCAGAAATTCGACTTGCCTGACACGCGATTGGGCTTGGGCCACGCTGATCAAAGCCGAGTAGATGGATGACCCGATGGATGCGATCAGACTGGGCAGCGAAAAGCGTGAGTTTGTCTGTGTTGCTGAGTGTGCCATTTGAACCCTCGTAAACGGTGGTCCTCCCATGGGGTTTAGTATTTGTCATGTCGGCCTCACTTAGTAGAGCTTGTTTGGTCATTTCTGCCTTGCATGTGCCGCAACGCAGCACACTTTTTGATCAGAATAAAAAGTATCGCTGTGTCATGGGCAGCGTTTCGGCGGGTTGGCAGGTTAGCAGTTCGCCATCTGCCCGGACCTCGTAGGTTTCGGGGTTAACTTCGACATGCGGCGTCGCGTTGTTCAGCAGAAGATCCTGCTTGCCGATCTCACGCGTGTTTTGGACGGCGAGGGTCTGCTTTGCCAATCCCAGTGTATCACCGATCCCATCCGCATGGGCCGCCTGCGAGACAAATGTGATCGCCGAGTTTTCCACCGACCGTCCGTAAGCGCCAAACATTGGGCGACTATAAACCGGCTGCGGTGTAGGGATCGACGCGTTGGGATCGCCCATCTGCGCGCAGGCTATGGTGCCGCCCAGCAGAACCATCTCGGGCTTCACACCGAAGAAGGCCGGGTTCCAAAGGACAAGGTCAGCGCGTTTGCCTTCTTCGATACTACCAATCTCGTGGCTCAGGCCATGTGCAATGGCCGGGTTGATGGTGTATTTCGCAATATAGCGGCGGACGCGAAAGTTGTCGTTCTCACCGGTTTCTTCGGGCAGACGCCCGCGCTGTTTCTTCATCTTGTCCGCGGTTTGCCACGTGCGGATCAAAACCTCTCCGACCCGACCCATGGCCTGACTGTCTGACGCGATAATGCTGAATGCGCCCATGTCATGCAGGATATCCTCGGCCGCAATCGTCTCGCGCCGGATACGGCTTTCGGCAAAGGCCACGTCCTCGGGGATGGATTTGTCGAGGTGGTGACAGACCATCAGCATATCCAGATGTTCCTCGACCGTGTTCACGGTGAAGGGCCGCGTCGGGTTCGTCGAAGACGGCAGAACGTGGTTCTCGCCGCAGATCTTGATGATATCCGGGGCGTGGCCACCGCCCGCACCTTCGGTGTGGAAGGCGTGGATTGTGCGACCCTTTATGGCCGCCACGGTGTTTTCGACAAAGCCTGATTCATTGAGTGTGTCGGTGTGGATCATAACCTGTACATCCATCGCGTCTGCCACCGACAGGCAGCAGTCGATGGCGGCAGGGGTGGTGCCCCAATCCTCGTGCAGCTTCAGAGCGCAGGCACCGGCTTTGACCTGCTCTTCAAGAGCTGCGGGCAGCGAGGCATTGCCCTTGCCTGCAAACGCTAGATTCATCGGAAAAGCATCAGCCGCTCGCATCATCCGCCCGATATGCCATGGGCCAGGGGTGCAGGTGGTCGCCAACGTTCCATGCGCCGGACCGGTGCCGCCACCCAGCATGGTGGTCAAGCCGGAATGCAACGCGTCTTCGATCTGTTGCGGGCAAATGAAGTGGATATGACTGTCGAACCCACCTGCGGTCAGAATGCGACCTTCGCCTGCAATGATCTCGGTACCGGGACCGATGATGATGTCCACGCCGGGTTGAGTGTCGGGGTTCCCAGCCTTGCCGATCCTGGCGATACGCCCTCCTTTCAACCCCACATCCGCTTTGTAGATGCCGGAGTGATCGACGATCAGCGCGTTGGTGACCACCGTATCCACCGCCCCTTCGGCTCGCGTGAACTGAGATTGCCCCATCCCATCACGAATGACTTTGCCACCGCCGAACTTGACCTCTTCCCCGTAAACGTCTTCGCGGTGGCCGGTTTCGCTGAAACGGGCAGCCGTTGCGCGCTCAACAATCAGATCTTTCTCGACCTCGATTATCAGATCCGTATCTGCCAATCGTACTTTGTCGCCGACCGTGGGGCCGAACATGGAGGCATAGTCACTCCGGTTGATCTTGCCCGGCATCTTTCAAAGCCCCCATGATGTGCATATTGAAACCGTAGATGTGACGGCGCCCGTCATATGGCACCAGAATAACCTCGCGAGTCTGACCCGGCTCAAATCGCACGGCAGTACCTGCCGGGATGTCTAATCGCATCCCCAATGCTGCATAGCGATCGAAATCCAAGGCGGAGTTCGCTTCGGCGAAATGGTAATGGCTACCGACCTGCACGGGTCGATCACCGGTATTGGCGACAAAAACAAGACGACTGCTGCGTCCTGCGTTGAGCGTCAGTGAACCCTCGGCGGGTATGATCTCACCGGGGGTCATTTTGGCAGCTTCATTATCACCGTGATGGCGATGACCGCGATCAATGCTAGCCCTGCTGCAAGCAGGGCATAGTCACTGCTATGAGCGTGAACATGGGTGTCCGAATGGGCCACGGCCGGACTAGCCAGAATAAGAGCGGGAAAAAGCATGCGGTACATGGGAAACTCCTCTGAAGTTTAACGAATAGGGTTATGAACAGTCACAAGCTTGGTGCCGTCCGGGAAAGTGGCTTCGACCTGCACCTCGTGGATCATCTCGGGCACGCCTTCCATGCATTGGTCGCGGGTGATCACTTCAGCCCCGGACTGCATCATGTCGGCGACTGAACGGCCGTCGCGCGCGCCCTCGACCACGGCGTCGGTGATCAGGGCGATAGCCTCGGGGTGGTTCAGTTTGACGCCGCGGTCCAGCCGTTTGCGGGCGACCTCGGCGGCCATGGCGACCAGCAGTTTGTCTTTTTCACGAGGTGTCAGGTTCATGTCAGAGCATCCAGCATCGGGGGAGGGTGTCTTTGTTCAGTTTGCGAAGAACCGGAATTAACGTCCGGCGAAGGGTAAAGCTGTTTTCGGCCAGAACCCGCGTGACGAGCAGGTCACTGCCGAGCAGGGTCGCCCCGGCGTCCTCGGGCAGCAATTGGCGAACAGAATCCAGATGACCCTCGGCTGCCTTCGACGCAAAGACGATCAGCGCCATCGCTCCCGCGCCGTTCGCAATATGCGGCCGGGACAAATGCTTGTGCCAGTCACCAGAGAATCGAATCGCATCCAAAAACACTGGCATCCCTGCGCGCCGAATCTCAATCCGGTCGCGCAAACGAATGTTGGTCAGCGTTTCACCCATGGCGGCGCGACCGAAGATCAGCGGCTCGACCATCAGCATCTCGGCATCCGGCACCATATCGATCCTGAGGCGTCGATCCAATGCGCTGCCATTGAACAGAATGGTCTCTTGCGGCAACCAGTTCAGACGAGCCCCAGCGCCGGCTGTCAAAAGATTGGTTATCTGGCCACATTCGGCGGGTTGGGCCTTATAGGCCCGCTCGCAGGCTTGGGTTGTCAAGGTCAGCGCCGTACCTTCCGCTGCCTTGCCAGAAAATCGGAACGAATCCCCTCCGGTTACGCCGCCTGCAGTATTTAGGAGAACCGCATCAAGATCAGATGTCGTGGTTCTGGGAAACAGGCATTTAAATGACCCGGACTGGTGAAACGTGTCCAGCACCGTCTTTTTGCCCAGTTTCTTGGTGCTCAGGCTGACGGCACCTGCAGCACGTGGCGGCACCGCGCTGTGCGTGGGCAATATGACTGCAGCTTGTGTAATAGGGCACCTTTAGAGCGTCGGATCGTGCCACTTGTTTCTCTGTTGAGGCGTCGGAACTCTAATCTACAGTGTCGAAATCTGTATATTTCCATGTCGTGTGGCTAAATTTTAGACAGTGGTGTCAGCGTGAGATCAAAAAATGGGCACATCTCACTGATTTCCAGAATTGAGGCAAACGTACGTTGCCAAATATGCTGCAATGCAGAAACCGTATGGGTGCCACCGCGGAAAGAATTCGTAGGGTGTGTGACGGCTGCGCGAATTGGACCTCGATCACAACCGCCACACGGAACGCAACAACAGTTGCGGGGATCAGGTAGATGAAGAATGCGCAATTGCGCAAGCCTTCTCTGCTGGCCTCGCCAGGAGGATTAGATGAAATCGCTCAAATCCACGCTCGCCGGATCAGTAGTATTTGCTGCCATGGCCACCGCTGCGCTGTCGGCCGAAGACACTATTAAGGTCGGAGTACTGCATTCGCTCTCGGGTACGATGGCAATCTCGGAAACGACGCTGAAAGACACGATGCTAATGCTGATCGATCAACAAAACGCCAAGGGCGGTTTGTTGGGTAAGCAGCTTGAGGCCGTTGTAGTGGATCCCGCATCGGACTGGCCTTTGTTCGCGGAAAAAGCGCGTGAGCTTCTGACTGTGCATGAAGTTGATGTGATTTTTGGCAACTGGACTTCGGTCAGTCGTAAGTCAGTCCTGCCGGTGATCGAAGAACTGAACGGCCTTCTATTTTATCCGGTACAGTATGAGGGTGAAGAAAGCTCGAAAAACGTCTTCTACACCGGAGCGGCCCCGAACCAGCAGGCGATCCCTGCGACCGACTATTTCCTGGAGGAACTGGGGGTCGAGAAATTCGCTCTGCTCGGCACGGACTATGTCTACCCCAGGACTACCAACAATATCCTTGAAAGCTATCTGAAGCAGAAGGGTATTGCTGATGACGATATCTTCGTCAACTACACGCCTTTCGGCCATTCCGACTGGTCCAAGATCGTGGCTGACGTGGTCGCGCTGGGCGCGGATGGCAAGAAAGTCGGTGTGATCTCGACCATCAATGGTGACGCCAATATCGGCTTCTACAAGGAGCTGGCAGCGGCTGGTGTGTCGGCAGATGACATTCCGGTCGTGGCCTTCTCGGTCGGTGAGGAAGAACTGTCCGGTCTGGATACCACGAACCTCGTCGGTCACCTTGCCGCTTGGAACTACTTCCAGTCGGCCGACACTGACGTCAACGCAGAGTTCGTTGAGACATGGAAAGCCACCATGGGTGATGAACGCGTGACCAACGATCCGATGGAAGCGCATTACATCGGCTTCAACATGTGGGTAAACGCCGCGACCGAGGCCGGTTCGACCGAAGTTGATGCTGTACGCGCGGCGATGTACGGGCAAGAATTCCAGAACTTGACTGGTGGCACTGCGGTCATGTTGCCGAACCACCACCTGGCGAAACCTGTTTTGATCGGTGAAATTCAGGAAGACGGTCAGTTCGATATAGTCAGCGAAACCGACGTCGTGCCTGGTGACGCCTGGACCGACTTCCTGCCGGAGTCGGCGGTGCTGGTCTCGGATTGGAAAGAGCTGGGTTGCGGTATGTACAACACCGAGACCAAAACCTGCGTTCAGACCCTGTCGAACTACTAACCGACACGCAAGGCGGGTTTGTTCGCCCGCCTTGCCACAAGAGACATTCGGGTTTCACCACATGGTACGACTATTCCTTGCGGGCCTCGCAATTCTGTGCGCCTGCCTGACCGCCAACGCGCAAGAGGCCGATCTGCAACCGATCCTGCAAGAACATCAGGAGATCATCGCCAAAAGCTCGCGCAAGACGATCAAACCAGCGATCGATGCAATTGCATCGAGCGGCTTGCCTCAGGCGCAAGTGATGCTTGAGACGTGGGCCGCCAAGAATATGTGGATGCGCAAGTCTGACGGTCTGTTCTTTTCTGGCCAGAAAGGTGAGGGGCGGTCGTATGAATTGACCGACTTCGACACCGGAGAAGTCGTCGGCACGTTCGAGAAAACCGAGCTTAAGCAGTTGAAACCCAACAGCGGTATCCGCGCGATGATCGGAACGGCTTTGGTGCAGTTCCAGTTGACCGATCCAGACCGCGCTCGGCGACAGGCTGCGTTGCAATCCATCCAACGCGATCCCGAGGGGGAATTGTTGGATCCACTTCGCGCGTCAATTGACGACGAACCCGATGCGGATTTGAAGGCGCAGAAGCAGCGGTTGGAACGGTTGTTGACCATTGGGTATGACACCGATACCGGCGCGCGTGTGGCTGCGATTGAAGAGATGTCCGACGATCTGGGCGTCGATGTTCGCGCGGCCCTGAACCCTTTGGTAGTGACCAACCGACAGGCCGCTGCCACGCTGCCCTCGGACATGAATATCGCCGCCGTGCTGCAACCCGACTCGGATGACCTGTCGCGCGACGCGGCTTATGATCTGCTGGTTGCCAGCGATCTGGTCGCACCGCGTGTTTCGGCAGACGACATTCGCGCCGCTCTGGCCGCCAATATCGACCGAGGTCGCGTGGAGGGTGTTCCGGTTGCGCAACTGAGCTCCGCCGCTGCCCGCGCGCAGGCGTATGAGGCATTGGCTGAGGCCGGGGCCGTCCCGGCCTTGATCACGGAAGCCGACATCGATGCAGCACTTGCCGCGCATGTGTTCTTTGATACCTACGCGGAGCCTTCGCCCGACGTGACCGCCGCCGCCGCGCATGCATTGGAGCAGATTGAGTTGAAGGTCGGCCTGAACCAGACCCTCGACCTGACGCTGGACGCGATTTCTCTGGCGTCGATCTATTTCCTCGCCGCCATCGGCCTGGCGATCACCTTCGGCGTGATGGGCGTCATCAACATGGCCCATGGTGAGTTCATCATGATGGGCGCATATACCGGCTACGTGGTGCAGCAGTTCATTCCCAACCATACGCTGTCGGTCATCGTCGCCATTCCGATGGCCTTTGCCGTAACCTTCGCCATGGGCGTCGCGATGGAGCGGCTGGTGATCCGCTGGCTTTATGCCCGTCCTCTCGAGACGCTGCTGGCGACGTTCGGTATCTCGATTGCGCTGCAACAACTGGCCAAGAACATCTTTGGAACGCAGGCCCGCCCACTGACCGCACCCGGATGGTTGGATGGGGCGTGGGTGCTGAACGATGTGGTCTCGATAAGCTACATTCGCATCGCGATCTTTGTGCTGGCGATGATCTTTCTGGGGCTGTTTTTGTACATCATGAAACGCACCCGGTTGGGGCTTGAGATGCGCGCGGTGACGCAGAACCCGCGTATGGCGGGGTCGATGGGGATCAATCCGGGGCGCGTGAATATGCTGACCTTCGGATTGGGCTCGGGTATCGCCGGGATCGCCGGGGTTGCGATTGGTCTGTTCGCTAAGGTCACCTCGGACTTGGGCAGCGACTATATCGTTCAAAGCTTCATGACCGTGGTTGTCGGCGGCGTCGGCAATATTTGGGGTGCGCTGGCGGGTGCCGGAATGATCGGCTTTCTGCAAAAAGGGATCGAGTGGATGAACCCGTCGAACACTCTCGCGGCCCAAACCTACATAATCATCTTCATCATCATTTTCATCCAATTCCGGCCGCGGGGCATCATCGCCCTCAAAGGTCGCGCCGCGGGGGATTGAGCCATGGATCGTAGCTTTGTCGCCAAGAACCCCTCGGTGCTGGTCTTTCTGGCGATCCTGTCTCTGTTTACCCTGGGCGTGACGATCCTGTCCGAAGGGTTCGGGATCGGCGTAATTTCGACCAGTTTCGTCAAAACGCTGGGCAAGACCCTGTGCCTCTGCCTGATCGCAGTGGCGATGGATCTGGTCTGGGGCTTCACCGGCATCCTGTCGCTAGGTCACTTCGCCTTCTTCGGGCTGGGGGGCTACATGATCGGCATGTGGTTGATGTACGAACGCACCCGCCTGATCGTGGTCGACTCGCTGGGACAGGCCGAAATTCCACCGACTTCAGCCGAGGTGGTGGACGCCATCGGCATACAAATCTTTGGCGTTGTCGGATCGTCGGAATTTCCGTTGATCTGGGCGTTTTCCCATAGCCTGACACTGCAACTGATCCTGATTGTGCTAGTCCCCGGTCTTCTGGCGCTGATCTTCGGATGGTTGGCCTTCCGGAGCCGCGTCACCGGTGTGTACCTATCGATCTTGACACAGGCGATGACGTTGGCACTGGCCCTGTACCTGTTCCAGAACGACAGCGGATTGCGCGGTAATAACGGCTTGTCCGGCCTGCAGAACCTGCCAGGTGTCACCACCTCGCAGGACGTGGTGTCGATCTGGTTCCTCTGGGCCTCGGCGCTGGCCTTGGGGCTGGGCTATATGCTGGTCGTGTGGCTTGTGTCGGGCAAGTTCGGATCGGTTATCCGTGGCATCCGCGATAACGAGGCGCGAGTGCGGTTCCTTGGCTACTCGGTCGAGGTCTACAAACTGGCTGTCTTCACTCTTACCGCCTGCATCGCGGCCATTGCAGGTGCGCTCTATTACCCGCAAGCAGGCATCATCAACCCCGAGGAAATGGCCCCGATCGCCTCGATCTATCTGGCCGTCTGGGTCGCCATCGGTGGACGGGGCCGCTTGTACGGCGCGGTGATTGGAGCAGCTTTTGTCAGCCTTCTGAGTACGTGGTTCACGGGCGGGCAGGCCCCGGATATTCCGCTTGGATTTTACACGATCAAATGGGTCGACTGGTGGCAGGTGCTATTGGGCGTAACTTTCGTGTTGGTTACGCTATTCGCCCCGCAGGGCATCGGAGGATTGTTCGACTTGTGGACCGACCGCCGCCACCCGGACAGGCATGGAGCGAATCTGGGACCGGATGACGGAGCCCTGCGAGAGAAGGAGGCCATCGAATGAGCACTTTGCTTGAAGTTAGCGGCGTTTCGGTCACTTTCGACGGTTTTCGTGCTATCAACAACTTGTCGTTCCAGATCGGCGAGGCCGAGCTTCGCGTCGTGATCGGCCCAAACGGGGCAGGCAAGACCACATTCATGGATATCATCACAGGTAAAACCCGGCCCGATGAAGGGCGTGTCATCTGGGGAGAGAAATCCCTATCTTTATTGGGACTTTCCGAAGCAAAAATTGCGCAGGCTGGGATCGGGCGGAAGTTTCAGAAACCAACGGTTTTCGAAGACCAGACCGTGCACGAAAATCTGCTGATGGCGCTTCAGAACAAACGTGGCTGGCTTCGTGTGCTTTTCTATCGAACCTCCACTGACGATTTGCAGAAAGTTGAAGATCTGGCCGTCGAAATCGGCCTGCATCATGACCTAAGCCGCAAGGCTGGTGAACTGAGCCACGGTCAAAAACAATGGCTGGAAATTGGCATGTTGCTGGCCCAAGAGCCACGACTCTTGCTGGTGGACGAACCTGCCGCCGGCATGACACCGCAGGAGCGCGAACACACCACCGACTTGTTGTTACAAGCCGCCAGAACCCGTGCCGTTGTCGTGGTGGAACACGATATGGAATTTGTCCGGCGCCTGAATTGCAAAGTCACGGTTTTACACGAAGGGTCCGTCTTGGCTGAAGGCAGTCTTGATCACGTGACATCGAACCAGGACGTCATCGACGTATATCTAGGGCGCTAAACAATGCTGAAGCTGACTGATCTGACTCTACATTATGGGCATTCGCAAATCCTCAACGGAGTTTCCATGGAAGCCAGACAAGGTGAAGTGACTTGCGTCATGGGGACCAATGGTGTCGGGAAAACCAGCCTGATGAAGGCAATATCAGGTACGCATCCGCGTTCGGCTGGCAATCTGGAACTGGACGGGGAAACTTTGGGCGTTCTGCCTGCTCATCAAATGGCATGGAAAGGTGTGACCTATGTTCCACAAGGTCGCGAGATATTTCCTTTGCTCACAGTTCGCGAAAACCTTGAAACGGGGTACGCCTGTCTGCCAGCCAGCGAGCATTTCATTCCAAATGAAATTTTTGACATGTTCCCGGTTCTCAAGCAGATGCAAAACCGGCGCGGAGGTGACCTTTCTGGTGGTCAGCAACAACAATTGGCAATCGCGCGGGCACTGATAACGCGACCACGCCTACTGCTGTTGGACGAGCCGACCGAAGGTATTCAGCCCAACATCATCCAACAGATAGGCGAAGTCATCCGGCACCTCAGAACCAAGAGCGGAATGGCAATCATTCTAGTGGAGCAATACTTTGACTTTGCCTATGACCTTGCCGACAGATTTATCGCGTTGCGACGCGGAGAAGTCCTAATCAACGGCACCAGGGAAAACGTGACACGCGATAGGTTGTTGCAAGCCGTAACAGTCTAGCGCTGATACCCGAAATTTGTTTCAGGGTTGAAGAATGAAACGCAAAACTTGGCTTAATTTAGGCTCGGGATATGGTTTGATCCTTTGAACACGTTCAATTGAAACTATATTTTCTTCCGAAATCCCGTCGTTCGATGTCTCCTGCCTTGAAGGGCAAGTACTCACGATCAGATGAACCCCGCTGATCCGAGAAAGGAGAAAGACTATGAAACCAATCAAGTCACTCGCAGTAGCGGCAGTCACAATCGCGTCGCCTAGTTTTTACGAAATTGGACGCTGGAGTGATGAGGACCCAGATGGGTGACGAAGCAACCAGAAAGTTGTTCACGTAACAACCGTTCAGCAATGTCCAATGGCTTTTATCTGAGGCCTTCCCTCTGAGAACTCAAAACCTGACATTTAGCCGGGACGCCGCGAATGTCTCGAAGGAGCCCAGAGCAGACTAAGTGATATTTAGTCTTAACCTAATATCACTCATCCCTGAGGAGTGTACCAAATTGGTGATGTGTAGGCCCGCTCCTGTATCGAGCGCGGTGCTTCGTCTGGGGTCTCCGTTCCGAACACCTTTGCATCGTATGTCGTCCAACGCGGCGTTGGTATTGCCAGCACTCTGACATAGTAAAACGCGCTTTGCGTCGGGTCGAAGTTCGGGTCTTCCCAATATCCGGCGAGAATTGCCTGGCCGATGTCATTTGTCCAAGACGCGTTTTCTACATCCACCGTATTGCCAACCGGGCCGTCACACGCCGCGTTTAGAAGTTCACGCCCGCCACAGGCAACATCATAAACACGTTCCGACGTTGTGCCGTCACTGTTCAGCCAGCCTTTGACAACCTGAATACGGTCGAGGTTGGCCCCATCGGGGTCACGGAGCGCACGGATGAGAAGGCGCGGAGACCGACCGTCACTATCCGCTGGCAAATCCGCCCCCATCGGTACGCCATTTTCATATCCATACGCGGCAAAATCCGCACGTGGCAGGTCTGTTTCGTCGAATTCAAATCCGGCAAAAACGCGAATACGCATGTGCGGCCCCGTGGTTGCATAGACTTCTTTCCGAGCAAAAGCATCCCAAATGGCCTCGCGGGTGTTTTCCCTTGCCCAAACGGCCGCCAAACCGGACGCCGAAGTCTGCCATGCATATTGGGCAACACTCTCGTCACCACCAATACCGCCGACGACCTCTTCAAATCGGATCGGGTCAGCAGTAGGTTCAACAGCCGCGACTTTCCCGAAGAAATTGTCCTCGCCAACCGTGGACAGCGATGTATGAGCATCAGTTGAGCCGATCACGCCAAACTTGAACGGGTTTGTCCCTGTTTCCGCCTCGTATCCAAGCCCCCGCCGCAATGCTGCCCGTGCATACTCGCGCGGAAGCATCTCCGGTGTCTTGGGCTCCGGTCCAAGTTGTCCTTTGTCCCACGTTTCGAAGTCAGCAAATTCATCGTCTGGCGACAGCATGGGATGTGCTTCGCCGTCACCTTTCATTTGCGTGATTTCGTAGATCGGTTCCCACTTGGCACGCTGTTTGAAATACTCAACATCGAACGGTTCGCCGGACAAGCGCACTTCGTCAAACATCAACCCGTTGGACAAATTGCCATTGTGCGGGATCGCGAGCAGCTTTTGGCCTGTTGTCTCTTCGGCTTGTTCCATCCATGCCCAAAGGTCTTCGGGGTCGAAGCTATCAAAGTTCGAGAACGGGATGATCTTGTCAGCGCCCTCTTTGCCACCGTTGAATATGACATTCCTGTGCAGGTTGTTCCGCTGTGGGTTTGAGGTCCACTCGAACCCGATAAGCGCAGTAAACAAACCCGGTTGATTGTGTGCCTCAGCGGCGGTGGTAATGTTGCTCCACGCTGTTTGGTAAATCTCCTGATAATCCGCCAATGGGTCTGTGCCAGTGGACTTGGCTTGGCTCCAAATCGACCATGCGCCAACGGGATCACCGGCCTCGACAGCCGCGTTCAGTTGCTGGCCAAACTCCGTGGAGAGCAGCGTGGCGTCTTTGGCTGAGAGCAGCGGCGCAAGACCAAGGTTCTCGGCGTGATCGGCAATAACCAGAAAATCCAATGGTCGGCGCAACCTCGCTTCGATACCGGTGCTGGATGTAACGACTTCGCCTTTGGCAAACCTGTACGCTTCATCAGGGCCAAGTACATTCCCGATCATACCGGCATCGGCAGAGTATGATGTATGCAAATGGGTGTCGCCGAAAAAGACCTGATTAGGGAAGTTTTGTTGTGGGTATGGGGAATACTCTCTTTCGCCGGGTTGAGTGCTTGGGACGTCCTCGGCATACGCGGCAGCAGTAAACGCAACAGTCAAAATAGATGCTAAACGGAACATTTCGTAACCTCATATTTTGTTCAAACCTTACAACGCTCAATACAAGTAACTATGACGCATAATCTGAACTCTATTCGTCCAGCACGGCCGCCGCTCAATAAATCTCTGCGAACGATGGCTGCGACCCCAAAGCGGCGTACACGCAACAACTAAAGCACACACCTGTATCGAAGTCTCAAATTGAAAAGGTATTTTAGCGTGGTTTGCTTGCGAACGTTGAGGTTTGATCAACTTTTTGCAGTTTGACGACGCGCAATCTCCTGTCGAATTAGGTCTATGTGCAAACGTGCATCATATGCTCCCTGACGGTATGCGAGCGGCAGATTCAGATTTGCAAGGGCGGTGTCCACGTTTTCGATATTTTTGGCGACTTCTTCAACCTCAGTTGAGGTCTGTGCCTTGCTGAGTTCCTCCTCAAGCGCCGTGATACGCTGATAAAAACGCCAGACCCGGCGCTTTTGAAACCACACGTAACTGGACGGGACGATCCGTAAAAACGGTACTAAGAACAACAAAGGCAACAGCAATAACAGTACGCTGCCAAACTGCGCTGCGATCCAATATGGCAAGACGCCATGCAAAAAGTTTGGCCCCGAGTTTATGAGTTCTGTGGCAATTTTGTTCAGTGGTACAGGCGGTGAAGCCGTGTTCGGATACTCGCGCGCACTTTGCAAAATATTAGGTTCGCTGTGAATGTTCTTTGCTGCATTCACTAACCTATCGGTTACTGCAGGGTGCAGATCGGATGCGGCGATAAGTGAAGCTCGCAATGCTAAGATCTTGACGTCCTCTGGTGGTCTCGGAGGGTCAAGTGTGATTGATCCTGCCGGTACAGTTACCGAATTCGCTCCGGAAAGTTTCAATGCAAGGGCATCGACCAAAGCCATAGGGACGAATATGATTTCTGGATCAAAAATTGCATCCATAAGGTAAGGTGCATCTAGTGGAGCGACAAACAACGCCGCATCCGCTTCGTTGGCATATAACGCCTTTATCGCATCATTGCCCCCGACATCGACGAGGTTTATGCCGACATTTTGCAACTCGGCGGCCTCAATTAGCGCTAAAGCGGCGGCGCGAGTACCGGACGCCTTGGTTCCTGCAGCTAAGCGAATGTCTCCCCATTCTCCTGCATTGGCCCCGACTGGACTAGACTTTCCGCGGAACACCACCATAGGTTCAAGAAAAATGGCGCCCAAAGACTGTAAGTTTTCGTCCTGAGGAATTTTCAGGCCACCCTGAACAAATGCGGCATCCACTTCGCCAGAAACAAGTTTCTGAATGTTCTCAACGGACCCCTCGGTTTCAACTAAAATTACCTGAATGCCGTCACGTGCAAGTTCTGCTTTGTAGAGTTGTCCAACTTGCCAATATCCGCCGCCGCTTATGCCAGCAGCCAGCTTAATACTGGTGGGCGGTTTCAAGCCAAAGATTAGAAAAACAAGCAACCCGATAAACATAATCGGAAAGAGAATGAAAAGAGCTAAGCGCATTTATTCTCACATTCAGATGATCGGAACCGATAATTCGTTCTCATTTGATAGCAGTCTTTTTGCTAACGAGAAACCGATCACAGTGGGTAGCACTCGAAAGTTCGAGCTCTTCGGTTCAAGTATCCCTGAAGACTTAGTTGGTAGCGCAAAAAACCAAGAGCGCTTGAACGAGGTTGAAATCAAAAAACTGGCCGCCTAAGCAACGGTTTATCCTATCGCAAACCAGAGTTTTAGTTTTGTCTTTTTTGTCGGCAATGTCCGCGAGGCAGCCTTTCGCACTCGTTCCAATGAACGGCCATCACTCAACCGGAGATGGCTTCACATAAAACCGCTACTGCGATGTTCGCGGATTGCTATGGCACATTCCTCAGCTTTGGGTTGCGGATAGCAGGTGATTCAATTGAACTTTTTGCGTCCGTACTGTGCTTCAATCATGTTGACTGAAAGATGAGGATTGCCCACTTCTAAAGCAGTCAGATAGGAAACCTGTCGCAAGCTCTACTCAAACAACAAAGCGCCGTTTAGGTCAAAATGCATCGGGAACATTGCGCGCAGAAATCGAAAAACAATTCTCATTGCTTCGTCGCGATCAAATGAATCCGGGTGGAGTAGGTAATCGGTCCACATGCCTTCCAGCATTGCGAGTGTGCCGTGCGTGGCATCCCTAGCAACTTGATTAGGGTGTTCGGTTCCAGCTTCTTTCGCAATTCGAGCGAAAGCGTTGAAAACCAGATTACGAAGCTTAGCATCGCGGGTATCTGAAAACGCAGCGATTGCTGCTCTGTTTCGGGCCTCGCCACGAAACGCGTACCAAATGGAAACGGTTTTCTTATTGAGAATGGCCTCACTCAAGTCGCCCCGAACAATCATCTCGATATGCTCCTGCCCGGTTTGCCCGGTCGTTTCCAACAAGTCATAAATTCCATTGTAGTATTGTTCGGAAGAGTGGCGGGCGGCTTCGTCAACCAAGTTATCCTTGCCGCCAAAATGAAGGTGAATCATGCCACGGGATAGCTCGGCACGTTGAATAATTTCGCTGACTGAGGTCTCGGAAATCCCTTTCTCTGCGACCGAGTCGAGTACTGCCTCGATCAGGGAAAGGCGATTTCGTTCGCGTATTTCTTGTCGTCTTCCAGTCATTTGATCAGGTGTCTCTGTTTGTTTTCAGTCTCTTGCGGTGTTCTTTAGTGGCCGGTGTGAAATTGGCCAGCCCCGGTGGCGAAATTATCAGTTGACACAACTAGTCCAAAAATTCCAGATTTAAATGGACGATTGTCCATTTTGTTATCGACATGTCGCGCCACCGAAAACGAAGTTCAGCAGGGAAGCATGGCCGGAGTACTAAGAAGTGAAACGGGCAAGGGCCTGGCACTGAGCGCGCCTGCGACGCTTTATGTCGGCCTGCTTGTGGCTGTTCCGCTTTGCATTCTTGTCGCCTACAGCTTTTGGACCCAGACCTATGTCGAGATTGACCGCACACTGACGTGGGCGAATTACCAAGAGGCGTTTACCGACCCGCTGGTTCGGCATCTGATGATCCGTTCGGTCGCAATTGCGGGTGCGGTGACATTGGCGACGGTTTGTCTGGCCTATCCGATTGCCTACTTCATCGCGTTTCGGACACAGAAGAAGACCCTCTGGCTGTTGCTGATCACAATTCCCTTTTGGAGCAGTTACCTTCTGCGCGTGTTCAGCTGGAAGCTAATTCTTGGCTTCAACGGGGTGCTGAACTCAGCGCTGATTTCACTTGGTTTGATACAAGAGCCACTGACATTCCTGCTCTACAACGAGTTCGCCGTCGTCCTGACTCTCGCCCACGCTTGGGCGCCATTTGCGATCCTGCCGATTTATGTGTCGCTGCAAAAGATCGATCGCAGCCTGTTGGAGGCTGCAACGGATCTAGGTTGCAGCAAACTCGAAAGGTTTGTCCGCGTGACTCTGCCCCTCACAGTTCCGGGTATCATCGCGGCCTGCCTGATCATTTTCATTCCCACGGTGGGCGATTACGTCACTCCAGCCTTGGTCGGAGGTTCGCAGGGCAAAATGGTAGCGAACTTGATCCAGGTGCAGTTTGGCGCCGCCAACAACTGGCCGTTGGGTGCAACCCTGTCTCTGCTTGCCATGCTTTCGGTTGGCTGCGTTGCAATCGTGTTCGTGGTGGCCGTCACCGCATTGGGCCGGAGGATCAGATGACCAAGGTCATTCGTATCCCATGGTTGGCTGTTTACGCGATCGCCTATCTGGTGTTTCTGTATCTGCCAGTTCTGCTCTTGCCGCTGTTTTCGTTCAATGACGGAACCATCGTGGCTTTCCCTCTGAAGGGTTTTACGCTGAAATGGTACGCGCAGTTGGGTCAGCAGGACACGCTGCTACAGGCTATGGTGAATTCTCTGATCGTCGGCAGCGTGACTGCCCTGATGGCAACATCTCTGGGCCTCTTCGCAGCTCGCGCCTATGTTCGGTATCGTTTCGCGGGGCGTGAGTTGTCTGAGGGACTGGTCATGCTTCCACTGGTCATTCCCGGCATCATCGTGGCCAGTTCGATGTTGGTTCTGTTCATCAGCATCGGCTTGAAACCATCGCTGACCACCGTGATCCTCGGGCATGTGTTCGTGGCGTTGCCCTTTTCCGTATCTATCATGAAGTCTGCATTTGACGATTTCGACCAATCCTTGGAGGAGGCTGCATTCGATCTTGGTGAAAGCGTCGTGGGAACGTTTCGGCGCGTCACTCTGCCAATTGTCGCACCAGGCATCATCGCCAGCCTTTTGGTCACGTTTACCGTGTCTTTTGACGAGTTCGTCCTGGCCTTTTTCCTATCCGGGAACAGCCCGACATTGCCGGTCTATATCTGGAGCCAAATTCGCTTTCCGGCAAAGCTGCCCAACACGTTGGCGCTGGGATCTCTGCTTTTGCTGTCTTCCGTTCTGCTGTTGTTGATTGCCGAATACTTCCGCCGCCGTTCCATCCAATCCTCCGATTGAAGCCAAAGGAAACAAGTAAGATGAGCGAACAGAACATCATCGAGATCAAGGGCGTCGAAAAACGCTTTGGTTCCTTTGTGGCTGTGTCCGATCTGAACCTGACCTTGAAAGAGGGAGAGTTCTTTTCGCTGCTTGGCCCTTCGGGCTGCGGAAAGACAACAGCCTTGCGCATCATCGCGGGTTTTCAAGATCACGAAGAAGGCGAGATCCGGATCAATGGTCGAACGATGGGAGAGGTGCCTGCCAACAAGCGTCCCACTAATATGGTGTTCCAAAGCTATGCGATCTTTCCGCACCTGAATGTCGGCGACAATGTTGGCTTCGGATTGCGCAAGACAAAGCTCTCGCGAAACGAAATCAAGGAACGCGTTGCCGAGGCACTTGAGATGGTTGAACTTGGCGGTTTGCAGGACCGCAAGGCCAACGAATTGTCGGGCGGTCAGCGGCAACGAGTGGCGCTCGCCCGGGCACTCGTCATGCGGCCCAAGGTGTTATTACTAGATGAGCCTTTATCCGCGTTGGACAAGAATCTGCGGGAAGCGATGCAATTGGAAATGCGCCGTCTGCAGCAAAAGCTTGGAATTACTTTCGTCATGGTCACGCATGACCAGTACGAGGCGATGACCATGTCCGACCGCATCGGCGTCATGTTCGCCGGGCAGCTCAAACAGGTGGATAGGCCAGAGGTTCTGTATTCCCAACCCTGTAACCGGGAGGTGGCGTCTTTCATCGGTGGAATGAACTTTCTGGATGCCGAGGTGACAGCTGAGAACTCTGAATCGCTGGAGGTTAATGTTCAAGGATTTGGGCAGATGGCAATCGGGGTGAACCCCAACGTTCAGGTGCACGATAAAGAGCTTCTGGTCGGCGTACGGCCCGAGCAATTGGAGATCAGCGCGGAAAAACCGGATGGTTACGATGCTCTTGTTCAGGGCGAGGTGTCCGACGTCGCCTTCTATGGTGAGAGCGTCCACTATTATGTGCGGGTCGATGGTTTGAAGGACAGCATAGCCGTCGCCGTACCGAATTACTTTCACACAGTCGATCACAGCCGGGGCGATACCGTCTGGCTGGGCGTTCAAAGCGCTTCGGTGATCGACTTGGGTAAACGTGAATCTTTGGGAGGAGAGAAATGAGTAAAACAGCTTCACTTACGGCAGCATTGGTTGCCACCTTTACGGCCAGTCAAGCTCTCGCCAATGCCGCTGATCTGACCGTTTTTGACTGGTCCGGATATGAGGATCAGGGTTTCTACGGCGACTATGTCGAAAAGTACGGCGGCGCGCCCAGCTACACCTATTTTGGCAGCGTGGAAGAAGCGTTCACCAAGCTTCAGTCTGGGTTTGAAGCCGATTTGGCACACCCCTGCACAGACGCCCTGAGAAAATGGGTAGCGGCAGACATGATCAAGCCGATCGACACCAGTAAGCTGGAGAATTGGGACAAACTGATGCCCAAGATCAAAGAGGTCGACGGCATCACCATCGACGGGCAGACCTACATGGTGCCTTTCGAATGGGGCAATACTGGCCTTATCTATCGAACCGATATGATTTCGGCTGACGATGTTTCGCTGCAATTGCTTGCCGATCCCGCCTATCAGGGCAAAGTCGCCATTCCGGACGCCGCTTCCAGTGCCTTTGCAATGGCGGCATTAGCAACTGGCGCTTCCAGCTATACCGATATGAGTGACGAGGAGTTTCAAAAAGCAGGGGACTATCTGCGGGCGATTCATCCGAATGTGCGCTTTTATTGGTCTGACGCCGGCCAACTGGATCAGGCAATTGCCAGCGGGGAGGTCACGCTGGGTTGGGGATGGAACCAATCGGAACTGAACCTGATCTGGAACGAAACCCCAGCGGTCATGATGCGTGATGTGGACAAAGGCATCGCAACTTGGGTCTGCGGTTATGTGCATCTGAAATCTGCCAAGCAGTCGGATGAGCAAGTCTATGACATGCTGAACGCGCTTAGCTCTGCCGCAAGCGGTAAATACATTATCGAAAGCTGGGGATACGCCCACGCCAACGAGGACGCGTTTGCCCAAGCTGACCCGGAACTGATCGAAACCTACGGGTTCTCGGATGTGGACAGCTTCTTTGAAGGCAGCCTGTTTTTTGACGCGGTAAACCCTGAGCTGGAAGCCAAGATGTTGAAGGAGTTCGAGCGCATCAAAGCTGGCTTCTAAGGACGCCTATACAACATAGCGGGAATGGTGGGGACGTAGGAACCCTTCCATTCCCACCAAACTATTTCCGAATTTCTTGGAGGAAGCGCGGCAATGTCAGGCGCTGAAGGATGCTCTGTACTCTTCGAACCGGTTCAAATTGGGCCAGTGACGGCTCGAAACCGGTTCTATCAGGTGCCCCACTGCAACGGCATGGGGCACCTGCGACCGCAGGCCGAAGCCGCCATGCGGGCAATGAAGGCCGAGGGTGGTTGGGCTGTTGTTTCTAATCAAGAGACGGAAATTCACCCGACTTCCGACCTGTCCCCCTTTGCCGAAAACCGACTTTGGGATGAACGGGATATCCCGGCGCTACGTCTTATGACCGATGCGGTGCATGGAAAGGGCTCCTTGGCGGCCATTGAATTGGCTCACAATGGCCATCATGCGCAAAACCATTTGAGCCGGGCACCTTTGTTGGCGCCGTCAGAACTAGCCTTGCAAACCGCCTATCCCAAGCAGGCCAGGGCGATGGACAAAGCGGACATTCGCGAATTCCGCAAGTGGCATCGCGCTGCGGCTCGTCGTTCGCGCGAAGCAGGATTCGATATTGTGTATGTTTATGCCGGGCATCACATGACCCTGCCGCATCATTTTCTGCTGCCACAGTTCAATGATCGGATGGATGAATATGGAGGTTCGTTGGAGAACCGGGTGCGTCTGACCCGGGAGATTCTGGAAGAAACCAAGGAAGAGGTTGGAGATGATTGCGCCATTGCCCTTCGGTTTGCGGTTGATGAAATGCTCGGGTCAGAGGGGATGCAAGCGCAGGAAGAAGGCCGTGCTGTAGTCGAAATGTTGGCCGAGCTTCCAGACCTTTGGGATGTTAACGTGGCGGATTGGAGCAACGATTCTGCGACGACCCGGTTCGAGCCCCGCGACGGCTTTCAGACTTCATATATCGAGTTTGTGAAACAAGTGACCTCCAAGCCTGTTGTGGGCGTCGGGCGTCTAACGTCTCCGGACTTGATGGCGTCACTGGTCAGGAAGGGCATCCTTGATTTTATCGGCGCGGCACGACCGTCCATCGCTGATCCGTTTCTGCCCAACAAGATCAAGGAAGGTCGCATCGAAGAAATCCGCGAATGCATTGGTTGTAACATCTGTGTTTCATCTGACTCTCTCGGCGTCCCCATACGCTGTACTCAAAACCCTACTATGGGCGAAGAGTGGCGGAGGAAATGGCATCCTGAGATCATTGAGCGTCGGGTGAAAGAAGAAGCTGCTCTTGTTGTCGGCAGCGGACCAGCCGGACTTGAATGCGCCATGCAATTGGCGCGGCGAGGCTACGAGGTAACTCTGGCTGAGGCAAAGCAAGAGCTTGGCGGCCGTGTGCTGCAGGAAGCTGGCCTGACCGGGCTGTCCGCTTGGAAGCGCGTGACAGATCACAGAATCTACGACCTGCAACAACGCGGAAACGTTCAGCTGTTCACCGACAGCCCTTTGTCAGCCAGTGAAGTCGTCGAGCTGGGTATTCCGAACGTTTTTGTTTCAACTGGCGCAAAATGGCGACGAGACGGGCGCGGGAAATCTGCATTTCACGGTGTATCAATCGGTTTAGGTTCTCGGGTTTTTACTCCAGATGACATTATGACCGGGGTCGTGCCGGAGGACGGCCCGGTTGTGGTCTACGATGATGATCAAGCCTATCTCGGTGGAGTCTTGGCCGATCATTTAGCTCAAGCCGGGCGAGAGGTTTTCTTTGTAACACCGGCCTCACTAGTTTCGCCGTTTACCGAATTGACGTTGGAGCAGACTAAAGTGCAACGAAGTCTGTTGGAAAAAGGCGTTCACCTGAACCTGTCCCAGACCTTGGCCAATGTCGCGTCCGGTCAGGTGACATTGCAGTGCGTCTACACGGGACGAGAGAATTCCATTGAATGCAGCTCCGTCGTGCTGGTGACGCAGCGAATGCGAGAAACCACCCTTTACGACGAGCTGTGCGGTACGAATGCGGGTTTGCTGAATACGTTGGAATTAATCGGAGATGCCGCCAACCCTGGCTTGATCGCGGATGCTGTGTATTCGGGTCACATGGCTGCTCGAAATTTCGAACGCAACGCAGACGATATCGACCGCGAATTTTTCCGCCGGGAACTCGTTTCCCTTGAACCTGTGTGAGGTGCGCCATGCCAAAAGATGACTTGCAAGTAATGCGCGACTTGATGGACGCGCAGCGGAAAGGGTTCGCCCTGCCTCGTCACTTCTATACGTCTCAGGCAGTATACGAGAACGATATCAGTACGTTCTGGAATCGTAACTGGATCTGGGTCGGTCATGTTAGTCAGGTCGCTGAACTGGGCGATTATTTCCTGTTCGACTATGGGCCCGAGTCCATCATCATCGTTCGGGATCGCGAGGGCGAGGTGCGCGCGCATCTGAACGTTTGCCGCCACCGGGGGTCGAGGGTTTGCATTGAACAGAAAGGCAAAGCCCGCAACTTCATATGCCCCTATCATGCGTGGACTTTTGACTTGAACGGCAAGCTACGAAACGGGCGATCAATGGGGTCGGATTTCGACCCGGGCCAATACGGATTGTTCCCGGTTCAGGTGCAGATATTTCAGGGCCTGATATTTGTCTGTGCAGCTGAAGACGCCCCGCCGCTAGATGCTGCATTGGAGCGGTTGGCCCCACTGTCAAAACCGTTCGACTTTGAAAACCTGAAGGTCGCTCATGAAGCCTCATACCCGGTTCCAGCAAATTGGAAACTGGCGTTGGAGAATTATCTGGAATGCTATCACTGCGCCCCGTCTCATCAGGACTATTCGCGCAGTCATTCGTTGAAGGATCCTGCTCAGGTTCTGGAGTTCGGTGGGGCTCTTCATGAACGAATGGGAGAAGTCGGAGTTCCCTTGGAGGAACTAGACCTGACCGGAGAAAACGCGCTCGCGCCGGGTGCAGATGTCTATTGGCGCCGCTATCCGCTGTTTCCCGGCTATGTGACCGGCAGCAAAGATGGAGCGCCGCTGGCGCCGCCTTTGGGTGAACTGAAAGGTCACGATGGTGGTGCCACTGATCTGGGGATCGGGACACTGAACTATTTCCTTGTTTATGCAGATCACGTTGTTGGCTACCGGTTCGTCCCGCGCGCCCTGCAGGAAACGGATATTCAGATCGTCTGGTATGTGCGCGGCGACGCTCAAGAGGGTCGTGACTACGATAAGGACGCGTTGACATGGCTCTGGCATGTCACTTCGCTCGATGATGAGCGGATCATACGGCACAATCAGGAAGGCGTGAACTCCCACCAATTCGTGCCGGGACCGCTGTCCGAGATGGAATGGAGCATTCCAGGCTTCTATCGCAATTACTTCAGCATGATCTGACACGCTCAGAATTCGGAGAAATACCATGACAGAGTTAACGAAGCGCAGATCAAGACGGCGCGCGGGTGGACGTGAAGCACGAGCCGCCGTGCGAACCAGCAACGTCGCTTCGCAAGCGATCTGGCCGGGCATTTCGGGTGGTCGCTACAAGCCCCTTTCAGACGCTGACATGTCGCGCATTCATGAAGCCGCCCTCGGCATTCTGGAGCGTACGGGTGTCGGTGATCCAACGCAGGAAGTTCTTGATCTCGTGCTGCCTAAAGGGGCGGTGGTGAACGAGCATGGTAGGCTGTGCTTCCCTCGCGCGTTGATGGAAGACCTTCTGGCCAGGGCGGCCAGCGAGTTTTATGTCCATGCGCGCGGATCTCGGGCCGGTAAGGACGATATGCACTGCACCAAGGACAAGGTGTATTACGCAAACTCCGGGACTGCCGTTACAACTTTCGACGCGGAGACTCGCAGTTACCGGCCGTCAACGCTCAAGGACATTTACGACTTTACCCGATTGGTTGACCGGCTCGACAACATCCACATGACTGGTGATACGGTTCTGGCAACGGATGTGCCGCAAGACTACGAGCACGATATGAGCATGCTCTACGCCATCTTGGCGGGTAGCGAGAAGCCATCTTGCCTGACGTTCCGTACGCGCGAGCATATTCAGGACGCGATCCATCTGTTCGATCTGGCGTCTGGCGGGGAGGGCAAATTCCTTGAAAAACCCTCGGTGATTTTTGGTGGGTGTCCTATCGTTTCACCACTCAGATTCGGGCGGGAAAATCTGGAAATACTGATTGATACGGCGAAGATGGGGCTTGTCTGCGATCTTGCGGTCCCGCCGCAAGCTGGGGCTACGTCTCCTGCACCTTTGGCTGGCACGCTGGCACAGGCGGTGGCAGAGACCTTGTCATGTGTGGCCATCGCCAATTTGATCAATCCGGGGACCCCGGTGGTCTTTGCAGCCTGGCCGTTTATCACTGATCTGCGCACTGGATCGTTTACAGGCGGCAGTGGCGAACAGGCGTTGATTTCAGCCGCTGCTATTCAGATGGGCAATTTCTACAACCTGCCGACCAGCGTCGGATGTGGTATGACGGATTCCAAGATCCCCGATGCACAATACGGTCTAGAAAAAGCGCTGACCTTCGCTTTGGCGGCCCATGCCGGGGCCAACCGGCTCTGCGAATTTGGCGGAATGCTCGGCAGCTTGATGGGCTGTAGCTTTGAGTCAATGGTCATCGACAACGAGGCGGCTGGAATGATCTCACGAACGCTTCGCGGGATCGAGGTGAGCGACGACACGCTTTCGGTCGACGTCATCCATGAATGTGCAATCGACCCCGGGCATTTCCTCGGCAACGCTCAAACCTTACAGTACATGGAAACCGAGTATGTCTACCCGTCCCTGTTGGACCGAGAGCTGACTGATACCTGGGAGAAAGCAGGTCGTCAGGACATGTTCGAACGTAGCCGATCCGTTGTGGATGACATTCTGTCCAATCACTACCCGAATTACTTTGGTAGCAAGGCGGATGAAGAGGTTCGGTCTAGGTTCCCGATCAAATTGCCACGTGAGGTAATGCGCGCTGGGTAAGCGCTGCTAAAGGAAGGGCAGGCTTCGCGGTTGTGCCTAAGCATTGAATACGCCTTGGCGCGTCAGGTCGTCGGTTGCCAGCCGGATTCCTTTTTCAAGGATGTCAAACATCTCGTTTAACTCGCCCTCCGTGATGATCAGCGGAGGGGAGAACACACACATGTTGATGATGGGCCGCAGGATCAGCCCATTTTCCTGACAGTGGTGATCAATCATCGCACCAACGGACTTGTCTAGATCCAATAGATTGTCAGCTTCGGTATCCGCAACGCACTCAACGCAGCCAACCAACCCCATACCGCGCGCATCACCGACGAGCGGCAAGTCTGCCAGAGCCTGGAGACGCTCTTCGAACAACGGTGTGATCGCGCGGACATGTTCCAGAATGCCGTCGCGCTCCATGATTTCGATGGTTTTCAAACCTGCTGCCGCACTCACCGGATGGCCGGAATAGGTGAAGCCGTTTGAAAACGTAGCGTTCTGTGCGTTGTCTCCGCTCACATCTGCAATCAACCGTTCTGAGATGATGCAGGCTCCCATGGGTATATACCCAGACGTCATGCCCTTGGCGCAGGTGATGATATCAGGTTGAATTCCAAAGACGTCTTCGGAGGCAAACCAATGTCCAAGCCTCCCGAAACCGGTCACGACTTCGTCTGAAATATATAGGACATCGTATTTCCGGCAAATTTCCAGACAGCGCTGATGATATCCTAGCGGAGGCACAATGACGCCACCAGAGCACAATATCGGTTCGGCGATAAAAGCAGCGACCTTGTCTGCGCCGGCCTGTAGGATCATGTTTTCCAGATCCGCTATTTTTTCGTCCAGAAAGTCGTCGACCGTCTGATCGGTGCGACGCGTATACGGATTCACATTCGGTAGGAAGCGCGTCAGGTGGCTTGCCTGGTCCAACCACCCCTTGTCGCGCTCTTTTCCGGAAACTGAGGCCGCCAAATAAGTCGATCCGTGATAAGCTTTCTGTCGCGATATCACGATTTTCTTTTCAGGTTTTCCCAGCAGGTTATTGCGAAACTGTACAAACCGCAGTGCGCTGTCCACGGCCGTTGAACCACCTGTCGTGAAGAACACATGGTTCAAATCGCCCGGCGTTCTCTTGGCGATTTCATGAGCCAACCGGGCCGGAGTTGAGTTGGCGTTGTTGAAGGGCGAAAAATACGCCATCTCTTTTGCCTGCTGAGCCATCGCATCGGCGATCTCGGTGTTTCCATAGCCCAATTGAATGCACCACATGCCAGCGGGGCCGTCTATCAGGCGCTTTCCGTCCTCTGTCACGACGTGAACGCCAAGCCCACTTTCGGCGAAGGTCCGTTCGTTTTGGCCAAGATATGCCATGCCTTCCCACGGGTGCAGAAAGTTCTCGTTGTCCCAATTGCGTATGGATTGAAAGACGGAGTTCGAAAGGGTCATAGGGCACCGTTATGTAACATATATCACAAAATGAACAAACATTCATTCAATGTCAATCCTTGAACCTCTGCTCTGTTAAGTGCGAAAAGGTCAAGAAAGAGCACCCCAGCGAAGGACAAGCAAAATTACTCTCGAGCCCGATACCCCAGCCAACGCACGGGAACTCAGCAGGTTGCAGAACCGAAATCAGCTGATCCAATCGGCTGCGGACGCCATCTATAAATACGGAATTCGCGGCACAACCGCGGCAAGAATCCAGGAGTTGTCGGGATTGTCGCAAGGGATGGTAAACCTACACTTTGGTTCCAAGGAAAAGCTGCTGCTTGCGGTGGCTGAGGATCTATCAGTCCGCTACGCGGGGCAGTGGAAGGCCATTGCATTCAATCCAGAGTTAGCCCCCGCAGACAAACTAATCTCTATCATAAAGGCAGATTTCGACCCCTTGGTCCTTAATGCAAGGGACGTCTCGATCTGGTTTTCCTTTCGGGCTGAGGCGCTCTCGAACCCACACATATTTCCTTTCATCGACTCGCGAGACAAAGGTTTCCGCGCGGTGATCCTGGAGCTGTTGGAGCAAATAAAGGTCGAAGGCGAGTACGATGATGTAGACGCCAAACTTGCAACAGACGCGTTGGTTGCTTTGTTGGAAGGACTTTGGACCGACTACCATTTGCACTCAAAGATCTTCGAACCCTCGGAGGCTTTGAAGATCTGCCTGTTTGTGCTGCAGTCAGTGTTTCCTAGACACTTTAGCACTTAGTCGATCCGCGGGTGGAGGTGACTAAGTGACTAGGTACTAACCATGGGCAATCACGAACCCGTCCGTGTTTCATGGTTCAATCGGCGCAAGTCGTTGATCATTGCTTTGGCTAAAGAGATGCACATGAGCAGCAAAACGACGCTAAACGGCAATGCCCCGATGATCATCGAATTGGTCAATGCCTCTAATCCGCCGCCGCCAGCGATAAGCAGAGTTCCAATTACAAGGGTCAGAAGAACGCCCCAGAGGATGCGATGAAGCAGGCCGGTGTCTTCAGACCCACCGGACATGATCGTGTTCATCACAAGGATGCCTGAGTCGGCAGATGTAACAAGAAATGTCATGGTTAACAGCACACACATGATGCTCACGATCGTTAGAAAGTTGCCCGATACCATTTCCCCCAAAGTGGCGAACAGGGTTGCCGTCGTTGATGCGTCGAGGATAGATCCATTTGCATTCCCATTTAGTTCCAAATCGATGGCGGTCCCACCCAGAAGGGCCATCCATGCGAAACAAACGAGGGACGGTGCAATGACCGCCCCAAGTATGAATTCTCGCACGGTTCGCCCCCTGGAGATACGCGCTAAGAAGAGACCCACAAAAGGTGAAAACGCGATCCACCAGGCCCAATAAAATGTAGTCCATCCGGCCTGCCATCCGAACAACCTACCTCGTGTGCCCGCGTCATAAACTGCAGTCTTGGTCGCATCAGAAAGACCGGCTGTATCGCTGGTCAAACCCTCAAGAAAGGTTGCTTTTGTTCCCCATGGATCAGTTGCACCCGCAAAGAGCTCGCCGACAAAGGGCGCCGCCTCTGCAGGCAATACGGAGGCAAAATCGACTTCGGAAACCGGTCGAAAAGCTTGGAAACTCAGAGGTACAAAGTTTTTGATATAGTCAACCAGCGCTGTAGCATAGGTTTTCGCTGCAAACGCGAATGAGCCAAAAACAATGAATACCGCCAGCAATACTAGTGAAAAGAGAAGATTAATATTTGACAAGTATTTGACACCACGCCCCACGCCAGAGACGGCAGACAGTGTCGACATCATCATAACAACGATCGACGCCGCAATCAGGCCGGCGGTCGACGGGATCACTTTGGTTGCTTCTTTTTCCACAAGCCACTTCGCACCGGTAATTAGAAACGCACCATCCACCAATTGAGAAACGCCATAACCGATCGTTACCGCCACGCCGAGTATTGTCGCAACGACGCCGAGTATATCGATCACATGGCCTGCAATACCGTTTGAGTATTCTCCGAGCAATGGGGTCAGTGCGGTGCGGATTGTTAGCGGCATGCCTCTTGTAAACGCGTAATAGGCAAGGCTAAGGCCAGTGACGACGTAAATTGCCCAGGCGTGAAATCCGGTGTGCAAAAAAGTATAGCGGTAGGCTCCTTCAATCGCGTCCTCGCTTTTGGGTGTGACTTCCCCGGAAACAGTCAATGCATTGGTTTCCCAAAGGCCAAGTGGTTCAGCGGTTGCGTAGACCATTAAGCCCACGCCTAGACCCGCCCCAAACATCATCGAAAACCAAGAGAAGTTCGAAAATTCGGGTTTCTCATCTTCTAAACCCAGCTTCATTCGGCCAGTTGAAGGAATGAGCGCGATAAGGAAAAGGAAAAGCACAAATAATCCAACAGAAAGGTTGTAGAATGCATTGAACTCAGACAGCACTCCTGACTTCCAAGATCGCAGTGTATCGTTTGCTGATAGTGGCCAAACCAGCGCCCAGAGAACGAGCAGCGAAACCGAGAGTTTGCTTACCAGCGCAATCGGCAGGCTATACCCTTTGTAAAAGCCAGTCCGCTGAGTCCTTATTTTGAGGTCTGTGAAAGGTTCTTCAAGCGCCATGTTTTCCTGGTCTTACATAAATAGACAGCTTTGCACGCCGCGCTGCCAGTCGCTGGGTTCCAGACTAGTTTACTTTCTGCCAGAATAGGACTGAAGCTGCGGAAGCGATAGCTGAGTGGAAAATCTTTGGGTCGCAACTGGCAAAACCTGTGCGGCTATGAAAAATTGAATGACTCAATATCGAAGGCTTAGCCATCGTTCAAAGTCGACCAATTCAAGCCCGGTATTGCGTGCGCACCGGAATATGGTTGGCAGTAGAATTCGCAGATCTAATTGGCGTTCAGACCGCGGCGCAATGTGTCAAGCATCCGAGATTATTAGATCGCTTGCCTTTTCGCCGATCATGATCGCAGGCGCATTGGTGTTGCCACTGACGATTTCCGGCATGATCGAACAATCTGCCACCCGTAGGTTAGCTATGCCGTGGACTTTCAGTTTCGCGTCCACTACAGACTTCTCTGATTGTCCCATCGCGCAGGTGCCGGTGGGGTGATAGATTGAGGTGGAGTTTGATCTGGCCCAATCCAGTGTGCCTTCGTAATCGTCGATGCTAAGTTCTGCCGTAGGTCGAAACTCCTCTGAAATCTTCGAGGCGAGAGGATTTTGTTTAGCAATTCTGCGCGCGATGTTCACACCGTCGACGATGGTTCGGCAATCTGTTTCCGTAGAAAGGTAGTTCGGAATGATTTTAACATGTTTGGACGGATCCGGACCGTTCAGGCGCAGCTCACCTCGACTTTCCGGGCGCAGCTGACAGACCGACATCGTGAAGGCAGAAAACGGATGCACACCTTCACCAGGGCTGTCGGCGGACCAGGGTTGCACGTGGAACTGAATGTCCGGCGTTTCAACATCGGGCCGGGTTTTCATGAATCCTGTGGCTAGGCTTGCAGCCATGGTCATTGGACCTGCGCGGAACAACGCATACTTCAACGCGATGCGGGCTTGATTGAGCAGGCTTCGGACTTCATCATTCAGTGTTGGTTCATTGCATTTGAACACCAGTCGTGCCTGCAAGTGATCCTGCAAACCCTTACCGACGCCAGGCAGGACATGAAGCGGTTCTATTCCGTTTTCTTTGAGATGGTCCGCGTCTCCGATCCCCGACAACATCAGGATCTGGGGCGAATTGATCGCGCCGCCAGACAGGATGATCTCACGCCGGACCTTCAGAGTTTGCTCAACCCCCGACCTGTCCCGGTAAACCAACCCAGTCACCTTTTTTCCGTCCAATACCACGCGTGCCACCAATGCTTTGGTGATGATGTTCAAATTCTGACGATTTCGAATAGGTTTGAGATATGCCACAGCAGCGCTGCAGCGACGGCCGTTGCGGGTGGTTAATTGAAAATAACCCACGCCTTCTTGTTCAGCGCCATTATAGTCGGGGTTGTACGGGTAGCCTGCGGCCTGTGCTGCCGCTACCCAAGCGTCGCAGATTGGGCGTTGAATGCGCATGTTTGACACCGACAAAGGCCCACCAACGCCGTGAAACTCATCTTCACCGCGCTCTTGATCTTCGCAGCGTTTGAACAGGGGCAAGACATCGTCCCACCCCCAACCTTCGTTGCCCATTTGCCGCCAGCGGTCGTAATCTTCTTTCTGGCCACGTACATAAAGCAACCCGTTCAGCGAGGAGGAGCCGCCCAGCACTTTGCCTCGTGGCCAGTCGATGGACCGGCCATTCAGGCCTGGGTCGGGCTCGGTCCGATAGCACCAATCGACCGACGGATTATGCATCGTTTTGAAATAACCGACAGGGATGTGAATCCATGGGTTCGTATCGCGACCGCCGGCTTCAAGAAGCGCGACCGATGTATTGGGATCAGCACTTAGTCGATTAGCAATGACACAGCCCGAAGACCCCGCGCCGACAACCGCATAATCCACCTCCATGACCGCCTCCTTCCAACGTCTCTGAAAAAAACTCTATGCAAGATGCAAGAAATATACTAGCCTTTTTTGATACAAAACGTCTCAATAATTGCGATCAGGGAGGTAAGCAATGGAGATCGGTAAGAAACTAAGTGGCATTTCCCGGCGAGATTTTTTCCGCGTGGCTGGGCGTTATGGCATGAGTTCGACACTGCTGGCTGCAGGTGGGTTTGGTGGCGCGATGAGCCTGGCGAATCTGGCGCAGGCGGCCGAATCGACCTATGAAAAGCGCTTCTCGAAAGAGCCAAAGCACACGCTTAAATTTGGTGCTTCGGGTTTTAATACACGCAATCTGCTGATCGAACGCGCCGGCGCGATCGAATTCGCTCGGGATCTGGAAGAACGCACTGATGGCGAGATTCGGATCGAGTTCATCGGCGACAATCAGATATGTGGTCAGCTAAGCTGCGTGGAAAAAACCCAACAGGGAATCGTCGACATTTACGCGGCCTCGACCCAGAACTCGGCGGGTGGCGCACCCTACCTGAACGTGCTGGACTATGCTTACATGTTCCCTAGCCGGGCAGCGCAATATCACTTCTTTTATAGTCCCGCGAGCCAGCGCATCCTGCGTGATCCGTTGGAGAAACGTCATGGTCTGAAGTTCCTGTTCACGCACTGCGAATTGCGCGGGCTGCAGATGGGTTCGACCTTTGCAGACAAACCGACCGTGACCAAGCTAGAAGAGCTGTTTGGCACCAAGAACCGCGTGACAGGCACGCAACTGGGCCGGATTGCGATGCAGTTACTGAACCTGAATCCGGTGCCGGTGGCATGGGAGGAAACGCTGGATGCGCTAAAAACTGGCCTGATCGACGGTGCCGAAACATGGGCGTCGGCCGTTGCATACGCCAATATGGCGCCCGTGGTTTCACAGTCGGTCAACCTGAAGTTCTTCTGCGGCACAGAACATACCTCAATGTCTGCAAAGGTCTTCGACAGCCTCGGTGGTGAGCTGCAGGACGCTGTGATGGAGTCTTCCTACTTCACTCAGGCGTTGATTCAGGGTGCAAATGAAGCCGCATTGCTGAACACGGTCGGTTTCTCGGAGCCGCAGCTGCCTGATACTATCTTTGCCGAAAATGGAGTACGTCCGGCCTTCCTGGCTGACGATCAGATCAAGCTGGCCGAAGAGATGTGCGCCCCGAACTACAACCCAGAACCTTGGGCCCAGTGGCGCGAACGTCTGAACAAATGGGCGGGCGGTATCGATACCTATCAGGAAATCTACGACATCGCGCGCGAGATTCCGGCTAACACCCTGCCAGAAAACGTTGAACCGCGTCGTTGGTGGAAGGGCGAAGCCTGATACAAAAGACGAACCGGCCTCAAGCGGGCCGGTTCCAATACACACCGACTGGGAGGACGGAGTTCATGTCGTTTTGGGCAGACATCGGCGCGATTTTCAGCGCCTTTCTCAGCCAGGATTCGTTCGAGATTCAATCTGCACTCGAATCCGACGCCACTTGGGTGTTGGGCGCAGTAGTCTCGGCAATTGGCGGGTTCGTGATCATGCTGATTTACCGGGCAGTGCCCTTTGTCGAACGCCATCTGGAACGGTCGGTGATGGTGTATTCCTACCTTGCGATCGCATTAATCATCTTCTGGGGCGTGATCGACCGGTTTGTGTTCAACGATCAGGAGCCCTGGTCGACCACCATTCCCCCGCTGCTGTTCATGGTCATGGCGTGGTTTGGGGCGTCGTACAATGTCCGCCTGCGCACGCATTTGAGCTTCAGCGAATTCCGCACTGCAATGCCGAGGGCTGGGCAATTGGCTTGCCTGATACTCGACGCGATATTGTGGTTCATCTTTGCGGTGATCGTCATCGTGACCACAACACGGCTGGTGGCATTGTCGGCATCAAACTTTCAGATCGTTCTGGGTACAGACAATATCATGCAGTGGTGGTTCCTTCTGGCCGCACCGCTGTCGTTCTTTCTGATGGTCGGGCGCGTGTTTCAGAACCTTGCCGATGATCTGAACAACTGGAAAACAGGCGAGCCGCTGATCAAGCAGGCCGTGATCGGAGCAGACTGATGACAGACGGAACTATGGTCACACTGATCTCTCTTGCGGTCACCTTTCTGTTCATGCTGGGCGTACCTGTTTTTTTGGTCATCGGATATTGGGTGATTGGTTGCTCGTTCGTCCTTGGTTTGACGCTGGATAACATGGGTGCCGAACTGTTGAATGTGTTCAACAAAGGCTTTGCCCTACTGGCGATGCCGCTCTTTATCCTGACCGGAGATCTGATCAACAAGTCCGGCATTGCCCGGAGGCTCAGCGATTTCGCCTATGCCTGTTTGGGCTGGATACGCGGGGGGTTGGCCATGGCATCTCTGGGCGCTTGTGGACTTTTCGCCGCAATCTCTGGTTCAAACTCCGCAACGACTGCAACCATCGGGTCGATGCTTCATCCCGAGATGGTCAAAGGTGGTTATGACGAACGCTTCAGCGCGGCGACCGCTGCCGCGGGCGGAACGGTGGGGATTATCATCCCTCCGTCGATTATCTTCATCGTCTATGGCTTCCTGATGAACCTGCCGATTTCCGAGCTGTTCGTCGCGGGTATCCTTCCGGGCGCGCTGATGGTCTTTGGTATGCAATTTGCGTGCTGGATCATCTGCCGCTTGAACGGTTGGGGTCATCTGATACCGCTGCAATTGAACCGGGTGCTGAAGACCGCATTTGGAGCTTGGCTTGGATTTTTCGCCATCGGCTTGGTTCTGTGGGGCATCTACACCGGCAAGTTCTCCCCGACCGAGGCAGCAGGCGTGACGGTCGGCTTTTGCGTGATAGCAGGTTTGGTCAGCTATCCGATCAACCGGATTATGGGCGCGCGGAACGACATACCGCCAACCGAAAAGAGCTTTGCCGAGATGTTCGTCGTCGAAGGTTTTACGATACCTGAAATACCCTCCATCGTGATCCGCTCGGCCCAGATCACCGGCATCCTCGCGCCATTGATCGCCATTTCGGTGGTGATGCAGCAGATCCTGTCTCTGCTAGGGGCACAGCAAACCATCGGGGATTTTGTAACCTCGATGGGCGGGTACTACGCGGTGTTGTTCACATCGATGGTGATCGTATTCTTCTCGGGCATGGTGCTGGAAAGCCTGCCTGTCACGATAATCCTGGCTCCGATCCTTGCGCCGATTGCGGCCTCTGTTGGGATCGATCCAATCCATTTCTCAGTGATATTCCTTGTGGGGGCATCCATCGGGTTCATCACGCCACCCTATGGGCTGAACCTCTATGTGGCTTCGGGAGTGACAGGAGTGCCCTATTTCCGGTTGCTTCGGTATACAGTGCCCTATCTGGTAGCGCTTCTTTCGGTCTGGATACTAGTGTCGCTTGTGCCCGATCTGGCCTTGATCCTGCTGCCAAATAGCTAGACTGTTGCGGGATGGCTGAGACGGAAACACAAGACAAAGAAACTCAAATCCCGACCAACCTGCGCCTCCTTCTGATCCTCGAGGAGGTGGCGCGGCGTGGTGTTGCGGTCAAACCCTCAGACTTGGTTGAGGCACTTGGTCTGGCCAAGCCGACCGTCCACCGCCTCCTGCATACCGCAGAGACCGAAGGCTTCCTGCAACGCGATCTTGATGGGCGTTCTTATGGCCCAGGGCGCCGGTTACGACTGCTTTCGGTCAATACCATGTCTTCTGAGCACCTGCGTACGGCCCGATTGGCAATCTTACGCAGCGTTGCAGAAGAAGTTGGTGAGACCTGCAATCTCGCCATCCCTGACCGAGAAGGTATGATCTATCTAGACCGGGTGGAAACGAAGTGGCCGCTAAGAATTCAGCTGCCTGTCGGTACACAAGTACCTTTTCACTGTACCGCAAGTGGCAAGATGTACCTGTCCACACTGCGGCAGAAAACGTTGGATGGTGTCCTTTCAGCAGGAAACCTGCAACCAAATACTGAACGTTCTCTGACTGATCCCAAAGTCTTGCGAGCAGAGATCCAAAACATCGCCGTGAATCGTTTTTCGACGGATGATGAGGAATTTATGGCCGGAATGACGGCACTTGCTGTGCCCGTTCTGGACGGGCAGGGCAGGTTGGTTGGCACACTCTCAGTTCACGCTCCAACCCAACGTCATGACGTCAACAGCCTAATGTCGTTTCTTGGAATTCTGCAAAAAGGGGCGGATGAACTTTCAGCGCTATTGAATGAGTGATTAGGGTCTGAGATGGTACCTAAATCGCGACCAATTCTGAGCAGCAAAAACTTCAATTATCGGCTGGTTTCGGGGAATTTTGATCGAAAGCCGATGCGTGCGTGATCAAAATCCAGTGTGGACGTTTGCTCAGCTTGAAAAGTTAAATTCCTGCACAACACGATCTACGCAAAAACAAGCCCGCGACAAAATAATAGATGCTGTTCTTGGTGAACGAAAAATACACCGATTTGTTCTATACCAAGAACTACGCCCTCACTGTTTCCACAAGTAAACTGTGAGTGAACAATGGGTTAGAGGTATAAATGGTGCCGGGGGCGGAATCGAACCACCGACACGAGGATTTTCAAGTCAGACTCACTGCGTTGAATCTAAACGATAATTTCTGAGATGTTGCCGACACGTGGAGAAAACATCCTCGTGGATACCCCCATTTATACCCCCCAAAACAGATGCTTGAGTTATCAACAGGTTAGCAGGCGGAGAGTGAGACAAATTCGAGACAAAATGCTACTTTAGATACTGTATGAAAAAAACAAACGAAGACTTCCGACGAGAACTCTACATCAGTGCGTTAGTCGCCTTTATCAATTCAAGCAACTCAACTAGCACAACACATATGAAGAAATGGGCGGACGCAGCTTTGGAAGCATACGATCAGGCTTTTCGACCTGACACGTACTAGTGGGACGGCAAGACACTCTTGGTGGGCCATTCAAATCAGAGGTGCTCCTTTCGGTACGTAACCTGCTTGGAGTTCTGACCTGTCCGGCAGGCTCTCCAGTGCCTCACCTCAGACCTATTCACTAATACCTGCACTCCGCAGATAACAGCTGGTCGGCTGTGTGAACCAGGCCGTGCTAGCGACCGGGTCTTCAGTCCTATCCCGTTTACCCTTTCAGAAGAGCCTCCGCAGCTCTAGCACACTACGTCCTCAAGTTTGGGGAGTTCAAAAAAGCTTTCATAGGAAAACTCCAATCTCCCCCCATTGATGGAGGTGAAGATAATATTGGTTTTCACTCCGAACACCTCAATGACCTTAGGTTAAGTGGAAGACAAAAACGAGACAACGCCCGCTTGGGCGCTTGATTATGTCTGCTAAGTCTTTGAAATTATGGTGCCCGGGGGCGGAATCGAACCACCGACACGAGGATTTTCAATCCACTGCTCTACCCCTGAGCTACCCGGGCACGGGAATGGCGTTTGCCATTGGGTGGAGGCCTTCTATGACTTGCCACAGGCAGTGTCCAGAGGCTTTTTGACATTTTTTCAATGCGGTCGGGGCGTGGGGCTTTCGGTTGGTTCCGAAGTCGACTCGGCGTCTTCTTCACGTTGCGATGGCACCGCATATGAACCGTTCAGCCACTTTGCCAAATCGATATCCGCGCAGCGTTTCGAGCAGAATGGGCGAAAGGCCTGCTGAGTGTATTCTCCGCAGATCGGGCAGCTCATTTCAGGATCTCCGTCAAAGGGATACGACCACGTTTGCGCTGAAGTTCGAAATGTCCCAGCGGTGTCCAACCGGCCAGGATTGTCTCGTCAGGATCAGATTTGAACGCCGACCGTAAGGCAGATTCGAAACCTCTTCGGTCTTTCTTGGGCATCGGTGCCAGGTCCAGGGTGATTTGACCTCCCAATCCGCGCACGCGCAGGGCGCGCGGCAGGGTTTTGGCGCAGGCGAAGTTGGTCTTGGTCCCAGCGGCCAGAGACGTGTCGGCGCCGGTGTTTACATCAACCGCAACCAGGGCGCGGGTCGGTTGGATATAGAGGTGTCCCCCACCGGGCAGCGCTTCGGAAATACCCTGTGCGGTGTCAAGCGCGTCCAGCACGCCGTGGTCTTCGAAACCACCAGATGCGGTCACGACCTCGGCCGGATCCGTCCAATCGCGCCAGGCCAGGATATGAGGGCCATCGCCCTCACTGAGCAATTCGGGTTCTGTGCCTGAGTCATTTAGCACCTGCTCGGCCAGCGCAAGCATGGCCGAGATATCCTCGGCGATCTCTTCGGCCTCGGCTCCTTGGCAGCAGGAACGTAATATTAGGCCATGCGGGCAGTCGCCCATCTGTTCATGAGCAATTTCGAGCAGTTGGTCGCGCACATCTTCATCCCGAATACGGCGCGAGATGTTCAAACCGGGAGCGTCGGGTGTCACGATTGCATAGCGGCTTTTGAACAGGATGCGGTTTGTGACGGGGATGGCTTTGCCGGGTTCGGGATACCCAATCACCTGCACCAAAAGCAGCGCGCCGGGGGCCAAACCTTTGACCTGTCTCAGAAACGCGGGACCCTCAGGGGTGGTCAGAAACATGCCGCCTTGACCTTTGACCGGGCGATCCGCACGGGCGCGGTAGATCGTGCCGGGTGCCGGGGCATCTGCGGCGATCAGAAAATCGTCGAGGACGCCGTCCACCATCAGGGCTGCAGCTTCGCGTCCCTGAATGTGATCCAGAATGATGGTACGGCCCTTCATGATGCCTCGCGATATAGGGGATAGCCGATGCCTTGCAGCAGTGCGGCAGTTTCGGACAAGGGCAGGCCGACGATACCGGTGAACGAGCCTGAAATCCATGGGATGAAAGCACCAGCAGGGCCTTGAATTGCATAGGCTCCGGCCTTGCCCTCCCAGTCTTCCGTCGCAAGATAGGCATAGATTTCGGAATCTGACAGCCGCTTCACCTTGACCTGAGAAACCACGTCGCGCTGGAGAATTTTGTCGCCGCGCCGCACCGCAACCGAGGTGATCACCCGATGGCGTCGGCCGGACAGAGCGTGCAGAAATTCGGCAGCTTGGCCAGCGCCTTCGGGTTTGCCAAGAATTCGGCGGCCCAGTGCGACCGTTGTGTCGGCGCATAGGGTGATATCATCGCTATCTGCCTGAATAGACTGCACTTTCTGCCGTGTGATGCGGCTGCAATAGGGGGCTGGCAGTTCGCCTTTCAGCGGCGTTTCATCGATATCCGGCGCACGGATCGCATCGGGCTGAACGCCAAGCTGCGCCAGCAGGTCCAGCCGCCTTGGGCTGCCCGATCCGAGGATAAACGCCATGTGTCGGGCGTTACTTGAAGCGGTAGTTGATCCGACCCTTAGTCAGATCATAAGGGGTCATTTCGACCTGAACTTTGTCGCCGGCCAGAACACGGATGCGATTCTTACGCATCTTGCCTGCCGTATGTGCGATGATCTCATGGCCGTTTTCCAGCTCGACCCGAAACGTCGCATTAGGCAGGAGTTCCTTCACGACACCGGGAAATTCGAGCGTATCTTCCTTGGCCATGTTGTCTCCATCATTACGTTGCACCTGCAGAATCTGCAGTTCGTGCGCTTAAATGAGCCTATTCCGGCCTTATTTCAAGGGCGAAGTCACCTAAAGAGGTGATATTGTGACTGAATCGACTCGGGCATCTTGCTCGGCCCAATGGGTGCGGTTCAACACGCGCCCGTCTGCACGGACGTTTGCGATTGCGGACAGGTCGACCTCGGCATAGGTCCAGCCGGATGTATTCAGAGTGCCCTCGGCAAGCACACCCGTCGGAGGGAACCCGATATCGGGCGGGCCAAACACGCCGCCCATACCGGTATTCATATCTACCGCTTCAGACCATTCATTGCCGCCAACCAATGATGACATTACCGTAACGCATTGATTCTCAAGAGCGCGGGACATGGCGCCGATCCGTACGCGCCAATAACCGGACAGGGCTTCGGTACAGGATGGAACGAGGATCAGATCGGCCTCGCTCAGCGCGCGACCCAAGAGCGGGAACTCACTGTCATAGCAGATCAGAACGCCGATTTTACCCAAAGCGGTATCGAACAGTTTCAACGGACCACTTGGGGCGATGTCCCAGACCTCGCGTTCAAACCGTGTCATGATCTGCTTGTCCTGATGGTCGCGGCGACCATCAGGCGCGTAGAGGACTGCGCGGTTCACTGGACGGCCTGATCTGTCGATCACCGGGGCTGACGCACCCAAAATGTATGCATTGTACGTCATCGCCAGGCGGGAATGTATGTCTTGTACATCTTCCATCCAGTCGGAAACGGCGTGGATAGAACGTTCAAGATTACCTGCCACCTTGGGACCATCGAGTGTCGACAACTCCATCGCACCATACTCGGGGAACACGAGAAGGTTGGAACCATGACTTACGGCTTCGGAAACCCACGCCTCAACTTTGTCTTCATATTGCGCCCAACTGTCTAGCCAATTCAGGTTGTAAGCAGCAGTTGCGATTTTCATTCATTTTCCCCGTTTTGCAGCGTGTCGGATCTCTGGGCCGCAAATTACGGCGGACCAATACAAGCATTATGTTGCTCGTTACGGATCATCAAACCTCAGTAGCCACGAGGCCAGACCCGGACCGAAGCATTCCCTAATAGATCGTAGAACCGGCCGCCAACATCCCACGAACTGGAATATCGATGCTCTACTTTTCTTCGAGTACGCCCCGTCTTGGCACCAAGATAGAGCGGGCAGTCAGCTTTGGTGGGCATCGAACACATCAATTGTAAAGTAGAGGCAAATTTTGAACCTAAATTCGTTCAACTTTGACCGAGTCTTCGGGATAAAACGCCAGATGGTTCTTAACTTCGGCGATGGTATCGAGTGGGTTCTCATAGCTCCACGCCGCGTTTTTAGTGACTGATGATTTGTTCACGATCGAGAAATGCGTGGCCTCCCCCTTGCCTTCGCATTGGGTCACTTTGTCGGTGCGATCCAAAAAAGCCATTGCGATATCCGCGCGCGGGAAATAGATGACCGGGTCTTTGTCACCTTCAAGCAATTCCAGCGCTGCTGTGGTTTCACCTAGAATCGCGCCGCCTGAACGCACGCTCCATTTACCCGGCGCTTTGCGAATTGTGATGGTGTCTGTCATTCCTGTTCCTTCCCTTGTCGGTTCGGGGCTTCTCCTCTGCCCAATCTATGTAACATGCTGGTGTCAAACCGGCGCAGTTGCGGCATCCAACCACAGTTGAGCGGCGTCGCCCAGCCTTGGCCGGACTTTTTCTACGACTTCGCCGTGATAGGCGTTCAGCCAGGCGCGTTCCTCGCGTGTCAGCATGTCGACCAGGATCAGACGCCGGTCGATCGGTACAAATGTCAGCGTCCGCCAGTTCAGCATGGCCCGTTCGTCATCGCCACCGGGCAGGGCGGGGGCATCCTCCACGACGACAAGGTTTTCCAGACGAATGCCAAAGGCGCCCTCGCGGTAATATCCCGGCTCGTTCGACAGGATCATTCCCGGCTCAAGTGGGACGTGGCTGACCCGTGACAGGCGTTGAGGGCCCTCGTGTACGCTGAGATAGGTGCCGACCCCGTGTCCAACCCCGTGATTGAAATCCTGCCCGGCCAGCCACAGAGGCAGCCGTGCGACGCACTCGATATCACGCCCGGCCAGACCAACAGGCCAGCGCAGCATCGACATGGCGATCATGCCTTTGAGAACGCGGGTGAAGCAGGCCTTTTCCTCATCCCCAACATCGCCGACCGCTATCGTGCGGGTGATGTCGGTGGTGCCGTCCAGATATTGCCCGCCGCTATCCAGCACCAGCAGGTGACCGTTTTCCAGCGTGCTGTCAGTTTCCTCGGTCACGCGGTAATGCATGATGGCCCCGTTCGGGCCGGTGCCCGCGATGGTGTCGAACGAGATATCCTGCAGGGCGTTGTCTCGGCGGCGGCTTTCTTCCAGCCGCGTCACCACCTGAGTCTCGGTCAGGCTGCCCGGGGTCTGTCCATCCAGCCAGCATAGCAGTTCCACCACCGCTGCAGCATCGCGCAGATGCGCCTCGGCGGTGCCAGCGATTTCGGCCGGATTCTTGCGGGCTTTGGGCAAGGCGCAGGGATCGCCGCCGTCTACCAAACGGTCCCCCAACGTATCCGCCACGAATTGCGGAACCGTATTTGGATCAACCTGCACCTTGCCTTCTAGCGCCTCGACTGCAGTCAGGAATGTGTCGGGCTCGTGCTGGGTAACCTTGTCGCCCAAATGGTCCTCAAGCCCGGTCAGCTTGGCAGCGGCCATGAACAGATCGACGCGACCATCGGCGTGCAGGATGGCAAAGCCATGGGCCACGGGGTTGTATGCGATGTCCGAGCCGCGAATGTTCAGCAGCCACATGATCGAATCCGGCAGAGTGATCACTGCAGCCGTGCGATCCGCTGTTTTTAGCTCATCGGCGAGGTGATGGATCTTGCTCTCGGCGCTTTCGCCGGCAAATTCAATCGGATGCACTCTGACCGGATTCATCGGAGGGTCGGGTTGATCCGCCCAAATCCGATCAACAAGGTTATCACAACGCACCAGTTCGATCCCGCTGCCTTCAAGGTCTTTCTGCGCAGCAGTAATCTGCCCTGCCGCGTGGAGCCACGGATCAAATCCCACCTTGCCACCATTTGATAGCTGTTCTTTCAACCACGTGCTCAGGCTGACATCGGGCCACGGCACCGGCGTGTAGTCTTCAGCGACCTGCGCCTTCACCTGCGTGCGATAGCGTCCATCAATGAAGACCCCCGCAATATCCGTGAGTGCCGCGCAAAAGCCCGCAGACCCCGTGAAGCCGGTAAGCCAGGCCAGCCTTTCATCTCGTGGGGCCACATATTCCCCCTGATGCGCATCCGCGCGCGGGATCAGGAAACCCTGCAGGCCTTCGCGTGCCAGCTCATCCCGCAATGCGGCCAGTCGTGGTGGGCCTTGCTCGGGGCGTGCGGTCACTTCGAAACTCTGGAACATGGGCGGCCTCTTCGGGTGGATTTGGATGCGGTGAAACCTGAGGGCTGCGCCAAAGAATGTCCAGCGCCAGTTCAGCTGTCCGAGGGCGCTCCAAGAAATTCGATGAGGCTTTGCATGTAGATCTCGTAGGCGGGGTTTCCGGGCAGCGGAATTTGATTGGCGGTTTCAAGGATAACAAGCGAGGCATTTGGAATGCCTGCAGCCAGTTTTCGTGCCTCGGTCAGAGGGTGAACTTCGGTGTGGCGTCCGTGCAGGATCAGGGTTGGGCAAGTGATTTCGGATAGCAAATGCAGGGCGGAGGTGCTGTTTCCGATGTCTCGATACAAAAGCTTTTGCTCACGCGAATAAAGCGCCTGCATCTCTTGCACCATGTACCGGACATCATCGAGTGGACCATCGGGAAAGTAGCTGAGCGTTGAGCCCATCGCGTATCCGCCGCCCGGTGTTTGCCAACCTTCTGCAATGAGTGTTCGGATCGAATCGGGTTGTTTCGTATCACCCCGGTGGTCTCGCCCTTCGGCCCAGCCGCCAGCGATCACCAGCTTATCAACTCGATCCGGATGCCGCGCTGCGAAATGCAGGGCTGGGAAGGTTCCCCCAAACTCGCCGATGATCGAGAAACGCTCGAACCCGGCGGCATTGGTCACGGCCAGAATTTCCTGGATCCTGAGGTCAAAAACGGCTTGATGGTCCGAGTTGGAGCTTACTCCGTGATCCTTGTTGTAGCGCAGCAGGCGGAATTGCTCGGCCATATCCATCAACCGGGTGCGTTCAGAAGACAAGCGCCATTCGGCTTCCAGATCATGAATGACCGAGCCGATGCGAAGAACGGGGTTACCACTGCCCGATAGCGAATAGGGGATTGGCCGGCCATCGCTGCCTTGGGCATAACGCAGTTTCTGGGTCCGGCTGTTCTCGTCCGAGTTTGAACCAGCGTCGCTTTTGACCTCGGCCGTCATCTGCAATCCGCGTCGGACGATTGTTCGAATGATCCGTTGTGACTTGCCATCATCACCAACAGCCCGACGGGCCGCTGCAATGCGTGCACTGATCGTTGAATCCGAGACAAACCGGCCGTTCCAGACCCGATCGATGATCTCCTCTCGGACAACCAGTTTACCGGGGCTTTCAGCCAGCAATTCCAGCAGATCAAAGACCTGCGGTTCTACCGGTACGGTCTCGCCGCCCCGCAGCAAAACGTGGCGGTCCACATCAAGAACACAGTCTGCAAACTCATATCGCATGGGCTGAATACACTCTGTTTCGGCGCAGGCCTCAAGTTTCGATGATTATCCCAAGGAATTCTCGGGGGTTTCTCAGGATCGCCTTCAAGCAGGCGCGCGGCATAGTGACCACATTGGAAGCAACAGACAGGAGATCAAGATGATGCTTCCCTTTGACACCGCGTTGTTGCGCCACCTGGCTGCCCGCCACCGGCCAAGCCTACCCCGCCCGCGCGCTGAACCCTTGGGCAGGGCGATAACCATGCCCAATTGGCTGGTAATTCTGGTGCTTCGTTTGACGGCGCAGGGCGGGCGGGCTTAGCTGGCCCGCTTCATCCCCATGACCCGCGCCCGCGCCCTCGGATCGCTGTCGAACAGCGCCGCCAATTGCTCGGTCATTGCCCCGGCCAGTTGCTCCACATCGGTGATCGTCACCGCGCGGTCGTAATACCGGGTTACGTCGTGACCGATCCCGATAGCCAACAATTCTACCATCTTGCGTTTTTCGACCATGGCGATCACGTCGCGCAGGTGCTTTTCCAGATAGTTCGCCGGATTCACGCTGAGTGTTGAATCATCGACCGGAGCGCCGTCCGAAATCACCATCAAAATCTTGCGCGCCTCGCGTCGGGCCAACATCCGGCGATGCGCCCATTCCAGCGCCTCACCGTCGATGTTTTCTTTCAGCAATCCCTCTTTCATCATCAGACCCAAATTGGGTCGCGCGCGCCGCCACGGGGCATCGGCACCCTTGTAGATGATGTGGCGCAGGTCATTCAGTCGCCCCGGTTGCTGCGGGCGGCCATCGTTCAGCCATGCCTCACGCGCCTGACCACCTTTCCACGCGCGGGTGGTAAAGCCCAGAATCTCGACCTTCACGTTGCAACGCTCCAGCGTCCGCGCCAGAACATCAGCGCAGATGGCGGCAATTGAAATCGGACGCCCGCGCATCGAGCCGGAATTGTCCAGCAACAGCGTCACCACCGTGTCGCGGAATTCGGTGTCTTTTTCGACCTTGAAGCTTAGCGGCGTGGTCGGGTTGGCCACGACACGCGCCAGACGTCCGGCATCCAGAATGCCTTCCTCGCGGTCGAACTCCCAGGACCGGTTCTGCTGTGCTTGCAAGCGACGCTGCAACTTGTTGGCCAGACGGCTCACCGCGCCCTTCAGCGGTTCCAGTTGCTGGTCCAGATAGGCGCGCAACCGTTCCAGTTCGGCGGGTTCCGCCAAATCTTCAGCCGCGATTTCTTCATCATGGGTGTTCAGATAGACCTTGTAGTCAGGATCGGCCTCGGACGCGGGCGGCGGGGCCGGAGGTTCCAGCGGAGCTTCACCCTCGGGCATTTCCGCCTCATCGCCCATCTCATCCTCGGCCATCTCGTCCATTGAGACCTGAGCCTGAGATTGGTCCTGCTGCTCTTCCTGAGTTTGCTCAGGCGTCGCGTCGGCGTCCTGTTCGTCCTGATCATCCTGACCGGTGCTATCGGGATCGGGCTGTTCTTCGGCCTCTTCTTCGGCCTGATCTTCCTGCTCGTCGTCCAGCTCATCAGGGTCCTCGCCCAGCTGGTCGCCATAGCCCAGATCCATGATCATCTGGCGGGCAAACTTGGCAAATTCGGCCTGATCCGAGAGCGCCTCATCAAGGTTTTCCAGCACGCCGCCGGCCTGTTCCTCGATAAATCCGCGCCACAGGTTCATGACATTCTCAGCCGCAGGCGGCATGTCGCGCCCCGTCGCCAGATGTCGGATCAGATAGCCCGCCGCCACAGCCAAAGGCGCATCCGCAGGCTGCTTGCATTGGTCATAGCCACGCCGGATCGCCTCATGCCCGATCTTGACGTCGATATTTGACGCGGTTCCGGGCATGTCCCGTGCGCCCATCGCCTCGCAGCGGGCCGTTTCCATCGCCTCATAAAGATCCCGCGCCATATCTCCTGGAGGCGCATAGCGCGCGTGCGTCGCGTCGTCATGGTACTTGCGCTGCAGGGCCAGAGCATCTGCCGTGCCGCGCGCCAACAACACCTCTTCGCGCGTCATCCGGCGTGAGACCTGCGGCAGCCGCATGGACTCGCCCGACAGACCTGAGGGGTCGACCGTATAGCTTACCGAAAGCTCAGGGTCATCGGCCATGACCTTGGTGGCTTCGGCCAGCGCCTTTTTAAAAGGATCAGCAGGGTTGTCGTTTGGTTTACTCATCTGTCCGCCCCTGCTTCTTCAAGCGTCATTTCATCACTTGCCAGACGCGCCAGCATATCCACATGCACGTCCAGCGCATCAACAACCTTATATCCGGGATCTCGCCCGTCAAAGGCAAGGTTCAGGTCGGTCCCAGCCAAAACGACGGCATCAGCATTCAAATCATCCACCATACGGCGACCCGCGTCCAGAAACAGTGCGCGATCCTGATCGGAGCAAACCCCGGCAACGGCCATATCCTGGTAAGTTTGTCCCAGCATTTCGATCTCATCTTCCAAAGCAACCGCCCGGGTTTGCCCAAGCTGACCATAAAGTTTGGTCTGCATCACAACACGCGTTCCAAGCAACCCGACAGTGCCAAACCTCTGCGAGGCGAAATACGCATCCAGAGGCTTTACGGCCGAAATAAGCGGCAGCGGAGACAACGGCACGGTTTCATCATAGCAGAAATGCCCACCCAGCGACGTGATTGCCACACAATCCACGCCTGCCGCCTTCAGGCGATCAATGAGCCCTGCGTAGACCTGCGCTTGTGCATCCCGTTTGTCCGCCAGATTGTTGCGGATCAATTCCTGCACATCCGCATGCACGATGGTCAGTTCCATCAGCTTTCCACGCGCCGCCATCGCCGCACTCAGCCGCTGATAATAAACCACCGTTGCAGCAACACCGATCCCGCCAATCAATCCGATATGCATGGCGGTCCCCCTGTCACCCCAGGCTGGCGCTCGCCGCGCTTTCCGGCAGTTCCTCATCAAAACAACGCTGATAGAACTCAGCTACGGTCTGGCGTTCCAGTTCGTCGCATTTGTTCAGGAAGGACAGGCGGAAGGCATAGCCGATGTTGCGGAAAATCTCGGCGTTTTGGGCCCAGTTGATCACGGTCCGGGGGCTCATGACGGTGGACAGGTCGCCGTTCATGAAGGCGGTCCGGGTCAGGTCGGCAACGGTGACCATCTGGCTGACGGTCTTGCGGCCTTCGGCAGTGTTGTAATGGGGGGCTTTGGACAGCACGATCATCGTCTCGGCATCGTGGCTGAGGTAGTTCAGTGTCGAAACCAGCGACCAGCGGTCCATCTGCGCCTGGTTGATCTGTTGCGTGCCATGATAGAGGCCGGTGGTGTCGCCCAGACCCACGGTGTTTGCAGTCGCAAACAGGCGGAAGTTCGGGTTCGGCGTGATGATTTCATTCTGGTCCAGCAAGGTCAGCTTGCCGTCATGCTCCAGCACGCGCTGGATTACGAACATCACATCCGCACGGCCCGCGTCGTATTCGTCGAACACGATGGCAACGGGGTTACGCAGGGCCCAGGGCAGGATGCCTTCGTGGAACTCGGTGACCTGCTTGCCGTCGCGCAGCTTGATCGCATCCTTACCGATCAGGTCGATCCGGCTGATGTGGCTGTCGAGGTTCACACGCACGGCGGGCCAGTTCAGACGGGCAGCGACCTGTTCGATATGGGTCGATTTCCCAGTGCCGTGATAGCCCTGAATCATCACCCGGCGGTTATGGGTAAAGCCGGCAAGAATCGCCAATGTGGTTTCGGGGTCGAACTTGTAGGTCGGGTCGATGACCGGCACGCGGTCGCTGCGCTCGGCAAAGCCTTTGACTGCCATATCGCTGTCAATGCCAAACACCTCGCGAACCGAAATGTCCTCGGTGGGTTTTGCGTTGATGTCGATCGATCCGTCAGCCATGCGCCTTGTCCTTATCCTTTGGCCCGTTCACCGGGTTTGAACCCGTGTGTGGTGCAACATATTGCGGGCAAGGGCAAGGGAAAGAGGTGACCGGATCACGCTAGCCGGATGTTTCTTTGAAACTGGCCTTATGATGGCGCGGGTTCTAGTGAAAATCCCGGCTCGGGAACAGCCGCTTGGCCTGTTCGCGCGGATGACGGGCGCTTGGGCCGTTCTGTCGGGGACGCGGGGTGTCATCAGCTTGCGGTTGGGTGATGCCGATGGCCTCATCCAGCGGGTGCCCAAGCTCGGACAGTTTGTGCGACATATCAGTGATCTCCTGCGCGATCAGGTGCACGACGATCCCCTCGCGCTGCAGATACCCGCGGACCTGCAACAACCGCCCGCCCATCACGATGCGGCGAAACCGTTCATAGACCTTAGGCCAGACAACCACATTGCTGACCCCGGTTTCATCCTCGAGCGTTAGAAAGATCACGCCCGAGGCGGTTCCCGGCCGTTGGCGTGTGATCACCAGCCCGCACACGCTGTAGCGGCCCAGCGGGATGTCCTGCAGCGTGGCATGGGGCACAAGGCCGGGGATGGACGGGCGCAACAGCTCCATCGGGTGTGAACGTAGGGTCAGGCGGGTCGAGACGTAGTCTTCGACCACTTCCTCGCCCAGATGCATCACCGGCAGGTTCACCTGTGGTTCGTTAATGCTTTCCCCATCGATCGGGTCATTGAACAGTGGCAGGGCGGTTCGGCTGCGGATGGCTTTGACATGCCACAGGGCGTCGCGCCGGGTCAGATCCATACCGGAAAACGCATCCGCCTCGGCCAGACGGGTCAGTACATCCGGGCGCAGTCCTGCGCGCAGCCACAGCGTTTCGGGGTCCGGATACCCATTACCCCGCGCGGCCACGATCCAATCCGCATCCTCCTGCTTGAACCCTTTGATCTGGCGAAAACCCAGCCGCAGGGCCAGCGCCCCGTCGGCGCGGCGTTCCAGCAGATTGTCCCAGGTCGAGGTGTTAACGCAGACCGGGCGGATCTCGACCCCATGCTCGCGCGCGTCCCGCGCGATCTGGGCCGGGGCGTAAAACCCCATGGGTTGCGAATTCAACAGCGCGCAGGCAAAGATCGCCGGGTGGTGGCATTTCATCCAGGCCGAGACATAGGCGAGCATCGCAAAAGCCGCCGCATGGCTTTCGGGAAAGCCGTAATCGGCAAAGCCTTCGATCTGGCCAAAGCAGCGGTCGGCGACCTCGGGCGTATAGCCATTGTTCAGCATCCCCGCGATGAACTTGTCGCGATAAGTGCCAATGGTCCCCATGCGCCGGAACGAGGCCAGCGAGCGGCGCAGGTGGTCGGCCTCTTCCGCCGAAAACCCTGCACCAACCACGGCGATTTGCAGGGCCTGTTCCTGAAACAGCGGCACGCCCAGCGTGCGCCGTGTCACCTCTTCCAAAGCGGGGCCGAAGGGTTCGGACTTTTCCAGCCCGTTGCGCCGCCGGATATAGGGCTGCACCATATCGCCCTGAATGGGGCCGGGGCGGACGATGGCGACCTCGATCACCAGATCGTAGAACTCACGCGGCCTCATCCGGGGCAGGAAATTCATCTGTGCCCGGCTTTCGACCTGAAACACGCCCACCGCATCGGCGGCGCACAGCATGTCATAGGTCGCCGTGTCCTCTTGCGGGACGGTGGCGATGCTGAGGGTTTCGCTGTTGTGTTGCTGCATCAGGTCAAACGCCTTGCGGATACAGCTGAGCATCCCCAGCCCCAATATATCCACCTTCAGAATGCCAAGCGCATCGATGTCGTCCTTGTCCCACTCGATCACGGTGCGATCTTCCATCGCGGCGTTTTCAATCGGGCACAGCTCATCCAGCCGCCCTTTGGTGATGACAAACCCGCCTACATGCTGCGACAGATGGCGGGGGAAGCCGATGATCTCGCCAATCAGTCGAACCGTCTGCATCAGGCGCCGGTCTTTGAGGTCGAGGCCGAGTTCCTGCAGCCTCTCGGCGTCAACGCCGCCATTGCTCATCCCCCAGATCTGGCCGGACAGACCTGCGGTGACGTCCTGAGACAGGCCCATCACCTTGCCCACCTCGCGGATTGCCGCGCGGGATCGGAAATGGATGACCGTGGCACAGAGGCCCGCGCGGTGGCGGCCATATTTCTCGTAAATCCACTGGATCACCTCTTCGCGCCGCTCGTGTTCGAAATCCACATCGATATCCGGCGGCTCACCCCGGTACTTCGAGACAAAACGCTCGAACACCATGGCGATCATGTCGGGGCTGACATCGGTGATGCCCAGCAGATAACACAGGATCGAATTGGCGGCAGATCCGCGCCCCTGGCACAGAATGCCCTGCGAGCGGGCGAATTGCACAATGTCATGCACGGTCAGGAAATAGGCCGGGAAATCCAGATCGGCGACCAGGGCCAGTTCCTTTTTCATCAGACTGATGGCCTTCTCGGTCGGGCCATCGGGATAGCGCCGTTTCAACCCCTCGCGCGCCAGACGTTCCAGTCGCGCCAGCGGGGTCTCGGTGCTGGCGATCTCGTCTGGGTATTCGTAAGACAGCTCGCTCAGGTCAAAGCTGCAGCGGTCGGCGATTTCCAACGTGCGGCGCAGCGCGCCGGGGTGATCCTGAAACAGCCGGGCCATATCCGCATAGCCTTTCAGCCGCCGCTCGGCATTGGGCAGGGCGCGGGTGCCGATCTGGTCAATGGTGATGTGTTCGCGCATGCAGGTCAGCACATCGGCCAGTTGGCGGCGGTTGCCACGGTGCATCAGCACATCGCCTACCGCCACCATGGGGGCCGAGGCCCGCAGCGCCGCCTGCGCACAGGCCGCTAGATAAGCCCGGTCACTGCCGTCATAGCGCGGCACAGCGCCCAGAAAGACCGCATTGGGGAATTGCCGCCGGACGGTCTGAATGTCGGGGATGGCCTGTTTCAACCCTGCCTGAGGCAGTGCGATCAGGATCATCCCCTGACAGGACGCCAGCATGTCTTTCAGGTCCAGATGGCAGTCGCCTTTCTCGGCCCGTCGTTTGCCCCGCGTCAGCAGGCGGGTCAGTCGCTGATAGGCGGCGCGGTCGCGGGGCAGGGCCAGCCAGTGCACCGCGCTGTCGCGCAGAACCAGACGGCAGCCGACGATCAGCTTGGGCAGGGCGGGTACGTCCGGTTTGTCGATCGGCTGCACATGCCCGACCTCTTGCCGGGATGAGGAATCGAGCCGGTGTTGCGAGCGGATTTGAACCGCGCCTTCCGCCTCGCGCCGCAGCTCTTTCAATGTGCTCCAGCCCCGGACCACCCCGGCCAGAGAGTTCCGGTCGGTGATCGCGATGGCCTTCAGGCCCAGCTCTGCCGCGCGGGTCACCAGCTCTTCTGGGTGTGAGGCTCCGGTCAGGAAGGTGAAATTGGTGGTTACGCCCAGCTCGGCATAGCCGGGTTCCTGCGCGTGTGAGCTGGGCGGGTTCGGTTTGGTCATGCGAATTCCCCATGCACGAACCATCCCGGATTTTGCGGCGTGTAATACAGCCACAACCGTCGCCCCTGCCGGGTTTCAACCTGCCAGTAATCGCGCAAACCCGTGCGCCAGTTCTCATCTTCCAGCCACCATTCGGGGCAGATGCGTTCGGGGCCGGTTGAGCGGCCTGTGGTCAGCGACATGCGTCGCCAGCGAAAGCGGCGCGGCGGGTGCGGGCCTGATCCGGCGATAGGTTCCGGCGGAAACAGTTGCAGGGGGCGGGGGCGCAGGGCGACCCAACCGCCTGCAGGATCGGAATAGGCGGCGGGCGAGATGATGAAGCTGCGTTCGGGGATATGGCTTTGCGCGGGCAGCAAGCGGTGGATCTGATCCAACCCGATCCGGGTACCGATGCGGGTGATCAGGTCATCCAGTTGGTCTTTGCCCCGGCTTGCGGCGCGGCTGATCTGGCGCACCGGCAGGGGTTCCACCAGCGTGGCCTCCAGCCGCAGCTGATCGACGCCAAAGCCTGCATCCACCTCGGTCAATCCACGCTCGAACAGGGGCAGGATGCGATATGGATCACGCAGAGGGCGGGCCAGCCGCAGTTCGACCTGCTGGTGATCCTGATCCACCCGGCGCAAGGTGATGCATAGCTTGCGCGCGCCCATCTCCTGCGCTTTCAGCTTGTCGCAGAGCCGTTCCAGCAGCCGTTCGGCCCCGGCCATCATATCGGACAGTAGCCCAATGGGCTCGGGCAGGGTCATGCGCACGCCGTAATGGGGCGGGTCGGCCAGCGGGGTGATCTGTTCGGGCTGATCCCCCAAGGCCTGATCCAGCCGCATCAGAACCTCGGGGCCAAACCGGCGCGTCAATGGCGCGCGCGGGGTTTGTGCCAGCTCACTAATCCGACGCAGGCCCAGCCGTTGCAGCGCGACCGAGGTATCCTCATCCAGCCGCAGCGCCGCCACCGGTAGGGCGCGGATGGCCTTCAGCGTATCCTGGGTCGCAACCCCTTCGCCATAATGCGCCAGGGCCCAGGCCGCGCCGCGTGTCGGGGCCAGACCGATCTGCACCGCCAGCCCGGCGCGGGCCAGACGCCTGCGCATATCGGTCAGCATCATCTCTTCCCCGCCAGCCAGATGAGCCGATCCGGTGATGTCCAGAACCAGCCCATCCTCACCCTCGAGCCCGACCCAGGGGCAATAGCGTGTGGCCCAGCGGCGCAGGGCGTGCAGAAACCGCTGATCTCCTTGCGGGTCGGCAGGATGGCTTTGCAAATCGGGGCAAAAGGCGCGGGCATCGGAATAGGGCATACCGCAATGCAGGCCTTGCCGCTGGGCCTGCGTGTTCAGGCAATACACTCGGTTTGCATTATTCTGTTTCAGCGTCAGAACAAACGGCCCATCGACCGGGCGCAGGCGCAAAGCCCGGTCGCTTGCCAGCCGGGGAAACCAGAGTGAAACGATGCGGCGCTGCATCCCGCCGAACATATAAAACCCCCAAATGTTCTATATTTGTTCTTATATGTTCTTGACCCTCAAAGAGTCGAGTCCTTGAGGGTCAGATCGTCAGGGATTCAGAGCCCGGGCGCTTACTTCAACGCCCGCGCCAGAAAGGCCTGCGTGGTCTGGTGCGAAGGGTGGTCAAACACCGCCTCGGGCGGGCCTTCTTCAATGATCCGTCCGCTGTCGAGGAAACAGATCTTGTCGGCGGCCTCGCGGGCAAAGCCCATTTCATGCGTGGCCATCACCATCGTCATGCCCTGTTTCTTGAGCATCAGCAGAACATCCAGCACCTCGCCCACCAGTTGGGGATCGAGGGCCGAGGTGATTTCATCAAACAGCATGACCTCGGGCTGCATGGCCAAGGCGCGCACGATGGCGACGCGTTGCTGCTGACCGCCCGACAACTGGTCGGGATAATTATGCATCCGGTCGGCCAGTCCGAACCGGGCGAACAGCGCCTCGACCTCGGGCTGCAGTTCGGCGCGGGTCAGCCCACGCACCCGGCGGGGGGCGAGCATGACATTCTCAAGCGCGGTCATATGCGGAAACAGGTTGAAGCTTTGAAAAACGATCCCGATGCGGGCGCGAACCGATTGCGGGTTGAGACCGGGGATCGAGATATCCTCGCCATCCAGAAAGATCGCACCGTCTTCGATGGGTTCCAGCAGGTTGATGCAGCGCAGCAGGGTGGACTTGCCCGACCCGGATGCGCCGATCAGGCAGACCATTTGGCCCTCATCAACGGTCAGGTTGATCCCGTCACAGACCGTGCGGTCGCCAAAGCGTTTCACTACGCCCTGAAGTTCCAATTTGGGCATCAGCGCCTCTCTCGCATTTGGCGGGCCATCAGGTGATCGGCATAGCGGGTGGCCGGAATGGTGACGATCAGGAAGATAATCGCGGCCCCCACATAAGGGGTGAAATTCGCCAGCAGTGATTTGAACACCCCGGCCTGACGGAAGATTTCGACCGGACCGATGAAGCTGAGCAGCGAGACGTCCTTTTGCAGTGCAATCAGCATGTTCATCTGTGATGGCACCACGTTGCGGATGGCCTGCGGCAACACCACGTCGCGCATCACCTGCCGTTCCGACAGACCCAGCGACAGGGCGGCGGCGCGCTGGCTGTGGTGAACGCTGTCGATACCGGAACGGAAGATCTCGGCCACATAGGCCGAATAGGTCAGGATCAGCGCCAGAGAACCCCAGATGTAAGGCGAATTCCATGGACGCGGCAGGCCCAGCCCCGGAATACCGAAGCCGATCAGATAGACCGTCAGGATCACTGGCACGCCGCGAAAAATGTCGGTGAACGCCGCGCCAAAGATGCGCAGCGGAAACAGGGCAGGTGATTTGGCATCCCGCGCCAAGGCAATCAACAGGCCAAGCACGGCGATCGCCGGTGCGGACCATAAAAAGATCATCACGTTGATCCGAAACGCCTCAAGCAATTTCGGGAAGGTTTTGACTAGTGTCTCGCCGTTGAAAAAGCTCTGCTGAACCTTCGACCAACCCGGAGCGAGCGGCACCAGAAAGTAAATCGCGGCCACAACAGTGACCGTGCTTATTGTGGCGATCACCAACGAGCGTCGTCGTTGGTGCGCCTCGTACCGTTCGCGGCGGGTCATCCCCGCCGCCTTGTGATCTGCCATGTTACTTGATCAGAGGGACACCGGTGGTGTCCTGCAGCCATTTGGCCTCGATGTCGGCCAATTTGCCGTTCGCCATCAGCGCTGCCAGCGCCTCGTCCACGCATGCCTTCAGCGGATTGCCTTCTTCCATCAGCATGCCGAAATGATCGGGATTGTCATTTTCATCCGCCGGGAACTGGCCGATGACTTTTGAGCCTTCGATCATCACCGCGCTCAGGAACAGGGCAGTGGGCAGATCGAATAGGGCCGCATCGATCTGGTTGGCCGACATGGCGGCGTTGACGTCCGCATTGTCGCCATAAAGCAGCGGATCGCTGTCGGGTTGGATGATGCTGGCCAGTTTCGGCACCGCAGTGGTCGAGCCAACGGCCCCCCATTGCAGGCCTTTCAACGCTTCAAGCGTTGGGGCTGTCTCGGTTGAGTTAGGGCTCACCAGAACCGCCATCGGAGCGGTGTAGTAGGGGGTAGAGAAATCAACCACCTGATCGCGCTCAGGCGTGATCGAGTATTGCTGCATATTGACGTCAAATTCCTTGGCGCCGGGTTGGATCGCCTCGTCGAATGAAGATCGGACCCAGACGACATCATCAGCCGCGAACCCCATCTCTTCGGCGACCGCATAGGCCACTGCGGCCTCGAACCCTTCGCCGCTTTCGGGCGCGTCATCAAGTACCCAAGGGTAATAGGCAGGGTTACCTGTTGCGATGGTGAATTTGCCGTCTGTCAGTGTCTTGCCAGCGGCGCATTGGTCCTGCGCATATGCTGCCGTCGAGAGAAACAGAACCGTACTTGCCGCGATCGTGAGTGTCTTGGACATCCGAGTGAATCCTCCTGTTGGATCATTTTGCCGCTACGGTAGTTCTGCCGGTCGGGCCTGTCCAGCAGATGCGTAGCTATTGGGCTTCGACTGGATTCGATTTCTATCTTATTTCAGATGATCGAAAGCCCGCCTAAATAGCAGCAACAAAATTCGGGAATGAGCTCCAAAGTGACTGGTGCAGTGTCGACGCCGAATGTCAGTTTTGGCAAAACCGGTATCGACGATATCAGATGTTGATTGCCTCGCGGAGGTAGTTATGGACGAAAGATTTTGCCCTCTTGCATGCTAAAATAAGATCGTTCCACTGGATCAGGCCGCACGCGATCGCCGTGGCCATTGCGCAGCCTGTGCCGCGCATCGTTGCTACTTCTAGCCTCGGTGCCGTCAGTATATTCTGCTCTGTAAGTGTGTACAGATGATCGTCGGAGGTTTCACCCGATGCATGGCCTCCCTTGATCAACACGGCCTGCGCTCCTTGGGACAAAAACCAATCTGCCTGCGCCGCGATCTGGTCGTCGGTCTCCGCCACAGGATATCCTGAAAGTGCTGCCGCTTCGAGTAGGTTCGGGGTGACTAGCTGGGCCTGCGACAGCAACGTTCTGGGAAACTGCCCTGACATGAGTTGACGTCCCGAGCTGGCTTTTAGCACCGGGTCCAGGACAATGGGGCACGATTGCCTATGGATGGCGTTGCCAACCGCATTAGCAATTTCTTCATTACCAAGCATGCCGATTTTGATGGCAGCAGGAGCGGTTGTGGCCAATGCGGCTTTGATCTGGCTGGCGAGCATTTCCGTCGATATGAGTTGGGTATTGAATACCATATCATCTGATTGAGCGGTCACCGCCGTGACAATGGGAAGGACCTGACATCCAAGTTTTTGGGCCACCCAGGCATCTCGGATCAGGCCTGCGCCCCCGCTACTGTCGGTTCCGCCGATTATCATGATCGGCTTCATTTACAGGCCCTCGCAGCCAACAAAGCGAGGTTGGTTTCACCCTGCGCCTGCAAGCCCTTTGCCGCCCGCCAAGCTCGTAATCCGCTTAGGCAGCACAAGACTACCCTTTGCCTTGAAAACAGAAACTGATCGCGCAACTCGGCTTCGGAAATGCGCTCAGCTTCTGGGCGGATTTTCTTAGGTGCTTCGTGATGGCTCCTCAGTTCAATGATCAGGTCAGAGCATTGCAACATCGTTTCTGCGATGAAAGGGATTGCGGTTTCGGGTTCTGGGTTGCCCAGAAAGCTGAACCCGCCAAAATGCATTCCAGAAAGATCTGCTGTTATCATCTGCCCTAATGCTGGCTGTGCACCCAAAAGGACTTTGATCGCGATCTGTGCCTGCAATGCGCCGATGACGCCTACCACGGGCCCCAGCACACCTGCAGTTGCGCAAGTCGCTCCGGTTGCGGGCAATTCAGGGAACACGGCACGTAGAGACGGTGCGCCCCCGCAAAACCCGCCGATATATCCGGTTTGCCCCAGAACGCTTGCTGAGACGAGCGGCGAATCTTCAGCCAGACAGGCATCTGACAAGATATATGAGGCCGCGAAACTGTCCGCCGCGTCGATCACCAGATCCGCCTTGGCTGCGATCTCTGGTGCTCTAGTTGGGCCGATCGACTCTACATTTGCTGAAACTTCCACCTGTGGATTGAGCGCGCGCAGAGCATCGCGCGCGGCAAGTGCTTTAGGCTTGCCGATATCCGGCATGCCATAAAGAGGTTGGCGGTGCAGGTTGCTTTCCTCGACCTCATCCGGATCAAAGATCGAGATATTCCCAATGCCTGCGCCCACCAGGTATTGCAGGACAGGGCAGCCTAACCCGCCGGCCCCGACGACCGCGACATGGGCTTTGCCCAATCTGGACTGACCGGCCTCGCCGATTTCAGGCAACTGCATCTGGCGGGCATACCTGCTCATGTGTTGCACACCCGCAACCATTCGCGCGTGCGGGATTCGGGGTCGGCGGACTGTTGAATGTCTGTCACCACGGCGGCACTATCCGCACCGGCGGCAAAAACACCGGGCGCACGCTCTGGGGTCAGACCGCCAATTGCGACTAACGGGACGGTTCCGGCCCTTGTTTTCCATCGGGTCACACGGTCCAATCCCTGCGGCTTCCATTTCATTTTTTTCAGTAGGGTCGAATAGACCGGGCCAAGCGCCACATAGGCCGGATCAGAGGATAAGGCACGGTCAAGTTCGGCTTCGTCATGAGTTGAGAGGCCAATACGCACGCCCGCACGACGAAGGGCTGCAAAATCGGCAGTGTCCATATCCTCCTGCCCTAGATGGACAAAGTTACAATTGAGATCCAACGCCACCTGCCAGTAGTCATTCACCACAAGTTGGGCTCGATGGACAGCGCAGATGTCGCGGGCTCGGGCGATCTGACGACGAACTTCGGGCTCTGGCATATCCTTGATACGCAATTGCACAAGCTTCACACCCTGAGGCACCAACAGTTCCAACCGCCCCACATGGCCGGTGATCAGATAGAACCGTTCCATCACATCAACTCCGCGAGGCCGAGTACGGGAGTGGAAGGCACCGCCACATCTCTCCGATCAATTGGATCAGAGATAAAACCCGCACGCCCGGCCTCGACCGCCAGGGCCATGGCTCGTGCCATGCCGACGGGATCGCCCGCCTTGGCCACCGCGGTATTGAGCAGGATCGCATCCATACCCAATTCCATGGCCTGTACCGCATCAGACGGCCGTCCGATTCCGGCATCGACGATCAGAGGAACACCCGGAAAATGCGTACGCATCGTCCGCAAAGCATCAGGCGTGCGCAACCCTTGGCCTGAACCGATGGGCGCTCCCCAAGGCATCAGGACTTGGCATCCCGCTTCCAGCAGCTTCTCACCCACAATCAGGTCATCCGTCATGTATGGGAAAACTTTGAAACCATCGGCCGTCAGAATACGCGCGGCTTCAACCAAGGCGAAGACATCCGGCTGAAGGTTATCCGCGTGGCCAATCACCTCCAGCTTGATCCAATCGGTTGCAAAAAGCTCACGAGCCATTTGTGCTGTGGTCACAGCCTCTTGCACCGAATGGCACCCTGCAGTGTTGGGCAGGATGTGGGCGCCCGTTGCGCGTAGCATGTCCCAGAACCCTGCGCCTGTCCCATCCGCTGTTTCGCGACGCAGGCTTACAGTGACCACCTCGCAACCGCTGGCGCGGATCGCTTGGTGCAGAATCGCGGGTGACGGGTATTGCGCTGTGCCTAGAAACATAGGCACCGAAATATCGACATCGTAGATTTTCATGTCAGCCCCCTTGCATCGGGGCCAGAACTTCCAGCCGGTCGCCTATGTTCAACACCTTTGCGCTGCGCGCAGACGCCGGCACAAACTGGCCATTTAGCGCCGTTGCGATGGCGGGACTGATAAAGCCAAGCTCGACAAGCGCCGCGTCAAGCGTTTCGGCAGATACTTCATGCGCTTTGGCATTCACTGTGATGTGCATGTTTCGTCTCCGGAATGAGATGTTGGACCACCCTGGCCGCCATTGCCGGGGCCAGAAGGAAGCCGTGACGATAAAGACCGTTCAGATGCAGAGTGTCGCCACGCTGAACAAGGCGAGGAAGGTTGTCGGGAAAGGCCGGGCGTAACCCGCTACCGGTCTCTATGACGCTGGCTTCGGCGAAACCAGGGTGGATGGCAAATGCCGCAGCAAGTAGTTCGGAAAGCGAACGCAGGGTTACCGGACGCTCGGACGAGCTTTCGATCATTGTGCCGCCGATCATATAGTGGTTGTCTCTACGCGGGACGAGGTAGAGCGGAATGCGCGGATGCAATAGGCGGATGGTTCGGCTGATCGTGACCTCCGGGCAATGCAGTATCGCCATCTCACCGCGCACAGGGCGCAGATTGGTCAGAGCGGCTTGAATACCTGTGCAATCCAGATCGACATGCCCCTGTGCTTTGGTTCCAAGAAGGATCTCAACACCCAGAGCCTGCGCTGCCTTGGCCAGGTCCCGCAGTGCGCGTTGCGGATCGAGGTGGGCCTCGAATTCATAAAACAACCCGCGCGAAAACCGGCCTGCTAAAGACGGTTCCAAGGCGCTGATGTCAGCGACGTCCATCTCACGATACCCGAAGGTGCGCCGGGCAAAGCGCGTCAACTCTGCCCTGTCGCGGGCCGGGGCGACCACCAACGTACCAAGACGGGTGACGGCTGTGATGTCCGCCCACCATTCAGCCGCCCCCTCACCAAGAGTGATTACTTCTTCCTCGGCATTTTCACGTTCGCACCACGGAGCCAACATGCCACCGGCGAACCGAGAAACGCTCCCATCTCCGATCTCGGTGCCGGCTTCGTACACGCGTACCCGGACCCCCGCCCGCGCAAGCTCCAAGGCTGAGGTGAGGCCGGCGAGACCGGCCCCCGCGATGGTAATCATTCGCTCGATTCCTCGACGGGCATATAAAGATCGCCCCCCTCGCGGTATTTAGCAGCCATGGCCTCCATCCCCTCTTTCTGCGCTTCGGCACGGATGTCATGGGAAATCCGCATCGAGCAGAATTTTGGCCCGCACATGGAGCAGAAATGCGCTACTTTATGGGCCTGTTTGGGCAAGGTCTGGTCATGAAAATCGCGTGCAGTGTCAGGATCAAGCGACAGGTTGAACTGGTCCTCCCAGCGGAATTCGAACCGCGCCCGGCTTAGCGCATCATCGCGTCGCTGTGCGCCAGGCAGCCCTTTGGCCAGATCGGCAGCATGCGCGGCAATTTTGTATGTGATCACTCCAGTTTTGACGTCATCGCGGTCTGGTAGGCCCAGATGCTCTTTGGGCGTGACGTAGCAAAGCATGGCGCAACCGAACCAACCGATCATCGCTGCGCCAATACCGCTCGTGATGTGATCATAACCCGGCGCGATATCGGTGGTAAGCGGCCCAAGCGTATAGAAAGGCGCTTCGTGGCAGCATTCCAACTGCTTATCCATGTTTTCCTTGATCTTGTGCATGGCCACATGGCCCGGCCCTTCGATCATCACCTGGCAGTCTTTGGCCCAGGCGATTTTCGTCAGCTCACCCAAGGTCGCTAGCTCAGCAAATTGCGCCTCATCATTGGCGTCGGCGATTGAACCAGGGCGCAACCCGTCACCCAAGCTGAAGGCCACATCATAACGACGGCAGATGTCGCAAATCTCTTCGAAGTGTTCATAAAGAAACGACTCCTTGTGGTGATGCAGGCACCACTTGGCCATGATCGAGCCGCCGCGCGAGACAATGCCAGTCACACGGTTGACCGTCATGGGCACCATATGCAGGCGTACACCCGCGTGGATGGTGAAATAGTCCACGCCCTGTTCGGCCTGTTCGATCAGAGTATCGCGAAAGACTTCCCAGGTCAGATCCTCGGCAATACCGTTCACCTTTTCCAGCGCCTGATACATCGGGACAGTCCCGATCGGCACTGGGGAATTGCGAATGATCCATTCGCGGGTGTTATGGATGTTGCGCCCGGTTGAGAGATCCATAACCGTGTCAGCACCCCAACGGATGGCCCAGATCATCTTGTCGACCTCTTCCTCCATGCTGGAGGTCACGGCGGAGGTTCCCATATTGGCATTCACCTTTACCAGAAAGTTTCGACCGATGATCATCGGTTCGCTTTCTGGGTGGTTGATGTTGGCCGGGATGATCGCACGCCCTGCGGCAATTTCAGAGCGGACAAATTCCGGCGTCACATAGTCGGGGATATTGGCCCCAAAGTCGTTCCCGTCCCGATGGCAAGGTGACGTTTCGCGCAGCTGGTTTTCGCGGATCGCTGCAAACTCCATTTCCGGGGTGACGATCCCGGCCCGTGCGTAGGCCAACTGTGTTGGAGCCAACCCATCCTTACCACGCAGCGGTCGTGGCTTGATTGGAAATTCAGGTGTCAGCTTGTCCCCGTGAACAAACCCGTTATCGGCATCAGTGATCTCGCGTCCCTCATAGGTTTCGACATCACCGCGTGCCTTGATCCATTCGGCGCGCACTGGTGCCAGACCCTGCCTAATGTCCGTCAGCACTTTCGGATCGGTGTAAGGGCCTGAACTGTCATAGACAGGTAGCGGAGCTTCACCGGCTGTCGGATGTGTCGAAATTTCGCGCATAGGCACGCGGATGTCGGAATGCAACTCGCCAGCGACATAGATTTTGCGCGATGCCGGCAATTCATCGGTGGTAATATTTGGGTTTGGTACGTTCACTTTGGCGCTCCTCAAGCTCAGGTCTCAAAAAGACACCAGAAGAGTTTGGGAGGAGGCAAAGGCAAAACGTGCCTTGTGTTCCGGTTGCGCAAGCCAGAATGGGCTGTGCGACCTTAGCTTCCTACGCCAGTGTCAACTGGGTCAGGTTCAAAGGGTCGCATCACCGGGTTCTCACCCAATCAGCCTCTCAGTCCCTTGGGCGGGACTCCCCTGCGTAGGTTTGCGATAGGATGGAACAGCCGGTTTGTAAAGTCTCAAGAAACAACCTTTCGCGCAATCGCGGTGAATGCACACTTTGTCCGCATAGCGGGCAATCAGGCGGGTTGGTCTGACGACAGTTTCAGTTGGGATTGAAGCGCTCAATCAGTACTACCGGAAACCGTATTGGCTAAATCGAGAATAGTGTCGATGCTCTACACCGACCCGAACGGCGTTTACCCACGGAGATGTCCGAAAAAGAAACCCGCCAAAATTTGGCGGGTTTCGGTGCTCTAGTGGATAGCCTGTATTGTAGGATCAGCCGAAGACACGCCCCAACGCGCCGTCTACAGCGTCGGTGATCTGGTCGATATCGTCCGCTGTTGCGATCAGCGCTGGCGAGAAGCACAGCGTGTTGTTGCGGCTGGGGATCGAACGGTTGGTAACACCGATGATAACGCCCTGCGCCATACAGTCAGCCACGACGGCCTGTGCCTGCTTTTCGTCCACCGGCTCTTTGGAACCGCGATCCGCGACCAGTTCGGCACCCAGGAACAAGCCTTTGCCACGCACGTCGCCGATAACCTTGTGCTTTTCCATCAGCGCCTGCAGGTTGCCCATCATGCGATCACCCATGTCGACGCAGTTCTGCAGCAGGTTTTCATCCTGAATGATGCGCATGTTCTCAACCGCCGCTGCCGGACCGGCGGTGCAGCCGCCAAAGGTCGAGATATCGCGGAAATAGCTCATCGGGTCTGACGCGTCGTCCTTGAACATGTCAAAGACTTCCTCGGTGGTCACCATGCAGGCAATCGCGGCATAGCCCGAGGCAACGCCTTTGGCCATGGTCACGAAGTCAGGCTTGATGCCGTATTGCTGGTATCCGAACCAGGTGCCGGTCCGGCCAACGCCGCAGACAACCTCGTCAATGTGCAGCAGCACGTCGTATTTCTTGCAGATTTCCTGCACGCGGGGCCAATAGCCTTCGGGCGCTTCGATAACGCCACCGCCTGCGGTCACCGGCTCAAGGCACAGGGCGCCAACGGTGTCGGGGCCTTCGCGCAGGATGACCTCTTCGATCTGGTTGGCAGCCCATTCACCAAAGTTCTCTTCCGGCGCGCCATCCAACTCGTGCTTGCGGTATTCCATGCAATGCGGAACGCGCACAAAATCGGGTGCAAAGGGGCCGTATTGCGCGGTGCGCTCGTCTTGACCGCCTGCCGACATCGTCGCCAGGGTCGAGCCGTGGTAGTCGCGGTCGCGATACAGGATTTTGGTCTTCTTGCCGCCGTACTTCTTGTGCGCGATCTGGCGGATCATTTTGAACGCCTTCTCGTTCGCCTCAGAGCCCGAGTTGGTGTAGTACACGCGGCTCATGCCCGGCATCTTGTCGATCAGCATTTCCGCGAAATTCGAACCGGGGATCGAACCTGCGGTATTGGCGAAGTAGCACAGCTTCATCAGCTGGTCATAAACCGCCTTACAGATGGATTCGCGGCCATAGCCCACATTCACCGTCCAGACCCCGCCAGAGACAGCATCCAGATGCTCTTTGCCCTTCTGGTCCCACACGCGCATGCCTTTGCCTTCGACAATGATACGGGGGTCATTGGTCTCAAACGGCTTGTGCTGGATCAGGTGATGCCAGATGTGGGCGCGGTCGGCTTCGACGACGCGGGAAAGATCGTTTTCGTTGAACGTGCCGTCCATGACATGTCCTTTCAAAAGTGAGGCGCGCGGGGAATCAGTAACTCCTAGCGGGCGCAAAGTGACGTGATACTGCAGATCAACGCGAATGGTGCGCGTGAAGTAGGGCCAGATTAGCCCATAGGATATCTCCAGTGTAGCTCAAACGCGTATTAATACGGGTTTGTTATGACGTAAACTTTGTGCTCAATACGACAATCTGACGAGTTTGGGAGGATCGCCGGATGACAGCCACACCTATCTACCAGCAACATCTGGATAAAACCCCGGCGAATTTCACGCCGTTGTCTCCGCTCAGCTATCTTGAGCGAACGGCAGCAGTGTATCCGGATTACCCATCCGTTGTGTATGGTGAACGCCGGTATAGCTGGGCAGAAACCTATGCGCGGAGCCGACGTCTGGCCAGCGCGCTGACTATGCGTGGCGTAGGCGTGGGCGATACAGTCTCGATCATCGCGGCCAATATTCCCGAGCTTTACGAGGCCCATTTTGGCGTGCCCATGGCCGGCGCGGTGCTGAATGCGATCAATACACGGCTGGATGCGCCGATCATCGCCTTCATTCTGAACCATGCCGAAGCCAAGGTTCTGCTGGTTGATCCTGAATTCTCGGGCGTCGTGAAACTGGCGCTGGAGCAGGTGGATCATGACCTGCTAGTGATTGATATCGAAGATGACAGCTTTGACGGTGGCGAGCGGCTGGGCGATCTGACCTATGAGAGTCTGCTGGCCGAGGGTGATCCGGAGTTCGAATGGTCTTTGCCCGCAGACGAATGGGATGCGATCACGCTGAACTATACCTCGGGCACCACCGGCAACCCCAAAGGTGTGGTTTATCACCACCGGGGCGCGGCACTGAACGCGACCTCGAACATCCTGACATGGGGGATGCCGCAGCACTCGGTTTATCTGTGGACCTTGCCGATGTTCCACTGCAACGGCTGGTGCTTTCCCTGGACGATGGCGGCCAACGCGGGCACGTCCGTTTGTCTGCGTGCTGTGCGGGACGAGCCGATCTATCGCGCGTTCCGGGAAGAGGGCGTAACCCATTTCTGCGGTGCTCCGATTGTGCTGAATATGCTGGCCAACGCGCCCGATCATCTCAGGGATTTCACGCAGCAGATCAAGGCGATGACTGCTGGCGCGCCGCCACCTGCCAAGGTGATCGAAGCGATGGAAGGGATGGGGGTCGAGGTTACCCATGTCTATGGGTTGACCGAGACTTATGGCCCATCTGTCGTCTGCGCATGGAAGGACGAATGGAACGAGAAGGGCGCGGAAGACCGCGCCGCGCTGAAGGTGCGTCAGGGGGTGAAATATGTTGCGCTGTCTGGCCTGATGGTCGCCGACCCCGAGACGATGGAGCCTGTTCCGTCAGACGGCGAAACCATGGGTGAGATATTCATGCAGGGCAACATTGTCATGAAGGGCTATCTCAAGAACGCCGAGGCGACGGACAAAGCCTTCAAAGGCGGGTGGTTTGCCTCGGGCGATCTGGGGGTGATGCATCCGGATGGCTATATCGCGCTGAAGGATCGATCCAAGGACATCATCATCTCGGGCGGTGAGAATATCTCGTCGGTTGAGGTCGAAGACACGCTTTATAAACATCCGGCCGTGATGGAGGCAGCCGTGGTGGCCCGCCCGGATGAGAAATGGGGCGAAACGCCCTGTGCCTTTGTTGAATTGAAGCCGCAGGCAGAGGCGAATGAAGCTGAGATTATCGCCTTCTGCCGGGATCACATGGCCCATTTCAAAGCCCCCAAAACGGTTGTCTTCGGGGCGCTGCCGAAAACGTCGACAGGGAAGATACAGAAGTTCATCTTGCGCGATCGCGCGCGTGAGCTGGGTTAGTCGAAGATCGACAGGTCAAGCGCCAGCATCTCGCCCATCCAGATCGCGCGATCCCGGTGATCGGCCAAGTGATCGCCGGTTTCTGGATGCGTAAAGATGGTCAGCCCTTGCCGGTTCAGGATCAGCCAGGGAAAGACCTGCTCAAAGACCTCAGAGGGAAAGCCCAGCTGGCAACTCCAACGTGGGTGTGGGCCAACGTTACGCGCATGCATGCGGCCCATCTGCACGGTGGGAAACAGACGCGCTGCCTCTTCACAGACCTGCTGTGCAGTGTCCTGCGTGTCGGCATCGAAATAGACATGGGCGTGGTAACCGGTGATCTCGGGCATGGGGGTCTCCGTCTGTCGTTGCGGAGAACCTAATGGCGACCCGAGCGCTTGTGCAACCGCATCGCCACACAGACCCTGTGCGCCGGATCAGAGCGGAGCGTGAAGGTCGGGATGGGCTGCGGCAAAGGCAGAATGCTCAGCGCACACAGCTTCGACCGCCAGCAGGCGGGGCATATCCGTAAGGTCAACCTCCCAGCGGTGCGCGTTATAAAGCTGCGGGATCAGGCAGATATCGGCCAGACCGGGGGTGTCACCGGTACAGAACGGGCTTTGATCAAAGCCGCCTAGCAGCGATTCAAACGCGAGCAGACCCGGCCGGATGAAGTGACGCATCCAGTCGCCGGGCATGTCGCCTGCACCATTGCTAAGCGCGGTGGCATGTTTGGCAACCGACAGGTTGCAGACCGGATGGATATCCACCGCGATACTGTGTGCCAATGCCCGCGCGGCTGCTCGCTTGGCCGGATCGGTTGGCAGCAGGCCCAGATCGCGGGTCTCATCCAGATAATCGATGATCGCCAGCGATTGGGTTAATCGAACCCCATCGATATCCAGCACCGGGACCAGACCCTGCGGGTTGCGTTCCAAATGATCCGGGGCGCGATGCGCCCCGTTCACCAGATCAACGATGACCGGGCGATAGGTGATCCCGGCTAAATTGAGCGCAATCCGCACCCGGTAACTGGCGGACGAGCGCCAGTAGTCAAACAGAACCACTTCGGACATATGATGGTCAGCCTTTGCTTAGTTCCTTGGCATGCAGCCAGTCGGCATGCTGAGGAGCCCGTTTGGTGCGCGACCATTCTTCGAGCATATCCCACTTCACCGAATCCAGCCGGGCTAGCATGGCCTCTTCCTCGGGGTCGGGGCAAGCCAGTTCCACCCGGTGACCGTTCGGATCGAAGAAATAGATCGAATGGAAGATCGAATGATCCGTGACACCCAGAACCTCGACCCCGTTGGCTTCGAGATGGTCCTTGAACGCGATCAGCTCATCGCGGTCCTTCACCTTGAACGCGATGTGTTGCACCCAAATTGGCGTGTTTGGATCGCGCCCCATCTCCGGCTTGGTGGGCAGTTCAAAAAACGCCAGCACGTTGCCGTTTCCAGCATCCAGAAACAGGTGCATGTAAGGATCGGGCTCGTGGGTCGAGGGCACATGGTCTTCGGCAATCGCCAGAATGAAGTCCATGTTCAGCATCTTGCCGTACCATTCCACCGTCTCTTTCGCATCCTTGCAGCGATAGGCGACGTGGTGAATTTGATCGATTTTCATGAGGCTTACTCCTGTTTTAGCGCTGCGGCCTCAAGCGCCTGCTTCAAGATTGCATTGTCGCCAATGTGGTTCGCCAGTACCAGCACGAGGCGTGCGTTGAACGCATCGCTTTCGGATTTCTCAAGCCCTTCATGGGCCGCCACCAGATCGGCATAGAAATCGTCGGCCTGGGTCAGGTTGGGTGAGAGGATCAGTTCGGCCATGTCGCTTACTCCTTGCCTGTGGCGCGGCGCACCGCGTGCCGGAATGCGTTTTCTTCGTAAGTGTCGCGGCGGGCGGCCACGTGCTGATCGGGTCGGATCAGATAGACCGCTCCGGTAGCATCGCCCAGATAGCGGCGCTTTAGCGTCAGGGTCGGGTCGTCTTTGACCGAGAGTGCCAGGCGTTTGACGGTGATCCCGTCGACCTCGATCTCATCCGGTGCATCGGCGTCGATGGTCAACAGCGTGAACTGTCCGGCCAGTTTCGGCAGCAGAAAGTCATCACCCAAAGGCGCATCGGGACAGGACGCTCCGGGGCGCGTCTGCGATGGTCCGTTCAGCGCATCCGCCGAATTCAGTGGCGAGCCATCATAGACGCAAGGCACGCTGAGCCGACCTGAATTCACCATCGGTCGGGCAAAATCATAATGTTCACTCAGGTCCAATACCGCATCGCGCAGGATGCGGGACATCTGCGATTTCGGGGTGATGAAATCGGTCGAGCGGGTCGAGTTCAGGATGTTTTCGTCCGCACCGTGAATGCGTTCCTGATCGTAGCTGTCCAGCAGCGACTCTGGCGCTTTGCCGTCAATCACCAGTTTCAGCTTCCAGCACAGGTTGTCGGTGTCCTGAACGCCAGAGTTTGCACCCCGTGCCCCAAACGGGCTGACCTGATGCGCGCTGTCGCCTGCAAAGATCACGCGGCCGTGGCGGAATTGCTCCATCCGGCGGCACTGGAAGGTGTAGATGCTGACCCATTCCAGTTCGAAATTTACATCCTCGCCCAGCATGGCCTTGAGGCGTGGGATCACGTTCTCCGGGCGTTTTTCGCGTTCCTTGTCGATGTCCCAGCCCAGCTGCAGGTCGATGCGCCAGACGCCATCGGGTTGCTTGTGCAGCAGCGCCGATTGGCCTTTGTTGAAGGGTGGATCGAACCAGAACCAGCGTTCCGAGGGGAAATCGGCCTCCATGATCACATCGGCGATCAGGAAATTGTCCTCGAACACGCGGCCCACGAAATCCTTGCCCATCATGGCGCGCATAGGTGAGCCCGCGCCGTCGCAGGCGATCACCCAATCCGCCTCGATGGTGTACGAACCCTCGGGCGTTTCGACCTCAAGCTTGACGTGATCAGGGTGGGTTCCGACTGCTTCAACCTTGTTGCGGCCGCGGATTTCGATCGGAGCGCCCTGCGCCTGCAATTCGCGCACGCGGTCGACCAGAAACTGCTCGAAATAGTATTGCTGCAGGTTGATGAAGGCGGGGCGCTGATCGCCGCTGTCGGGCTGCAGGTCGAACTCGTAGACCTGACGCTCGTCGAAGAACACCTTGCCCTTGTTCCAAAGAACACCCTTGTCCACCATCGGCTGCCCGCAACCCAGACGGTCGAGGATTTCCAGCGGGCGTTTGGCAAAACAGATGGCGCGGCTGCCAAAGCTGACCTTATCGTTGTCATCCAGCACCAGCACCTCGACCCCTTGCTGAGCCAGATCAATGGCGGCAGCCAGACCCACCGGACCGGCACCGACAACGATGACCTTGTGGCGCACGGGCGCGGGCGCGGATTGGTCCGGGCTGGCCTCGTAAGCATAAAGTGGAACTTCAAAGATCTTGTTCACTCTCTCTCTCCCATTTCTGGCGCATCGGGCGCACCTCGTCTGTTCTCCTGCACAGTTGCGCCGGAGGTCTCGCGTTAGAGTTTCACCGTCAAATCCGGGCCGCCACGATCTGGATCAAATTCGGCCCGGAAATCTTAGCCCTGCAGGGCCTCCCACATCTCCAGATCGCGCTGGGCGGTCCAGATACGGGGTGTGTCGATGCCGCGGGCCTCGTCATAGGCGCGGGCGACATTGAAGGGTAGGCAGTGTTCGTAGATCGCGTAGTCGGCGAATTTGGGATCGCATTCGGCGCGAACCGCGTCCCATGCTTCTTTCAGGCTGCCACCACGCGCCGCGACCTTGGCCGCCGGGCGATAGGTGCTTTCGACGAAATTGCGGGTGTTTTCGATGGCCGCATTGACCATGTCCTTACCGACCAGAGCGTCGCCGCGACCCGGAGCAATGGCGTCGACGTCAAACCACTTGATCTCATCCAGCGTATCGCCCCAGTCGCTGAAATGCCCGTCGCCGCAATAGCAGGCCGAGTGGTATTCGACGATATCACCGGTGAACATGACATTCTGATCGGGCACATGGATCACGATATCGCCTGCCGTATGGGCGCGACCCAGATGCATCAGGTCGATCCGGCGGTTGCCTAGATAAACGGTCATGGTGTCGCTGAAGGTGGTGGTGGGCCACGTGAGGCCCGGGATGCTCTCATGCCCTTCGAATAAGCGGGGGAAGCGTTGGAATTCGCTGTCCCAATCCTCCTGACCCCGTTCAACTACCATGGCGCGGGCCATGTCCGACATCAGGATTTGCTGCGCGCCAAAAGCGCTGGCGCCGAGCACACGAACTGCGTGGTAATGCGTTAGCGCCACATGGGTGATCGGCTTGTCCGTGACCGAGCGCACGCATTCGATCACCTTGTCGGCCAGACGCGGGGTGGCCTGCGCCTCGACAATCATCACGCTGTCATCGCCGATGATCACTCCCGAGTTTGGGTCGCCTTCGGCGGTGAAGGCGTAAAGCCCTTCGCCCACCTCGGTGAAACTGATTTTCTTTTCCGACATGTCCCCCTGGGACGCGAATGCCTTGGCCATCTCTCAATCCTTTTGCAAAAACTCGAGCCGGTTTCCGAAAGGGTCTTCGGTGAAAAACCGGCGGCGGTCATTTAGTGTTGTGTCCCAGCGCAATTTCTGACCGTAACTTTCGATCTGAGCGGCGATCGCATCCAGATCATCGACGGCGAAACCCGGATGGGCTTTGCGGGCTGGTGAGAAGTCTTTCTCGACACCCAAGTGAAGTTCGCACTGACCCAGCGCCAGCCAGAGGCCACCACGCGCGCGCAGGGCTTCGGGCTTTTGCAGTTCGCTCAACCCCAGAGCATCGCACCAGAATAACCGGGCAGTGGATTCGCCACCTTCGGGAAGCGCGATCTGGATATGGTCGAGCTCAAACATCAATCAGCGCGCATAAGGGTCGCTTAACGCTGGCAGCACTGTGCCGGTGCAATCACCGAACCCGATGGAATAGCCGTCGCCTTTGGCCGCGCCGGTCAGGGTCAGGGTGTCCCCGTCCTCGATGAAGCTGCGGGTCTCGCCGGTATCCAGCGTCAACGGTTCTTTTCCACCCCAGCTGAGTTCCAGCAATGAGCCGCGTTCCGGTTTGGTCGGGCCCGAGATAGTACCGGATCCCAGCAGGTCGCCTGTGTTCATAGGGCAGCCAGACGTCGAGTGATGCGCCAACTGCTGTGCCGCCGAGTAGTACATCTCGCGGTAATTGGTCCGTGCGATGGTCGTGGCGTCTTTGCCTTCGGGCGCCATGGTCACGGCCAGATCAATGTCATACAGCATCGGTCCGCAATCTTTCAGGTGATCCAACAGGGCGAACTCACGATCTGGCGTGTCGCAGCGAAATGGCTCCAGCGCCGCTTTGGTCACGATCCACGGGCTGATTGAGGTCGCTGTCGCCTTGGCCTGAAACGGCCCCAGCGGTTGGTATTCCCACGCCTGAATATCGCGCGCGGACCAGTCATTCAGCAGGACGTATCCAAAGATGTTGTCATCGGCTTGCTGCACAGAAATCGGGCCGTCAGACGGTGTGCCGACGATAGCGCCCATCTCAAGCTCGATATCAAAGCGGCGGCAGGGCAGGAAGGCGGGCAGGTCCTGATCGGGGGATTTCAGTTGACCCCAAGGGCGGCGGATATCGGTGCCCGAAACAACCACCGACGAGGCGCGCCCGTTATAGCCGATGGGGATGTGCAGCCAGTTCGGTGGTAGCGCATTTTCAGCGCCGCGGAACATGGTGCCAACGTTCTGGGCGTGATGGCGTCCCGCGTAGAAATCGGTGTATTCACTGACGGCAAAGGGCATATGCATCTCGGCCTCGTCCTGCGGGATCAGCAGGCCTTCGATCTTGTGCTGCGCGTCTGAGCCTTCGGCCAGCAGAGCGATCAGGCGGTCGCGCAAGGCGGCCCATACGGCAGGGCCTTCCTCCATCAGCGGATTCCAAAACGGCAGATCAAAGAGCGGCTCGTCCGAGAGTGCGATCAGCCCATCGACCTCGGCGGCGGTGACGTCGAAGATCATATCACCGATAGCCACCCCACAGCGGGGCTCGGTACTTTCTGTCGAGAACACGCCATAGGGCAGGTTGTTCAGTGGAAATGGGTGATCGGCGGAATTGGCCGATGAGACCCAGGATTTAACTAAAGGCATCTTGTCTCCAAACCTTTGTTCGCGGCCAAGATTTTTCGACGAAAAATCTTAGGTCTTGAGCGGTACTTACTTCTTGCCCGGCGTCCCGTCGAATTTCTTTTCGATGTCGCTCCAGCAATCGATGTAATCGTCCTGCAGCGGGGCCTCGGTTGCGGCAAAACCGGTCAGGTGCTGTGGGAAGCGGGTTTCGAACATGAAAGACATGGTGTTTTCCAACTTATCCGGGCCGAGGTTCGAATTCGACGCCTTTTCAAAAGCTTCCTTGTCGGGCCCGTGTGGGATCATCATGTTATGCAGGCTCATGCCGCCCGGGATGAACCCTTGCGGTTTGGCGTCGTACTGACCGTAGATGTTGCCCATCAGTTCGGACATGATGTTTTTATGATACCAGGGTGGGCGGAACGTGTCTTCCATAACCATCCAGCGCTCGCGGAACAGAACAAAGTCGATATTGGCCGTGCCCGGCTGACCTGAGGGTGCGGTGAGGACGGTAAAGATCGACGGATCGGGATGGTCGAACAGGATCGCGCCGACCGGGCAATAGGTGTTCAGATCGTATTTGTAAGGCGTGTAATTGCCATGCCATGCAACCACATCCAGCGGGCTGTGACCGATCTTGGTGATGTGGAACTGCCCGCACCATTTGATCGTCACGGTCGAAGGCACTTCGCGATCCTCGAACGCTGCCACCGGAGCTTTGAAGTCGCGTGGGTTCGCCATGCAGTTGGCCCCGATCGGTCCGCGCCCGGGTAGTTCGAACTTCTGTCCGTAATTCTCGCAAACGAAACCGCGCGCGGGGCCTTCCAGCACTTCGACGCGATAGAGCAGCCCACGTGGGATAATCGCGATCTCCTTCGGCTCTAGATCGATGATACCCATTTCGGTGGCAAATCGAAGCCGACCCTCCTGCGGGACGACTAGCAATTCTGAATCTGCCGAAAAAAAGTACTCGTCCACCATCGATTCTGTGACCAGATATATGTGGCTCGCCATTCCGACTTGGGTATTCACGTCCCCGGCCGTGGTCATGGTGCGCATGCCGGTCAGCCAGGTCAGGCCTTCATCCGAATGTGGCACTGGATCCCAGCGGTATTGGCCCAGAGAGATCACGTCCGGATCAACGCAGGGCGCTGATTTCCAGAAAGGCAGGTCGATTTTCACATATCGATGCGAATGCTTCACCGAAGGCCGGATGCGATAGCACCACGTGCGTTCGGGCGGGTTGGCAGTGAAGGCGGTGCCGCTCAGTTGTTCACCATATAACCCATAGTTACATTTCTGCGGGCTGTTCATGCCCTGCGGCAGCGCGCCGGGCAGGGCCTCGGTCTCAAAGTCATTGCCAAAGCCGGGCATATAGCCGGGATGGGTCCCAACAGGGGTGCTGGCCTGGGTCATCTTATGCGGATCGGTGGGGCGATTCATCGGGCGCTCCTTCAAGTTGCTGCTTGTCGGATAATAGTTGATTTTGTAACTAACAAGGATGACACAACAGAATAATGACGAAAAAGATGAGTTTGATTTGCGAAATTTCCTGCCATTCCTGTTGAATCAGGCGGCCGAGGAAAGCTCGCTCGAATTTCAGCGCGTCTACAAGAATCGATATGGGATGTTGCGTACCGAATGGCGGGTGCTGTTTCACCTTGGGAATTATGGTGAGCTGACGGCCAAGGAAATCGGCTTGCGCGCGAAGATACATAAGACCAAAGTCAGCCGCGCTGTGCGCAAGCTTGAACAGCGCCGATATCTGAAACGGACGCGGGACGAAAACGACCGCAGAGTTGAAAGACTGACGCTGACAACCTCTGGCCAGAGTGTGTATCGTGAGCTACGCGGAATTGCGCGCGATTATGACGCTAAGCTTGCAGCCCATTTTACGACCGGCGAAGCCGCATTGCTGCGCATGATGCTGCGACGCCTAGCTGGAATGGAATAGCACTCTGGTAATCTGGGGCAATGATCCCCAGATCAACGCCATAACAAACACAGGACTGTGAAATGACCAAGCCGGAGTCCCCAACGGCAAAATCCCATAATCTGATCGATTGGCTTGTTGCCCGAGGTTTGGAAGGGGCTGACAAAGAAGAGCTGCTGGACGGTTACTGCAACCGTCTGGTCGATCTTGGCGTGCCTTTGATGCGGTTCCACGCAGCGCAACCGGCATTGCATCCGGTCTACGGTGGCACTGGATACAGCTGGTATCAGGATCGCGGCGGTGATTTCCAAACTTTCGAATACTCCGAGGAGCCCAGCGAGGTTTGGACCAAAAGCCCGCTCTATGTAATTCTGAACGAGGACGTCGACGCGATCCGCGAACGTCTTGTCGATCAGAATGAACCCAGCCGATTTCCATTGCTGAATGAATTGCGGGAAAACGGTGCCACGGACTATTACGCGACTGGTATTAGCTTTGACGTGCCCAGCCAAACCAACCCGCACGATGCAAAAATGTCAATTGATGGCGTGCTGATGTCCTGGGCCAGCAACGCGCCCGAAGGGTTCGGCGACGATGATCTGGAAGTGATCGAAACTGCGCTGCCACACTTGGGTTTGGCCTTGAAGTCGGCCTCGAATGCGCGGGTGTCTAAGGACTTGATGCGGGTTTACCTGGGACGTGATGCCGGGCGGAGGGTCCTGTCCGGCGAAATCCGCCGGGGGTCTTTGCAGCAAATCGATGCGGTGATCTGGAATTTCGATCTCGAAGGTTTCACCAGCCTGTCGGAAGAACTTCCCGGGATTGAAGTCATTGACATGTTGAATGACTACCTCGCTGCTGTGGTGGATGTGGTTCATCAATGTGATGGAAATATTCTGAAATTTATGGGCGACGGGGTTATGGCGATGTTTGATGTGGGCGAAATTGATGCCGACGCCCGTGCCGCTCTGGCTGCCGCGACAATGCTTCAGGAGCGTATGGCCGAGCTGAATAGCCTGCGCAAAGAGCGTGGGCAGCCGGTTTCGAACTATACGTTAGCCCTGCATGCGGGCGAGATTCTATATGGCAATATCGGTGCCGACAGCCGTCTTGATTTTACCGTCATCGGCCCGACCGTGAACCAGACATCCCGTATCGCCGGGATGCATCGTTCGTTGGGGCAACGAATATTGATCTCGGATGATGTGGCCCGTGCGGCTCAGCCTTGCGATCAGGAACTGATCTCAGTTGGGCGCTATATGCTGCGAGGTGTGGCAGAGCCGAAAGAGCTGTTTACGGTCTACCATGCAGCGAACTAGATCGTGATAGGCGATAAAATATCCCGGGTGTAGGCTTCCGATGCGGAGTTGGTTGACGTAGAGGCGACCGAAAATCTATCATTGTACCGGAACGGAGCTTTTCTTCAGTTCTTGATACAACATTGAACTATCGCAATTTAGAAAAATGCAACTCTTTAGTTTTGGTATTGATCAGTTGGGAACCTGTACGAGTGATGGCACTAAAAATTCCAAAATTCTCAGTGGATTATGCCCCGAGCGATAAGGTTTATGGTGGCAGAGCCGCGACCGCTACTCTTACATCGACCTGCCTAAATCGAGGGCAGAGTGCAAGCAAAAGCGATTGTGTGATCGTTGATGAATTCAATACAAACTGGAATGTGCGCGACTTCATCAAGATTTCAGATGTTACCGCCGCTGTTTCCAGCCTTGATGTCAAAAAGATCGAACGAATGCGATCGGTCGATTCCATACTCAAAGAGCTCAAGCTCACGGGTATACTTGAACTTGCGGATTACGCGGAACTGAACTCGCAGCGGTGGGTTCGTGGCCACTTATTAGCGCAAAAACTGGGTGGGTCTGGAAAATCCGAAAACTTGGTGCCGCTGGATCGCAACAAAAATGCTGTTATGGAGAAGTTTGAAACCTCTTTATACAATTTTTTCAAAGCCGCAAAAAACGCTGAGAAAATGTCGGCTAGTAAACACTATGTTCGTGTTGAGCTGAAAATCAAAGCCGAAGGCAATATGTCACCCTGGTTCAGCAATTGTTCTGATAGAGTAAAAAGAAAGTTAAGAAAACTCCCAGAGAAAATCACCTACAAGATTAAGACAGAGTACGTTGAAGCGAGCACGGGCAAAGCTCAATCAGCCCCGCCCAACAAGAACTACCCTAGACCTTTAAAGGCTCCACCACCGTTGAGCCTCTAAAAATCGATCTCAACCCCCGGCAGGTTCAATTCTTTCATCATGTCGCGCAATTCCTGCCGCGCGGCGATGTTCGAGATATTGAGCTGTTTGACGCCAATATCCTTGAGGTCCAGCAGGGTCAGCCCGCGCGGGAAAAGTTCGCGGAAGATAACCCGTTCAGAGAAACCAGAAGCCACCCGGAAACCGATGCGCTGCGACAGCATCTCGATGGCGCGTTGCATCTTTTCCTTATTGACCATGCGCTGCGTCCCGACCCGGTTACGCACCACCACCCAGTCGATCGGTTTCAAGCCGGCCTGAGCACGCAATTGGCGGGCGTTCCAAACCATTTCGGAATAGACCGACGGACCAAGGATTTTCTCACCCTTGGAATCGATCCGCGCCAGCAAGTCGAAATCGATGAAACTGTCGTTCAGCGGCGTAACCAGCGTATCGGCCAGTGAATGGGCCACCTGGCTGAGGCGCGTATGCGATCCGGGGCAATCGATCAGGATAAAATCGCTGTCACTTTCCAGCTCTGCAACGGCAGCCGACAGGCGGTGGTCATATATATTCTCGCCGGGTTTCAGCGCGCTGGCGTCAATCTCGGGCAGGTCGTGATGGCGCGGACTGGGCAGAGACAGGTCCGAGCCGTTGAGGAAGTTCAGGCGATTCTCGAAATACCGGCCCAGACTGCGCTGCCGCAAGTCGAGATCAAGCGTGCTGACCTTATGCCCCAGTCGAGCCAGGGCAGTGGCAACATGCATTGACACGGTCGATTTACCTGCGCCGCCTTTTTCGTTCCCGACCACGATGATATGTGCCATGCCTGTATTCCCAAGTCCCGCCGTGTTTATCTACACGTTGTGGCAGCCACTATATGTTGTGTGAGCGTGGAAGGGAAGAACCTCGGGCCGTCCCGAGTAGCTTTATCAGGCTCTATTTTGGAAAAACGCGTGATGGGTAGGGTTTAGTGTAAATCCTTGCCAATCAGACGCCCGTATTTCACTGTCGGGATCGAGGAATTGTGATTAAGGACAGCAATTGGACCATCTGTTTTTGAACGTCCTGAACGTGGTTCTGCCCGTCCTGATTTGTGCTGGAATCGGTTATTGTCTGGCACTAATCCGTGCTCCGTTCGACAATAAGGTCATTGGTGGAATCGTATCGAGGGTCGGGTATCCAACCTTGATCATCTCGCACTTGTCGACCACCAAAATCGCGGTCGGCACGTTTCTTGACGTGATGACAGCAGCCGCTTTGGCGATCGCAGGATTTGGAGTGTTGGGGTTTGTCGCGCTCAAACTGATGCGGTTGCCAGCGCGGGCGTTTTTAACGCCGCTTATGCACGGCAATGTCGGCAATATCGGTCTTCCCATAACCTTACTGGCGTTGGGGGATGCCGGCATGGCTTATACGATGGGATTTGTGGTTGTTGTGCTGATCAGTATTTTCACGATCGGTATGTGGATTCCGGCTGGGGAGTTCTCACCCAGAAAACTTGCTACATCTCCGATCATCTACGCGGTAGCGCTGTCTCTGGTGCTGATGGCCACGGGCTATAGCCTTCCACAACCGGTTGCCAAATCCTTTGACATACTGGGTGGTCTCTCGATTCCGTTGATGCTGCTGACGTTGGGGCACACGCTTGCAACGCTGCGGATCATAAGCCTTGGGCGCGCTGTATTGCTGACCGCGTTGCACCTGGTGATGGCCATGGTGATTGCAAGCGCGCTGGTCTGGTCTTTCGGCTTCACAGGGGCCGAGCGGGGGGCGGTGATCTTGTGCTGCCTGATGCCGTCTTCCGTCGCAACCTATCTATTCATTGATCAACATGTACCGGAATACGGGCCCGACGTGGCCGGCTTCATTCTGGTTTCAACCCTGACCACGATTTTGGTGTTGCCGGTGGCACTGTCCTACTGGGTCTGAAGTGGGCAAAGCTCGCCTAGCGGAAAAGCTATACGCACCAACGAAAAATCGTTTAATAATAGGAACAACACAGCGCTAAGCTATGCGCCACGAAGGCCAGCAGGCTATTCCTGAACGAGGAGTACACAGATGCCAGCAAGCGTCACTGATGACAATTCAGGCTCGGGTGGGGGGCGTCTGGTTCTCATAATGACGGCGCTGTGCATGATGGTAGTTGGGTTCAATTCGACCGCCGTTGCGACGATCCTGCCCAACCTGAAAACCGAATTTGATCTGTCACCATCCAGCCTGCAATGGGTGATGGCAATCTATACGGTGGTGAGCGCCACACTTGTTACCATCGTTAGCCGGCTGGGTGATATTACCGGCAAGGTCGGCGTATTCTTTGCCGGGATGATTGTGTTTGCCCTTGGCTCTGCCCTGGTGCTGCTTTCGCAGGATGCTGCCATGTTGTTGATAGGCCGAGGGGCTCAGGGCGCAGGAGCTGCGGCGTTGTTTGGCACCTCTCTGTCATTGTTGACGGCGGCGACGCCAGAAGATCAGCGGGCCAGCGTAACCGGCGCCTGGGGTGCGATCGTTGGGTTGGCGATCGGTGTGGGTCCGATCTTGGGCGGCGCGTTCGCGCATTACCTCAGTTGGCGGGGCGTGTTTGCCACCGATCTCGCGCTGCTGCTGGTTGCATTTCTGGTCGGGTTACGGGTGAGCAAGGAACATTATGTACCTGACACGCGCCTTGCTGGTGCGAAGTTTGATATGGCTGGTGCCGTTGCTTTGGTCCTTCTGCTCGGTCCGCTGTCCTTCGCTCTTAGCAATGGCGAAAGCCAGGGCTGGACCTCCAGTTCGACACTTATCCCGCTCTGCGTTTCAGCGATTGCGGTGATTGCGTTGATTATCACCTCGCGCCGAAGCGCAGACCCTCTGATCGAGCTACGTTATTTCCGTCATCCCCGCTATTTCATGGCAGCGGCGGGGATGTTCATCACCGGCTTCGCGCTGTTTAGCTTCTTTGTCTATTTCAACGTGTTTGTGCAGTCGCCTGATGCATTTGGCTTATCGGCCGTCGGCGCAGGTGTGGCGATCCTGCCGTTGAGCCTCAGCATGTTCGTTGTGTCCGTGATCGCGCCGCGCTTTCTGGCACCCTATAGCTTCCAATGGCCCGTGATACTTGGCATGGGTTTCATGGCCTGTGGTTTTCTGCTGTTGACCACGACGACGAACACGACCGGCATGGGCGGGATCTGGTGGAAGCTGCTGATCATCGGCACCGGGCTTGGCATCGGGTTTTCATTGCTGCCTCGTCTCGGGTTGCGCTTGTTGCCAGAAGAGCACATGGGGCAGGGCTCGGGTGTGGTGAACGCGTTCCTCTATTTTGGTGCGACCCTTGGTGCCGTGGTCGGTGGGCTGGCCGAGGCGATCACCACCCGTCGGGGTCTGTCCGAAGTGATCGCCGCATTACCCGCTGGATCAGAGCAACGGGCCGATCTGGCTCATGCGTTGACCCATGGTACAGCCAGTCAGGTACAGCAGCTTATCGCTGGGCTTGATCCGGATACTGGCGCAACACTGGCACGTGCTCTGCGTGATCTTCAGGATGATGCTTTTGACAGTGTGATGCTGATCGCTGCCGGTGTCGCACTGGTTGGGATGCTGCTGGCATTGTTGCTGCTCAGAGGGCCCGTTCCGCCTGTGCATAGCGCGGTAAACCTGACCCGATAGCGCACGGTTTCAAGTGCGATTCTGGGTTTGGGGCTTACTTCATGCTCTGAGTTGAGCATCGCGAAAACACAACTGGTACGTCCGGAAGCACAACTTTTGTGAATAGCGGCTACCGGAACTGAGGTTATGATGTGGATGTACTGGTATTGGAAAAGTTAATGAGTCTATTTGGTATCACGAAACGGTTTCTGTATGTCCTCTTATCACTGTGTACCTTGCCCGTATGCACTTTGGCACAAGATTCCTCGGCTTCGGGCAAATGGCCAATAGATAGGGTGCTGTCCTATGCACCGACACCTGATCTGAGTTGGCTCAATCATAAACCTGCCGGGTTTCACGGAAAAATTCTAGCGCAAGACGGTGCATTGGTGTTTGAGGATGGGACGCCAGTCCGTTTTTGGGGCGTTAATCTACAGGCATATGCGTTATTTCATACCAACCTGAATTCAGTCGAACTGCATGCCCAAAGGATGGCGCGGTTGGGGATTAACCTTGTCAGAATTCACCACCACGATTCTCATTGGGTGGGTCCTAACGTCTTCGGGTCAGATCCCTCTGATACGCTTAACCTCGACCCAGCGTCGATGCAAAAGCTTGACGCTTGGATTGCAGCGCTCAAGCGGCAAGGAATTTACGTATGGCTTGATCTCCATGTAGGTCGAAGGTTTACGCAGCAGGACGGAATTTCCGGGTTCGATGAGATTGCTGGGGATGACGATATTGCCGATGTCAGAGGCTTTAACTACATCTCGCCCAGTATTGAGGCGCGAATGATCGAATTCCAGAACGCCTATTTGCGCCACGAAAATTCTTTGACGGGTCTTACGTATGCCGAGGACCCGGCAGTTGTCGCCGTGATGTTGACGAACGAAAACGACCTTACGCATCACTTCGGCAATGCTCTCCTCCCGAATAAGAATGTACCTATGCATAGTGAACTATTCATGGCTATGGCAGATGAATTTGCGCGCGGCAACGGGCTTGATCCCGATGAAACCTGGCGGACATGGGAGCACGGCGACTCGAAGATTTTTCTGAACGATCTTGAACGCCGTTTCAACGAACAACTGATCCCCGTTGTTCGCGACACCGGATTTGAAGGTCTGATCTCGACAACGAGCCTTTGGGGCGGGATGACAATCGCGGGTCTGCCATCGCTGACCGTTGGGTCCATAATCGACGCGCATAGTTATGGAGCAGTTGGTGAAATCGGTTTTGACCCGCGCCAACAGAGTGGTTTTTTGGAATGGATCGCGATCGCGCAGGTCGAAGGTATGCCGCTTAGCGTTTCAGAGTGGAACATTGGGGAGTTTCCCGCAGAAGATAGGTTCATCACGCCGCTCCGTGTTGCGACGAGCGCAGCGCATCAAGGCTGGGATGCCATGATGATCTATGGCTACTCACAGCAATCTCTGAACCGATCAACGTCGCCAAACAATTGGAGTATGGCCGAAGATCCCGGGATGATATGGATGATGCCCGCCGCAGCCCTTCTGTTCCGGGAAGGCCATGTCAAGCAAGCCGAGAATACGTACGCGATTTGCTTGGATGAGGACACGTTCTTTGGCCGTCCTGTGTCTCCGGAAACATCAGTTGCCATACGGACAGTGTTTGAACAAAGCAGGTTGGTAACATGTATGCCCGAGACTCGTGCATTGCCGTGGCTCGCGGCGACCAAATTGAACCGCGACGAATACGGCCCGCTTGATCTCGACAGATCATATCTGGCAGAGGATGCCACCGTTGTTGCCGCAGATACGGGCGAGTTTCAGCGCGACTTTGGCAATGCCCGGTTCACGGTGGACACGGTAAAGAGTCAGATTGTGGCAGGCCTTTTCCATGACGAGGTAATTACGACCAGAAATGTTGTATTCGACATCACGACACCCATGGCGGCGGTGGCAGTTCAAAGTCTGGATGGCAATGACATTGCACAATCGCGTCAGATTTTGATCTCGATTTCAGGGCGAAGTGTTCCTGTCGAACCTCAATCAGCTGCCTTCCGGGTCGAACCGGTTACGGGCATTTTGCAGATTACCGCCTCCGCTGACCTCAAACTGAGGTCCGTTGATCCGGGTCGGGCTCTTCCTCCAAAGGCGCATCAATATGAAAATGGCAGGCACATAGTTGACCTGACAGAGCTTAATGGTGCGCGCTGGCTTTATCTTGATCTGTTGCAATAAAAAAGACCGCCCCAAGGGACGGTCTTTTGAATTCGAGCGGTTTGGGATTAGAAGCCCAGACCTTCGTATTTCTTCTTGAACTTCGACACGCGGCCGCCAGCGTCCAACAGGCGCGACGAGCCACCAGTCCATGCCGGGTGCACGGAGGGGTCGATTTCCAAGGCCAGCTGGTCGCCTTCGGCACCCCAGGTGGATTTCATCTGAACCACGGTGCCATCGGTCATTTTGACGTCGATGACGTGATAATCGGGATGGATGTCTTTTTTCATCTTTCCGCTCCTTACGCTTCGGCGCCAGCCTTGGGCTTGTAGTTGGTGACCTCTGCGATACGCGCGGATTTACCACGGCGCGAGCGCAGGTAGTACAGTTTGGCGCGACGGACGCGGCCACGGCGGACAACGGTGATGCTGTCGATGTTGGTCGAATGCAGCGGGAACACACGTTCCACACCTTCGCCAAACGAGATTTTGCGAACGGTGAACGAACCGGCGATGCCGTTGCCACCTTTACGTGCGATGCAGACGCCTTCGTAGTTCTGCACACGGGTACGTGACCCTTCGGTCACTTTAAAGCCGACACGGATGGTGTCACCGGCTTTGAAATCGGGGATGTCTTTCCCCAGGGCGGCAATCTGTTCCGCCTCAAGCTGTGCGATTAGGTCCATCGCAGTTACTCCTATCTGCTCGTGGTTGGTCCACGAAGTTTGGGCACGGGCTGAGAGCTCTTGGTCTTCACCGGGTCCTGCGTACAGCCCGCCAGAGGTCAGATCGAATGTTCCTTTTGGTCCGGTCCGCCCTGTCGCGCCGGGGCCGAAGAAAGCCGGGCGTCACGTCAGGATGCAAACCAAAACACCGGAGTCGCGTAACGCGGCACCGGATTGCGCTGCTTTAAGGGCTTTGTGTGCAGGGATCAAGCCTAAACTGACACGATTCGCTGCGGACGCCGGTGTGTTTTCGCCATCGGTCAAATACATCGTTGCCTTGGCGGCCAGATCAGGCATTCTGGGTTCAATTATCAGAGCAGAAATTTGATACAGGACCAAAAGATGCGCAAAGCACTCCTGCTGGCCGTCATAGCGCTTGCACTCGTCTCATGTGGCCGCCGCGGCCCCCAGCCTCAGGCGGTTGAACCACAGGCCTTTGCGGACACGACCCCGCCTTCGATCATCTATCCCGCGTTTGGTGACGCCGACCCGCATGAATGGGAGGGCCGCCATCCCGGCCATTACCCGGTGCACGGGCTTGATGTATCGCGCTGGCAGGGACCGATTGACTGGCGTACCGCCCAGAAATCCGGTGTCAGTTTCGCATTCATCAAAGCCACCGAGGGCGGAGATTTCACCGACCCGATGTTTGACGAACACCGGCGCGGTGCGCAGGGTGCCGGGGTGCCCTGGGGCGCTTACCACTATTACTATTTCTGCCGCCCGGCTCATGAGCAGGCCCGTTGGTTCATCCAGAACGTGCCCAAAGGGGCCGATCTGCCGCATGTGCTGGACATGGAATGGACGCCGCATTCCAAAACCTGCACCCTGCGCCCAGATGGGCGAACCGTCCGGGCCGAGGCAAAAAAATTCCTGGATATTCTGGAACGCCATTATGGGCGCCGCCCGATTGTCTATACAACGGTCGACTTTTACCGCGACACCGACATTGGCCGGCTGCCCAAGACCGAGTTCTGGCTGCGTTCGGTCGCCGGACATCCTCGCAATGTTTATCCAAGCGCGATCTGGCGTTTCTGGCAATATACCGGCACAGGACTGGTGCCGGGGGTTCAGGGCAAGGTCGACATCAACACCTTTAATGGTACGCCTGAGACTTGGGCGCTCTGGAAAGCGACCCGCTAGCCTTAGTCGTTGTCCTTGGATTTCTGATATGCGTCCCAAAGATCGGGCCGTCGTTCGCGGGTGATCTCTTCCGACATCTCATGACGCCAGTCCGCGATGCGACCGTGGTGGCCCGACATCAGAATGTCCGGGATCGGACGGCCTTTCCAGTCTGCGGGGCGGGTGTATTGCGGATGCTCCAGCAGGCCGGAGGAGAAGCTTTCCTCCTTAGCCGAAGCCTGATTACCCAAAACGCCAGGGATCAGCCTCACCGTAGCGTCGATCAGGGCTTGCGCCGCGATCTCACCTCCGGTCATGACGAAATCGCCCAAGGAAACTTCTTGCACGCCGTAATGCTCAAGCACCCGCTCATCGACGCCCTCGAACCGACCACAAAGCAAGGTCATGCCATCGCAGCGCGCCAGACTCTGCATCATCTGCTGGTCCATCCGTCGCCCGCGTGGGCTTAGGTAGATCAGTGGCCAGTTGCCCCGGATGCCCGCCATCGTGTGCTCGATGGCCTCGCCCAGCACATCGGCACGCAGGACCATGCCCGCACCGCCACCTGCAGGGGTGTCATCCACATTGCGATGCTTGCCAACCCCGAACTGGCGCAGATCGACGGTTTCCAATTGCCACAGCCCTTCCTGCAGAGCCTTGCCGGTCAGGCTTTCGCCCAGCACTCCGGGAAAGGCCGAAGGGAAAAGGGTGATGATCTTGGCCTTCCACACCCCATGCAGATCGGGCGTCGGCGTCATCAACTCGCGCGGCTTCAGCGTCGGGCGGATGGCTTTACGGCCATGGGACTTTCCGGGTTTCTCTGTCATTTTGAGCCGATCAGGTCATTTTGGACGCGTTGAACCAGAGCAGCCTTTTGTTCGATCAACGCAGCGTCGTCCAGATCGGATCTGTTTATCTCCAACATTTGCTGCAAGATATCTTCAGGTAGACGTGGGTTCGAACGCGTCGGGCCAACCAGTTCGCCAGCCTTGTCCGGGGGCAGGTCAAGGAATTCGGCAAATGTATTTCCGGGTCCATAGCGCAGGCCCTGCAGGTCTTCCAGCCATTCGGTTCGGACGGATACCGAGGGCAGGCGATCCCGCACCGCCTCTGCCGCGATCTGGGGTGAGGGCACGGGTACAAGCCGCGCGCGGAAGGTTTCAAAATCCTGAATCAGGCGCGAGCGTTGCAGATCATGCGCCCACAGGCTGCGTAGCCAACTGCCGCGTTGTCGCAGCGAGTAGTAGAGGTTGATATGCACCTCTTCCCCCGCAAACCGATCCCGGATCAGGCCAACCAGACAAGAGGCAAGCTCGGGCGCGGCTTCATATCCCACCGCGACATTGCGGCTGGGGCGCAGGCCAGAGAAATTCTCTTCGCTCAGAACCAGTCCGCGCTTCTGGCCGAATTCCAGTGAATTCAGGAAGTGCCGCATCTGATCCTTGAAATCGCTCATCGCGCCGGGGGTGCCGTAGACGGAATAGCGTGTGGCTGCTTCGGACAGGCCGGTTTTGCGGGTCCGATAGGGCAGGACCAACGCATGGTGCGGCCAGATCAGTGACCGGTTTTCGAACAGAAAGGACTGTGCCGCCGTTGTCCCGGTCTTGTGCAGACCCAGATGCAGCAACACGCGGCGCATTACAGCAGGCCCTCAGGCGGATCGGCGATGATGCGGCCCTTGTCGAGATCAACGGTCGGAACGGATTCGAGTGTAAACGGCAGCAGCACGGTGGCCTTTAAGCCCGGCCCGTGTAGTTCCAACAGATCCGCCGCGCCGTGATTTTGAACCGATTTCACCCGGCCCAGCAGGGTGCCGCCGGTATCATAAACCTCAAGCCCGATCAGATCGGTGTGGTAAAACTCATCATCCGGTAGCGAGGGCAATTGATCGCGCCGCGCATAAAGGCGCAGGCCATTCAGCGCATCCGCTTCTTCCTTGGTCTCAACCCCACCCAACCGGGCGGCAAAACCGTTCTTGATCGCGCGGGTCAGGACCACGGGATAGCGGTCTTTGCCGGTCTCGTCGGTCAGCGGCGAATAGCCCTCGATATCTTCGGGGACGGCGCAGAAGCTTTTCAGCCGCACCTCGCCGCGCACACCGTACGAGCCCGCAATGCTGCCCACGCAGATCAGATCACTCATTTTGACCATCCGTCACACATAGCCCGTCCCGCCATTGCCCGATCACCTCGCACGCCTCGCGCTGGTTCGAGCGTTCGAAGAATACGCCCACAATAAAGGCGATCGCCAGCAGGATGGGAAGCCGTAACAATCCGAACATGTCTAGCGTACCCCGATGGGCAAAGTGTCATTGCGGTCTTCCCAGCCGACCTGCTCCAATTCAGGCGTATCCGAAAAACTTTCGGGCAGGCCTACACAAAAATAACCGATCAACCGCCAGTCCTCAGACACATCCAGATCGCGCGCCATCTGGTCGGGATCGAGAATTGACACCCAACCCAGCCCCAACCCCTCTGCCCGCAAGGCAAGCCAGAACAGGGTGACGGCTGAGACCACAGAATAGCGCCGCATCTCGGGCATAGTGCCCGCGCCCAGACCTTGGCCTTTGTCGGTGGCATCGTCGCAAAACACGGCCAGCTGCACCGGGGCTTCTCTCATCCCGGACAGTTTCAACTGGCTATAAAGCAGCGCCTTTTCGCCGGAATACCCGGCCAGCGCCTGTTCGTTTGCGGTTTGGAAATTCTTCAGCGCCGCGTCACGCGCCGCCTGAGTTTCGACGCGGATCACGCGCCAGGGTTCGCTCAGCCCCACCGAAGGGGCCAGTCGAAACGCGTCGAGGCAGCGCGCAAGCACTGCCTCGTCAATCGCGTCAGTGCGGAACCGGCGCACATCGCGCCGGAGCCGCATCAACAGATCGAACTGCGTGCGAAAATCGTCGGTAAAAGCCTGATCCCGCACGCGCCCGCCTGCTTATTCTTCTGCCGCAGCTTCTTCAGCCGGTGCAGCAGCAGCTTCAGCCGCCTCAGCAGCTTTGGCCGCTTTTTCTTCTGCGCGTTCCTGAGCTTTCTTGCCCGGAGTACCCTTGTTGGGGTTGTTGCGCTCGGCCTTGTCGCGTGCGCCAGCAGCTTCCAGCATGCGTGCGATCCGGTCGGTGGGCTGTGCGCCCTGATCCAGCCAGTACTGGATGCGCTCCATGTTCATTTTCACGCGCTCTTCGCTGTCTTTCGGCAGCAGCGGGTTATAGGTGCCCAGTTTTTCGATGAAACGGCCATCGCGCGGCATACGGCTGTCAGCCGCAACAATGCGATAGAAGGGACGTTTTTTCGAGCCGCCGCGGGCGAGACGAATTTTCATTGCCATGGTGGTATCTCCTTTGAATGGCGTATCCGGCGTAGGTGCCGGTTAGTTCTGATGTTTCTTGTGGTGTCGGATGACTTCCTGAATGATGAAATTCAGGAAAGCCTTGGCAAAATCGGGGTCCAGATCGGCCTCTTTCGCCAGGTCTTCTAACCGTGCGATCTGCGCAGCCTCGCGCGAAGGATCGGACGGGGGAAGGTCGTGTGCGGCCTTGAGCTTGCCCACAGCCTGCGTGTGCTTGAACCGCTCACCAAGCGTATAGACAAGGATCGCATCCAGCCGGTCGATGCTTTCGCGATGGTCTTTCAACAGTGCAGCAGCCTGTGTCACGGGGTTGTTCATTGGCCGGTCCTCTCGGTGGTCAAATCAATCTGCGGATGGCGCCAGATCTGAGCGTGCTTGCCCAGTAGCTCGGCTCTTTCAATCTCCAGCGTTGCGCCGAGGCGTTCGGCCAAAGCGCGTGAGCGGTCATTGGCATGGGCGATGTAGGAAATCACGCCGTTCAGGCCCTGATACCGGGCGGCATAGTCGCGTGCAGCTGCTGCGGCCTCAAAGCCCAGACCTTTGCCTTCTGCCTCTGCCATCAGCGTCCAGCCCAGCTCGGGTTCAGCCCAGCCGGGGACGTAGATCATGCCGGCCCAGCCGACAAATGCGCGGCTGGCCTTTTCGGTCAGATGCCATAGGCCATAACCACGCAGCGCCCAATGACCCAACCGGTTCGACAGAGAGCTCCAGCTTTCCAGCGCGTCCTTGGGACCACCAACCATATGACTGCGCTCGGTCGCGAAGAATTCGGTCATCGCGGGCAGATCGTCCAGGTGCGGCGCGCGCAGGATCAGTCGTTCGGTCGCGACGGTGGGGATGGTAAATGTGGTCATGCGTATGCCTCCACGCCGCCATTCACCAGATCACCTGGCGAAGGGTGCCGCCAGATTTCCGAAGTACCATATTTAGGGTGCTCATAATGATATTCGAACTGAGCACCCATCCGCTTGGCCACGGCCTTGCTGGCGGAATTGTCCAGATCGATCAGAGAGATCGAGGTCGCCCACCCCAGAACATCATAGGCATAGGATCGGGCAGTCAAAGCGGCCTCGGTCGCATATCCTTTGCCGGTGGCATGGTTCATCAGGGTCCAGCCGACCTCGGGCTCGGGCCAGCCTTCGGGGAACCACAAGCCGATCCGTCCAACATAGGCGCCGGTGTCTTTCTCATCGACGCTCCAATAGCCATAGCCGCGCACGGCCCAATGGCCCAAAAGCGAGGCGAACACCCGCCACACTTCATCCCGGCGCAAAGGTCCGCCGACGAACCGCGCGGCGTCGGTGGCAAAGAACGCCGTATCCGCGTCCAGGTCAGCCTCGGACGGTGCGCGCATGATCAGGCGCTCGGTTTCGAGCGTCGGGATCGGCAGAGCGAACTTCATGCCTGCACCTCACCGTACCGCCAGACATGCTGTGTTGGACCAATTGCTCTTTCGGCAACAGTGTCGCGAGTCGCACCCAGACGCTGCGCCAATGCGTTCGAACGTGTGTTGGACTGCGAAACATAGCTTACGAACCGGCCGGTCCCCAGCAGATCGAAGCCAAAATCGCGAACAGCGCTGCACGCTTCAGTCGCGTAACCTTGCATGCGGAACTTGCTTCCGAACATATAGCCAAGCTCGGGCTCGTGGTCGTCCCATTCGAGGCCCAGAATGACGAAGCCAATGACCTGATCGTCGTCCTTTAGCGAGGCCGTGAACAGGCCATGCCCATGCAAAAGCCAGCCCGATGTGTAGTAGGAAAACTCAGTCCAGGCGTCCTGTTCGGTATCGCCAAAGCTGTCCTTGCAGATCGACGTCCATACCGGCAGGTCGTCCAGAGTAGGCGCGCGCAGAACCAGCCGCCGGGTCTGAATGACCGGCAGGGCTGCGCGATACTGCGCTGCTGCCATCGCCGCCTTTCCGGACGGGGGCTGGGTGCAGCGTGCTGACGTCACTTTTTCTTACCAAAACCACTTAGCCCCGGGGGCAGACCCATACCGCCACCCAGTCCGGGCAGACCGCCGGGCATTTTGCCGCCCATTGCTTTGGCGGCCTGTTCCAGCGCCTTGGGGTCCATACCTGCAGCCATTTCCTCGGGCGAGGGGCCACCTTTGCCGAACATGCCTTTCATGGCCTGTTTCAGCATCTTGCCTTTGCCCATCTTACCCATTTTCTTCATCATGTCCGACATCTGCCGGTGCATCTTGAGCAGCTTGTTGAGGTCGCTGACCTCCATCCCCGAACCCGCAGCGATCCGTTTCTTGCGGCTGGCCTGCAGCAGTTGAGGGTTGGCGCGCTCGCGTTTGGTCATCGACTGGATCAGTGCGATCTGCTGACGTAGGATCTTGTCGTCCAGACCGGCCTGATCCATCTGCTTGGCCATCTTGTTCATGCCCGGCATCATGCCCATCATGCCCTGCATGCCGCCCATCTGGATCATCTGCTCCAGCTGCATTTTCAGGTCGTTCATATTGAACTGACCTTTGACCATGCGCTTCATCATGCGCTCGGTCTGTTCCATCTCCATCGTTTCCTGGGCTTTTTCGACCAGAGCAACGATGTCGCCCATGCCCAGAATACGACCGGCGATCCGGTCCGGCTCGAAGGTTTCGAGCGCGTCCATCTTCTCGCCCAGACCGACAAAACGGATCGGCTTGCCGGTGACCGCGCGCATAGACAGCGCCGCACCGCCGCGCCCGTCGCCGTCCATCCGGGTCAAGACCACGCCTGAGATGCCGACCTTGGCGTCGAACTCCTCGGCTACCTCAACGGCGACCTGACCGGTCAGACCGTCAACCACCAGCAGGGTCTCGCGCGGGTCGACCGCGTTGCGAACCTGCTCGACCTCGTCCATCAGGACTTCGTCGATATGCAAACGGCCCGCGGTGTCGAGCATGTAGACGTCATAGCCACCCAGCGTCGCCTGCTGCTTGGCACGTTTGGCGATATCAACCGGCGATTGGCCCGGCACAATCGGCAGCGTGTCTACACCAACCTGCGCCCCAAGCACTGCCAGCTGGTCCATCGCCGCCGGGCGATAGACATCGAGCGAGGCCATCAGGACCTTCTTGCCTTCTTTCTCTTTCAGGCGCTTGGCGAGCTTGCCGGTCGTGGTCGTCTTACCCGAACCCTGCAGGCCGACCATCAGTATCGGGGCAGGCGGGTTGTCGATCTTCAGCGCGCCGGGGTCTTCTTCGCCACGCAGAGTGTCGACCAGAGCGTCGTGCACGATCTTGACGACCTGCTGGCCGGGGGTGATCGACTTGGTGACTGCCTGACCGGTCGCTTGCTCCTGTACCTTCTTGACAAATTCGCGGGCCACCGGCAGCGAAACGTCAGCCTCAAGCAGGGCAACGCGGACTTCGCGCAGGGCGGTTTTGACGTCTTCTTCGGACAGAGCGCCTTGTTTTGTCAGCCGGTCAAAGACGCCAGAGAGGCGTTCGGATAGATTTTCAAACATGCCTTCGGCCTCCTTAGCCGGTTATCTGGTGGCGTGCCCTAGATAGGACGCGTCGGTTAAATGCACAAACGCCCCCACGGGCGAAACTCGCTGGTGGGGGGCGATCCCTGAACGACTCAAGGGACCGGAAGATCAAACGCTTCCGGATGTTGGCGGCGATTTAGGCCGATTGGCTGGCAGAGTCAACCTTGTGTGCCGGAAGCCAGTCATTGACCGCATCCACCAACCGATGCGCACCGCGCCCGCTGGAATAGGCCTCAACAATGGGATGGCGTCCGGCGCTCATGCCTTCATCCAGTATCAGGACAGGGCGATAAAGGGTCGATGTGCCATTGTCGCTACGTGAGGTCGTGCTTTCGGTTTCCGCGTGCGAAAGGTTTGAAAGAACGTGTTCCACTTGTTCGTACCCAAAGACCGACTGCCTGCGAATAGTGATGCTGTTCTTATCGCGGTCCAGAATGACCTGCACGCGCCGGACAAAGGCGCAAAATGCACCAAAGCCCATGCCTCCACCGAATAGTGCGAAGAAAATGCCGAAGAAGATACCCTCGCCGCCTTCACTGGCCATGAAGACGCCCGCGCCGACAAAGGCCAGAATGAAGAGAACCAGCGTGATGCCGATGAACCATGGGGTATTGGACAGGATCAACTGGTTCGGAGTGTTGCGAGTGACTTTCATGGCGGCACGCTAGCACCGAATACCGTGCCTGTCGTGGCTTGAATTTACCTGTCGGTTGAGCGATGAGCGCGTCATACGAGGAGGTTTCCATGGACGCATCATCCGCATTTCAGGATACATTACCGCTCAGCTCGGATGCGCTTTTGGCGCAGCTGGATGAATGGGGGCTGTCCTATCGGTTGCACACTCATATCCCGCTGCGCACTGTTGAAGATGCCAAAGGGGTCGAAGGCCAGTTCATGGTGCCGGGCGAAAACACGCTGCGGCTTAAGAACCTGTATCTGCGCGACAAGAAAAAGCGGAACTATCTGGTGACGCTGGAACAAAGCCGCGAGATCGACCTTAAGGCGCTGGGCGCGGAGTTGGGGATTGGTAACCTGTCCTTCGGCTCGGCGGATCGGTTGTTTCAGAATCTGGGCATTCGCCCCGGCGCGGTCAGCCCGCTGGCGATGATAAACGGGGTTGAGAACAACGTTAAATTCTTCATGGACGAAGCCGCACAACAGGCCGATGTCATCAACATGCACCCTTTGGTCAACGACCGAACCGTTGTTTTGGTGCGTGAAGACCTGATGGCGTTCTTTGATAAGATCGGGTGCGAGGTGACCTGGCTGCCGTGATCACCCTTCAAGCGCTTCGTTCAATGCGGCAGCGACATGGGCGGCAGAGGGGTTGATGAACAGGTGACCATCCGCCTCGAACACCGGATCGTCCAGATGATCGGGGAAGGCCAGGGGCAACTCGGTACAGGCCAGCAAGATCGCCGTTCCGGGTGCGGCGTGTTTGTTGCAGAAGGCCAGCAGGCGCGCATGTGCGGTGTCGGATGCGCCGCCGTAGAAATCACTGTCGATCATCGCCTGCATCTCGGCGATCTCGGGCTCGGGCAGGCGTGTGTTTGCCGTGATACCCTCGGCGGCCAACCGGTCGGCATAGTTTGTGGCCTGCATGGTGACTGCGGTTCCAAGGACCAAAGCATTGGTGGCGCCGGTCGAGGTGGTCGCGTCGGCGGTTGCGTCAAAAATGCTGAGAATAGGCATGGAGACGCCTTCGCGGATCGCGTGAAGCCGCGCGTGTGGCGTATTGGAGGCGATGATGCCGAAATCGCAGCCTGCGTGTTCCAAAGTCAGCAGCGCTTCGCGGAACACTGCGTCGAAAGCGGCCCAGCTGTCTTCGTCACCGGCCACGCCGCGCAAGGCGCGGGTTTTGGCTTGGGTGACGGATTCGATGGTCATGGGTGGGATGGGCAGCGGCGATCCGTGGCCGCGTTCAGCAAAATACCGACCCGCGCCTTCAGCGATCGCCCGGTAGTAGTCGACAGTTGAGGCCCAGCCAACACCGCCCAATATTCCAATCTTCTTCATGTGAAACGCCCAGTCTGCCGATTTGCCTTGGCGCAGACTGGACGGTTCAAGGGGGTCAGGTCAATCAGGCCGCCAGTTCAGTGACAGCTTTCTGCGCATTGGACAGGGTTGTTTCGGGGTCCAGTGCCATGCGATCAGCGGCGATGACCTCCACATCATGGATGCCGATGAAGCCCAGAACATGGCGCGCATAGGTGGTGGCAAAGTCAATCTCGGACCCGACAGCGGTACCACCCGAGGCTACGGCGAGGATGGCGCGTTTGCCATCCAGCAGGCCTTTCGGACCTTCCTCGGAATAGGCGAATGTCAGACCCGCGCGGGCGACCAGATCAATCCAGGCTTTGAAGGCTGCCGGGACCGAGAAGTTGTAGATCGGCAGGCCGATGACGATGGTATCCGCCTTTTGCAGTTCCGACACCAGCTCGTCCGACAAGGACAGAACGTCCTGCTGGACAACGTCGCGCTGATCGGCGGGGGTGAAATTGGCAGCGATCCAGTCTTCGGTGATAAGGGGCAGGGGAGAGGCGAGATCGCGGCGGATAATACGCCCGGCGTTCAGGTGGCGAACCACGCGTTCGGACAGATCGCGGGTGGCTGAACCGGTGCGGCGGGCTGAGGCGTCGATGTGCAGGATGGTTTGGGTCATTTCGGAGGTCCTAAACTGTGGAATTAGCTTTTGCCGCCCCAATATGGCTGTTGCGAATGTGAACAAAACTCGGATATATCAACAAGCATTGTTAGAATTTGCACAGTGGAACAGATGCAATGGACAATTGGGATGAAGTAAGAACCGCCTATCAGGTGGCGCGCATGGGAACGGTCAGCGGCGCGGCGGATGTATTGGGCGTACACCACGCCACCGTGATCCGCCATATCGACGCGATCGAGGCACGGCTGGGCGTCAAATTGTTTCAGCGTCATGCGCGCGGCTATACCCCGACCGAAGCAGGTAAGGATCTGTTGCGTGTAGCGCAGGCGACCGAAGATCAGTTCAACCAGTTGGTTGGCCGCATGAAGGGGCGCGGAGATGATGTCTCGGGCGAACTGGTGGTGACCTCGCTGGCCTCGCTTGCGCCTTTGATCGTGCCGACCTTGAGCGAATTTCAGCAAACCCATCCGGGTCTGATTGTGCGCTATCTGACCGGCGACCGCCTGTTTCGACTGGAATATGGCGAAGCGCATGTGGCTATTCGCGCAGGGGCCGCGCCGGATCAGCCGGACAATGTGGTGCAGCCTTTCATTGCGCAAGAAGTCGGGCTGTTCGCGAGCAAAGGCTATATCGCACGCCACGGTAAACCTTCGAGCGTCGAGGATTTCGCCAATCACCACTTCGTCGGCAATGATGACGAAAACAGCCGCGCGCCGTTTTCCCGCTGGCTGCGTGCCAATGCACCGGAACCGGCAATCACCTTCCGCTGCACCAACAATTTCTGCATGCGCGAGGCGGTTCTGGCCGGGGCTGGCATCGGCTTTATGGCCCGTTGGGAGGCCGCGCGCGATCCCGATCTGGTTGAGGTTATGGAGCCTCTACCCGAGTGGTCCGGCAAGCTGTGGCTGGTGACCCATGTGGATCTGCACCGGACGACCAAGGTGCAGGCGTTTCTGTCATTCCTGAAAGATCAATCCAAAGGCTGGCTGCCGTGACACCACAAGCACACGGCCATCTGGCCATGCTGACATTCTCGGCCTTAGTGGCGGGCAGCTTCTCGCTTGGCTCAATGGTGGCAAACGAGATCGCACCGTCGGCGATCACTGCAGCGCGCTTTGCCATTGCGGCAGTGGTGATCGGCATCGCCGCCCTTGCCACAACAGGCATATCGCGCAGCGCTGCCCAAGCGCCCTGGCGCTATCTGGTACTGGGCGGGTTGTTTGGGTCGTATTTCGTCTTGATGTTCTACGGCCTCAAAACCGCGCCACCCGTCAGTGCGGCTGCGGTATTTACCTTGACGCCGGTCATTTCGGCTCTGGCTGGCTGGGTGCTGCTGCGTCAGATCACTACCGCGCGCATGGCGCTGGCCCTGACCGTTGGCGCGGTCGGCGCGCTTTGGGTAATCTTCCGGGCTGATTGGCAGGCCTTTCAAACCTTCGAAATCGGAGGCGGAGAGATCATCTATTTCTGGGGATGCGCTGCCCACGCCGTCTATACCCCGATGGTGCGTCGCCTGAACCGGGGAGAGCCTGCGGTAGTGTTTACCTTCGGAACACTGGTGGCCGGGTGCCTTATCCTGACGCTGTGGGGCTGGTCCGATATCCGCGCGACCGATTGGGCGAACCTACCCAGGATTGTCTGGGTAACGCTGCTCTACATTTCGCTATTCGCGACGGCGGCCAGCTTTGTACTTGTTCAGTTTGCGGCGCTGTGTCTGCCTGCAGCCAAGGTCATGGCTTATACGTATCTGATTCCCAGCTGGGTCATCTTGTGGGAGATCGGGCTCGGGCGTCCTGCACCAACGGCCTTGGTATTGGTTGGGGCGGCTTTGACAGCCATTGCGTTGCTGATGCTGCTGAAAGGAGAAGACACTTCTTCCAAACCTGTTCTGACACTGGATTGAATCTTGCCTTCTGAATCGGGTCTGGCAAGTTGGCCGGTACTAAGAGCTATTTGAGTGCGGAGTTTCGCTATGAAATCAACCCTCCTTGTTCCTGTGCTGTTTGCCTTGTCCGCTTGTGCAACCGGAGGAGTGAACGACGCCGCGCAGGCTGACCTGCAGGCAAGCTGCGAGGCTCTGGTAGGTGCTGAAACCGGGACCGGGCCAAGTGGTGTCAAAGCAATCTCGACGCAATCCGGACCGACTGGCTCGGTCACCAGTGTTTTCGTGGCAGGGGCAGAGGCGCCATGGCTTTGCCGGGCCGATGCGACCGGCGTCGTGACCGGGGTCGAATACAGCCGAGAAGGTTAGGCTAACAGCTCCCAGCGCCTTTGAGGTAGGTCAAAGTGGTTATATGCGAATTTCTCTATGCTTTTTTGCGAGGAGGAAAATGCAATGTTCAAACATATTATGGTCCCAGTCGACCTGCACCTGCCACCCGAGGTCAAGAAGGCGACTGAAGTTGCTGCACAATTGGCCAATTGGCAAGGTGCCAAAGTGACCGTCGTAAGTGTCACGGGCACCCAGCTCGGGGATGTTAATCTGTCGAAAGACGCAATTGAGCAAAAGCTGAAGGACTGCGCTGGCGAGATTGCAGAACAAAGCGGCGCTCCGGTTGCCACACGCAACATACACTCGGTCGATGTCGCTGCCGAAGTCGATGGCGATCTGACCCGCGCGGCAGAAGATATTGGTGCTGATCTGATTGTGGTCGGGACTCACGCCCCAAGGATCACAGACTATATCTTTTCCAGTCATGCCGGTTATCTGGCCAAACACGCCAGCATGTCAGTTTTTGTGGTGCGTTGAAACTCAGGCCTCGTCCGAGGGCAGTTCGACCTCGAGGAACCGCTCGAACGCATCCAGATTGACCGGTTCGAACTGTCCGAAACCCTGCATCCAGACCGACGCCGCACGCAGGGCGTCAGGCTCTAGCTTGCACCACTTAACCCGCCCTCGTTTTTCCTGAGAAATCAGCCCGGCCTTGGTCAGGATCACCAAGTGTTTCGAGATCGCAGCCAATGACATGTCGAACGGCTCAGCCACGTCGGTCACGGCCATATCGTCCTCCAGCAACATCGCAAGGATGGTGCGGCGGGTGGGGTCGCCGAGGGCCGCAAAAACAGTGTCGAGGTCATTGGACATGGCTCATTCCTAAAGCGCAAGAACCGGTTTGACAATTTTCGCTGCAACGACAAGGTGCCAGCAAACAAAAAAGGTTTGGGTATGGCACTGAAATACTGGTTGGTGATTTGCATACTTGGCATCGGCTGGGGCATGTCATTCATGTTCAATGCCATTCTGCTGCGCGAGCTTGGGCCACTGTCGGTATCGATGGGGCGTGTGGGTTTTGGTGCGTTGGGGTGCTGGGTCTATGTGTTGGGCGCCCGTTTGCAAGTCAATCTGACCTTCGGTCGCGCAGCCGGGTTGCTGGGATTTGGCGTGCTCAGCTATGCTGCTCCGTTTGCCTTTTATGCCTTGGGTCAGCAGCATATAGGTGCTGGCGTCGCAGGGATCGTGAATGCCACGACGCCCGCCTTTGCGGTTGTTGTATCACATTTCTGGCCCAGAGGAGAGCGGGCGACGCTATTGAAATCCCTGGGCGTGGTCTGTGGTTTTGCGGGTATCGTAGTATTGTCGTTGCCGGTGCTAAACTCAGGCGCAAAATCCGAGTTCTGGGCAATTCTTCTCACCTTGTGCGCCCCTGTCTGCTATGCCTTTTCGGTCAACATCGCGCGCGCCTTCCGGGAAATGCCGCCGGTTGTTCTGGTCGCGCTGGCCCTGACGGGCGCGACACTGGCAATAGCTCCGCTAGCCTTGTGGCGCGAAGGCGTGCCCCATATCACCCGGATCGAAACCTGGGCTTCGCTGGCCATGATCGGCTTTGTACTAACCTCCGCAGCCTTTATCGCATTCTACTGGCTTCTTCCCAAAGTGGGACCAACGAATATATCGACGGTCACCCTGATCGCTCCGGTCTCTGCGCTGGTGCTGGGAACATGGGTGCTGAATGAGACGCTTCGGCCCGAGCACCTGTTGGGCATGGGGGCAATTCTTGTCGGGCTTTTGCTTATCGACGGGCGGATCGTCAGGCGCAGGCAGCGGGATGCAGTTGGAAAAGATCAACCGAAAGGTTGAATATGCAGAATTCGCCCAATTCGCCCGTTTGGCCTATTCTAACGAATGGGATGATTTGGGTGAAGTTAGATTAATATTATATAAATCAATTGGTTACCGATGTTCTGGGCGGGCGGTTAACAGCGTTGACTCTGCGCCCTCAGACCCTTAGCACCCTACCCAAGACTGTGCGAGGGAAACGCCCGTGACCGATGATGACCAAAAGCAGCGTATGGCGCAGCTGGAGGCCAAGATCGACGCGGCAAAAAAGGCCAAAGCGCCTAGGCCTCGCGCAGATGCTGACGTGTCCGGGGGTGAGCTTGCCTGGAGGATGGTCATCGAAATGGTATCCGGTCTGGGGATCGGATTTGGCATCGGATACGGGCTGGATAGCCTGCTCGGGACGATCCCGATCTTTCTGGTGCTATTTACATTGCTGGGCCTTGTCGCGGGCGTGAAGGTTATGCTCCGCAGCGCGAAAGAGGTTCAAGAGAAACAAACGGCTGCAAATGCGGCCGAGAAGGACGAGAGGGACTGAACGTGGCGACCGAGACCACCGCAGCAGAAGGCAGCAGCCTGGTATTCCACCCGATGGACCAGTTCATCGTCAAGCCGTTGTTCGGCGACGGTGCGGTTGGCATGTTCACGGTCACCAATGTGACTCTGTGGCTGTTCTTTGCCGTATTGGCCGTGGTGGCTCTGTTGGTTCTGCCAACGTCCAAGCGCGCGATCGTCCCAAGCCGCATGCAGTCGATTGCAGAACTGGCCTATGGCTTCATCTACAAGATGCTTGAAGACATTTGCGGCAAGGAAGGCGTCAAGTTCTTCCCCTATGTCATGACCTTGTTCATGTTCATCGTAACCGCGAACTTCTTGGGCCTGATCCCGACCTCGTTCACCACCACATCGCATTTTGCAGTCACCATCCCGCTGGCTTTGGCCGTGTTCCTGACCGTGACCATTCTGGGTTTCGTCAAGAACGGTGCAGGCTTCCTGGGTCTGTTCTGGGTCTCCAGCGCGCCTTTGGCGCTGCGCCCGATCCTGGCGATCATCGAGCTGATTTCGTACTTTGTACGCCCTGTCAGCCACTCTATTCGTCTTGCTGGTAACGTCATGGCTGGCCACGCGGTTATCAAGGTTTTCGCGGGCTTCGCTGCGATTGCCGTGATCTCGCCCGTGTCGGTGCTGGCGATCACCGCAATGTATGGTCTTGAGGTCCTGGTGGCCTTCATTCAGGCCTACGTATTCACCATTCTGACCTGTGTTTATCTGAAAGATGCACTGCATCCGTCGCACTAAGGTCCGAACACCCAACATCGAAACTTCCAATTCGTAAGGAGACACATCATGGAAGGCGATCTCGCACACATCGGCGCAGGCCTGGCAGCAATCGGTTCCGGCGCAGCCGCAATCGGGGTGGGCAACGTTGCAGGCAACTTCCTGGCCGGCGCCCTGCGCAACCCTTCGGCGGCTGCATCGCAGACCGCAACCCTGTTCATCGGTATCGCGTTCGCAGAAGCCCTGGGGATCTTCGCATTCCTGGTCTCGCTGCTGCTGATGTTCGCCGTATAATCTGCGGAACCTGATCCTTACGCGCAGATGGGCCCAAGCCATAGCGGCCCATCTGTTGTAAAGACTACGTTCCGACGGAGGATATCATGGCGACAGAACCTATTGCTGAAGAAGTAGCCGGCTCGTGCGTCGACTCCTATGGCTCTGCCATCGGGATGCCGCAGCTCTGCTTCGATTGGTTCCCCAACCAGATTTTCTGGCTGGTCATTACGCTGGTCGTCATCTTTCTGGTCCTGTCCCGCGTGGCGCTGCCGCGCATCGCGGCAATCCTGGCGGAACGTCAGGGGACCATTACAAATGACCTGGCTGCGGCCGAAGATCTGAAGGCCAAGGCGGTCGAGGCCGAAGAGGCCTATAACAAGGCGCTGGCCGATGCCCGTTCTGAGGCACAGCGTATCGCAGCGGAAGCGCGCGCGGAAATCCAGTCTGGTCTGGATGATGCGATTGCCAAGGCAGACGCGGAAATCGCTGCAAAGGCGGCTGAATCGGAAAAGGCGATTGCCGAAATCCGTGCCGGTGCGCTGGAAAGCATTCAAGTGGTTGCCAAGGATACAGCGGCTGAACTGGTCACCGCACTGGGCGGCGAGGCGGATGCCAAAGCCATCAACGGTGCAGTAGACGCACAGACGAAAGGATAAGTGACATGCGGAACACTCTTGCCCTTATCCTGACCGTCGGTGCCGCCAGCCCCGCGCTGGCCGCAAGCGGACCGTTCTTTTCGCTTGGTAACACCGACTTTGTGGTCCTGCTGGGCTTCATCGTTTTCATCGCGGTCCTGTTCTACTTCAAGGTCCCCGGCATGATCGGTGGTGCATTGGACAAACGTGCCGAAGGCATCCAGTCCGAACTGGACGAAGCACGTGCCCTGCATGAAGAAGCGCGTAGCCTGCTAGCCTCGTATGAGCGCAAGCAACGCGAGGTGCAGACACAGGCCGACGCCATCGTCGAAGCGGCGAAGCAGGACGCGGCATTGGCCGCTGAGCAAGCCAAGGTCGATTTGGAGAAATCCATTGCACGCCGTCTAGCGGCTGCACAGGATCAGATCGCATCGGCTGAGGCCTCAGCAGTCAAGGAAGTTCGCGATCAGGCCGTCACCGTTGCGGTTTCCGCAGCGAAAGCCGTTCTAGCCAAGCAAATGACCGCCACGCAGGCGAACAAGCTGATCGACGCATCCATCGCGGATGTCGGTGAAAAGCTCCACTGATCGCCCGGATCATATGAATTGAAAAACCCGAGGGCCGCGTAGCGCTCGGGTTTTTTTGTTTTGTTGCTAGGGACTGCGCTTTGATCTGCGCCAGGTCACGACAAAAACAATTAGAGCGATCACGGTAATCAGGATCTCAACCTTGAAAGTCCAATGGTTGAGAAAAGACAATATCCAATGAAGGTGCGTCGCTAGCACAATGACCAACGGATGCGTTGCGTCGGAGAACGGCCAGAACCACGCAACCTCCCCGGTGATTGAATCCAGCAGCATATGAACCAACCCACCGGCGCCAAAGAAGGTCAGGATGGTGCCGGTTCTTGAGGCCCAGATACGTATCATAATCCCGGCAAGTAGAATCCCTGCCCAGATGACCGGGCGGTGGGTCAGGTAAGAGTGGTGATGATGCCCCCGGTCATCGACAAGATAGAACCAGAGCATATCGATATCGGGGGCAACGGCTCCCAACATCGCCGCCGTAAAGGCAAGTTTCCCGAGATTCGGTGCGGCGGTTCGAAAGACCAGATAGGCGCCCGGCAGGTGTCCTATGAACATCAGTTCTCGCCGGTTTCGTGCTTCAACCGCTGCTGCGCGATCTCTTCGTTGCGCAGGGCCTTCTGCTGATCGGCCATGCAGCTTTTGACAAAGTTCAGGTGATCTTCGACCGCCCGCCGCGCGCCTTTTGGGTCGCGGTCCTGCAGGGCCGCGTTGATGGCACGGTGCTGGTCCAGAATAGCGTCACGGGTGGTGCGCTGCTGAAACATGATCCGGCGGTTGTAGAACACGCCCTGCCGCAGCAGATCGAACATCGACCGCATCATATGCAGCATCACAACATTGTGGCTGGCCTCGATGATGGCCATGTGGAATTGGGCGTCCAGATGTGCCTCTTCCTCGGCAGCGTTACGCGCGTGGGCGGTTTCCATCTTGTCCAGTATGGTCTGCACCACTTTCAGATCGCTGTCCGATCCCATCCGCGCGGCGCGCTCGGCGGCCAGCCCCTCCATATCGCGCCGGAACGAGATATAGTCGAACACCGCCTCGTCGTGATTGCCGAACAACCGGATCAAAGCGGGCGAGAAGGCCGAGCCCAGAACCTCGGCCACATAGATGCCTGACCCGGCCTTGGCGGTCAGCAATCCCTGATCCTGCAGATCAGCGATCGCCTCGCGCAGCGAGGGGCGCGACACGCCCATCCGCTCGGCCAGTTCCCTTTCCGAGGGTAGGCGTTCGCCGGGGCGCAGGATGCCGCGCAAGATCAACAACTCAATCTGGCGCACCACGGCCAGAGATAGTTTTTCGGTCTGAACTTTTTGAAAAGGCATCCGGCTAACATCTGAAATTGGTCAACTCACTTGACCACGATTGCGAGGCGCGTTCAAGCCGCTCACAGAGGTTGAAACATTAGGTCAGTATTATTGACATAAGAGGTGCATTGCCTAGTCTGCGACCTAAGGGCGGAGGAGGCCCGCAACGATGGATCAGCTATACGCCACCCGCGCATCCCGAATGAAAGCATCCGAAATCCGCGAATTGCTGAAGCTTCTGGGCGAGCCCGGTATCATTTCGTTCGCAGGTGGTATCCCTGACCCGAACCTGTTCCCGGCTGAGGCCTTTGCCGAGGCGTTCCAGAACGCGCTAGGCCCGGATCAACAGGCTCAGGCCTTGCAATACTCTGTCAGCGAGGGCTATGCGCCCTTGCGCCATTGGCTGGTTGGCTACATGCGCGGGATAGGTGTGGAGTGCGACATCGACAACATCCTGATCACCTCCGGTTCTCAGCAGGCGCTGGATTATCTGGGTAAGCTGTTTCTATCGCCGGGCGATACCGCGCTGGTCGGCTGGCCCACCTATCTGGGCGCGCTGAATGCCTTTGACGCTTATGAGCCGCGCTTCGATCAGCTCAGTGTCAACGGCAATCGTGGCGCGGCTGAGTACCGAGAAGCGGCGGATGGCAGTCCGATCAAGTTCGCTTATCTCTCCGCTGATTTCGCCAACCCGACGGGTGAGACCGTCGACCTGCGGGGCAGGGAAGCGCTGTTGGATCTGGCCGAGGAATTGGACTGTGCTGTGATCGAGGATGGGGCCTATCAGGCGCTGCGCTATGATGGCGACCCGATCCCCCCAATCATGGCGCTGGAACAGGCCCGCAAGGGATCAATCGAAAACTGCCGCACGATCTATTGTGGTAGTTTCTCGAAAACCCTGTCACCCGGTCTGCGTGTTGGCTGGGTGGTAGGTGCGAAACCTGTAATCTCGCAAATGGTGCTGCTCAAGCAGGCCGCAGACCTGCATTCCTCGACTATCAACCAGATGGCTGTGTATCAGGTGGCGCGGGATTGTTTCGAAAACCACGTTCCGATGTTGCGCCGCACCTATGCCGCCCGCCGCGATGCGATGTTGGAGGCGTTGGCCCAGCATATGCCCGATGGTGTGGAATGGACCCGACCCGAAGGCGGTATGTTCATTTGGGTCACGTTGCCCAAAGGGGTGAACGGGGCCGATCTGCTGGCCCGGGCGCTTGAAACCGTCAAGTTGGCCTTTGTCCCGGGTCAGGCGTTCTTCCCTGATGACACCGGGGCCAACACGATCCGGCTGAGCTTTTCCAATTCCGATGAGGATACGATCCGCGAAGGTATTCGCCGATTGGGAGAGGTGCTGCGCGCCTGATCTGAGAAAGGATTCATTAACCATATTGCCGCAAGAACGGCGGTATGATCCGTCTGCTTGCCTTCCTGTTACTCACCGCCTGCTCTGGTGGCATGCCCTATTTCCGCGACCAGCCCGCAACACGTGTTGCGGTAAATGGCAGCGTGTTTGACGTCCGCGTCCGCAACGAACTGGCCGAAGCCGTCCGCATAAACCCGCAATACGCGCCGCGCCTTGGTCCGATCCGCGACCGCGCCGCGCTGGCGATGGCACAGGTCTCGGGCTGTCCGCTTCTGGACGTTCTGGGCGACGCGGCCGTAACTGTAGGCGTGCTGGGCTGCGACAAGGAACTGGGGGAAAAGCTGATTTTCGGAGCGCTCCTACGCCGCCCTTATGAATGCGTCGATTATGGCTATTACGAAGACTATGGATATCAGGCCTTCGAATGTTCGCCGTATTAAGATACGCGAAACCCTGCGTAGTTTTGCCAAGATATTGTGGATAACTCGGCCAATCATCCCATATCCTGCGCAATCACGTTGACACCTCCCCCATCCGTTGCGCAGACTTCCTAACCATAGGAATCACACCAAGAGCAGCCATTGCGCTTTAGCAAACTCAAACTGACCGGCTTCAAAAGCTTTGTTGACCCGACCGATCTGATCATCGCGGACGGGTTGACCGGAGTCGTCGGTCCCAATGGCTGTGGCAAATCCAACCTTCTGGAAGCTCTGCGCTGGGTGATGGGCGAAAACCGCCCCAAATCCATGCGCGGCGGGGCGATGGAGGATGTGATCTTTGCGGGCGCGGCGACCCGGCCCGCAAGGAACTTTGCCGAGGTGGTCCTGACCATGGATAACTCGGAACGTCTGGCGCCATCCGGCTTCAATGACAGTGACCAGTTGGAGATTGTCCGCCGCATCACCCGCGACGTGGGCAGCGCCTATAAGACCAACGGCAAGGATGTCCGCGCCCGCGACGTGCAGATGCTGTTTGCCGATGCCTCGACCGGGGCGCACTCACCTGCGCTGGTGGGGCAAAACCGCATTGCCGAATTGATCAACGCCAAGCCCCGCGCGCGCCGACGCATTCTGGAAGAGGCTGCGGGTATTTCGGGCCTCTATCAACGCCGCCACGAGGCCGAGCTGAAGCTGAAGGGCACCGAGGCCAACCTGACCCGCGTCGATGACGTGCTGGAACAGTTGGGCGGCCAGTTGGCGCAACTCGCCCGTCAGGCCCGTCAGGCCGCGCGTTACCGCGAGATTGGTGAACAGCTGCGTCAAGCCGAGGGCATGCTGCTCTATCGTCGCTGGAAAGAGGCTGACATGGCTCGCCAAGCGGCAGAAGAAAAGCTGCGAGACCGGATCACCGAAGCCTCCCGCGCCGAGGCATCCGCCCGCGAATCCGCAGCCAAACGCGCCGAGATCGAGGAAACCCTGCCACCCCTGCGCGAGGAAGAGGCTATTGCTGCCGCCGTCCTGCAGCGACAGCAGGTGCAACGCGATCAACTCTCGGATCAGGAAACCCGTGCGCGCCAGACGATCGAGACGCTGACCAACCGGATCCAGCAACTGGGCAACGACATCGAACGCGAATCCGGCCTGAACCGCGATGCGGGTGAGATGATCGAACGGCTGGAATGGGAGGCGCGCGAGCTGGCCAAAGCCGCCGAGGGCTATGACGAAAAGGTAGCCGAAGCTGCGGAAGTTGCCCGCGAAGCCGCTTCGGTTTTGCAAGATCGCGAAGATCACCTGTCGCAGGAAACCGAAGACATGGCGCGCCTGGTGGCGCGACACCAATCGGCGCAGCGATTGGTTGAAGACAGCCGCAAGACACTGACCCGCTCCGAAGGCGAAGAGGAAAAGGCCCGGGCCGCCGTGGACGAGGCGCGCAATGCTCTGTCCCGCGCCAGCGAGGCGTTCGAGACCGCGCAGGAGGGCGAAGAAGAGGCCCGTGAAGCTGCTGAGTCCGCCGAAGAAGCGCTCGCCGCTGCCGATGAGCTGCGCAACGACACGCAGGCGCGTGAGGCAGAGGCCCGCGCCAAGCGCTCCGAGGCGGAAGGCGAGTTGGGTGCGATCCGGGCCGAAACCTCCGCACTAGCGAAACTGGTCGAACGCGATACGGCTGAGGGTGGGCAGGTGCTCGACCTGTTGCGCGTGGCGTCGGGCCATGAAAAGGCACTGGGCGCCGCGCTGGCCGATGACCTACGCGCGCCGCTGGTCGAGGGCGACGGTCCTTCGGGCTGGGTGCAGGTCGTGGGCTATGACAGCGATCAACCCTTGCCAGATGGGGCCGAGCCTCTGGCCTTGCATGTGTCCGGTCCCGACCGGCTCAGCCGCCGGATCGCGCAAATTGGTCTGGTCGATGCGGATCAGGGGGCACGGTTGCAGGCGTCGCTGAAACCTGGGCAACGGCTGGTCTCGCGCTCGGGCGACCTGTGGCGCTGGGACGGGTTCCGCGCTTGGGCCGAAGACGCGCCAAGCGCCGCCGCTCTGCGGCTGGAACAGCTGAACAAGCTGGAAGCGCTGAAACAGGAACTGACCCGCACCGAGGCACAAGCCGACGGTGCACGCGCCGCGCATGAGGCGCTGTCCCAGCAACTGGCCGACGTCACCGAAGCCGACCGTCGCGCCCGCGAGGCTCGTCGCGCTGCCGACCAGCGCATGGCGGAAACGGCGCGGATGCTCAGCCGGGCCGAGGCCGATCGCAATCTGGCACAGGGCAAGCTGGAAACACTAACACTGGCTGTTGACCGCCATAAGGAAGATGCAATGTCTGCCCGCGCGCAACTGCGCGAGGCTGAGGGCGCGCTGACCGGACTGGGCGACCTCGACAGCGCCCGCGCGCAGGTCGAGGACATCAAACAGACGGTCGAGGCGGCGCGGATCACCATGCTGACCCACCGCTCGACCCATGACGAACTGCGCCGCGAGGGCGAGGCCCGCACCCGACGCACGCAGGAGGTGACCAAGGACCTTAGCGGTTGGCGGCACCGTCTGGAAACGGCGGAAAAGCGGATATCGGAACTGGCCGAACGCAAGGAAAGTTCGGAAGAGGAACTGACCGAGGCCATGGCCGCCCCCAGCGAAATCGCCGAGGCGCGGGAAGAGCTGAACGAGCTGATCGAAACCGCCGAGGCCCGCCGCGCCGAAGCCGCCGACAAGCTGGCCGAAGCCGAGACCCAGCAGCGCGAGATCGTGCTGGCCGAACGCGAAGCCGAACGTCTGGCCTCGGAAGCGCGCGAAAGCCGCGCGGCGGCTGAGGCGCGTTGTGACGCGGCCAGGGAAAGCGTGGTCGCGGCGGCGGAACGGATTGCCGAGGACCAGCAACTGACGCCAAACCAGTTGCTGAACCAGCTCGACACCAACCCCGATCAGATGCCCGCCGCCGACGCGCTGGAGGCCGAAGTGAACCGCCACAAGCGCCAGCGCGACGCGATGGGGGCGGTGAATCTGCGTGCCGAAGAGGACAGCAAGGAAGTTCAGGAAGAATTCGACACGCTGAATGGGGAAAAGGGTGATCTGGAAGAGGCGATCAAGGCCTTGCGCAGCGGTATCGCCAGCCTCAACCGCGAAGGGCGCGAACGTCTGTTGACCGCATTTGAACAGGTGAACTCGAACTTCGCGATGCTGTTCAAGCACCTTTTCGGCGGCGGTGAGGCAAATCTGGTCATGGTTGAAAGCGACGACCCGCTGGATGCGGGCCTTGAGATCATGTGCCAACCGCCGGGCAAGAAGCTGTCGACCCTCAGCCTGCTGTCAGGTGGGGAGCAGACCCTGACGGCGACTGCGCTGATTTTTGGCGTCTTCCTCGCTAACCCGGCCCCGATCTGTGTGCTCGACGAGGTCGACGCGCCGCTCGATGACGCCAACGTCACCCGCTTTTGCGACCTGCTGGACGAGATGTGCCGCCAGACCGACACCCGCTTCCTGATCATCACCCACCACGCGGTGACTATGGCGCGGATGGATCGTCTGTTTGGTGTGACGATGCAGGAACAGGGCGTTAGCCAACTGGTCTCGGTCGACCTCAAGAAGGCCGAGCAGATGGTCGCCTGAACGATCACTGCAACGTTATGAGCCATGGCCCGCATATCAAGTTAGGCTGGCATCATGATCCGATACTTCATTCTCGCACTGCTGGCGGCCAATCCCCTCTGGGCTGCCGACTGGCCCACCAAGCCCGGCGACATCCCATTGTCGCCTCAGGAACTTGAGGCGCTGGCAGGTCGCACATTAACCTTCTACGACGACGGCCAATCCAAATTTTCGGCCGGAGGGGCCTATTCCTACACCTACGCCAGCGGAGATTCCGCCTTTGGCACGTATTCCATCGCCCAGGATGGCAGCGTCTGCATCGCCTATCGCAACGGATTCAGCCGTTGCGATCTGTATGTTCGCAGTGGGGAACGGTTGATCCTGATCGACGAGAAAGGTGACCGCTATCCGATCAAGAGCGAGTAAATGATCTATTTTTTCCAGCCAAAGCGACATATCGATAGAAATTATGATCGCATAGGGTGAAGAACGGGATAATTTTTAGCTGTTGAAGTTGTAGAATGCTCCAGATCAATAGATTTTATGGGGTTCACAATATGTGCCGTTTTTTAGCTTGGGTTGGGGAACAGCGATATCTGGATGAGTTGGTTCAAGAGCAGGAGCAATCGCTGGTCATTCAAAGCCGCAACGCATTGATAGGGAAGACACCGATCAATGCCGATGGGTTTGGACTGGCTTGGTATTCTGACCGCGAAACGCCTTGTTTCTACAAGGACACTCATCCCGCGTGGTCCGATGCAAATCTCAAGCAACTGGCACATCACACACGATCACGACTGTTTCTGGCCCATGTGCGAGCGTCGACTGGCACTGCGACTTCGCGTAACAATTGCCACCCGTTCGGTGTTGGAAAATGGAGCTTCATGCATAATGGCCAGGCTGGTGGGCATGACCAAATCCGGCAAGAGCTCGACTCAATGATCCCGGCACATTTGTACGGGCACCGAATGGGTGCCACGGAAAGCGAGGCGATCTTTCTGATTGCTCATGGTGAAGGTCTGGATTCAAACCCGATCGGCTCAATGGCACGGGCCGTGGGGCGGGTGGAAGCGCTGTCCCGACAATGCGGGTCGTTACCCTATATGCGGTTTGCGGCGTGCTGGTCAGATGGCAAGCGTGTATTTGCGGCGCGCTATGCGTCTGATCGTTATGCACCCAGTCTGCATTACCGGACCTCCGACGACGGTATAGTGATATCGTCCGAACCGCTTGATGCAGACAGTGACGGCTGGGTTGAAGTACAACCCAATACCGCCATCGTTGCAGAAGGCTCGGTGGTATCGATCCATGCGTTTGATCCGTCAGTGAAACGTGAACCGGCAAAGGTCGCCTAGGCGCTGATCCTTATAGCTGGTTCAACAGCTGTGTCGTTGGCCAGGCATCGGCCGGTAGACCTAGTTGTACCTGTTCGGCCTGCACCGCTGCGCGTGTTCCGGCCCCAAGTATGCCGTCGATCTTGCCCACGTCGTGCCCCCGCGCCTGCAATTTTGTCTGCAACTGCTTCATCTGAGCGCCGGTCAGCCCCGGCGTTGGGTTGCCTGCGTCGTAGATCTGCGCGCCTTCCAGCCGTGTGCCGAAATAGGCGGCCGTCAGGACGTAAACGAAGCTCTGGTTCCATTCGAAATAAACATCGAAATTCGGGTAAGCCAGAAAGGCGGGGCCCTTGTGCCCTTGTGGCAGGATAAGCGAGGCGGGCAGGTCGCTCAAAGACCCACTGCGCGCCTGTACGCCCATCGCCTGCCACTCGGACACCGGGCGGGGCTTGCCGGGGCCTGATAGTGACCAGTCCATCTGCGCGGGCACTGTGACCTCCTGCAGCCATGGCTGACCCGGTTGCCAACCCAGATGCGACAGCATTTTGGCCCCGGACATCAGTGCATCCGGCACCGAGGTTTTTAGCGAAACCTTGCCGTCTCCGTCCCCATCCACGCCGTTTTCCAAAATGTCGCGCGGCAGCATCTGCACCATGCCAATCTCGCCCGCCCATGCGCCGGTGGTGCGGGTCGGGTCGAAATTGCCTTGTTGATACAGCTCGATGGCAGCGAAGATTTGCGGCCGGAACAGCTCGGGGCGGCGGCAATCATGGGCAAGCGTCACCAGCGCGTTTCGGGTGTTGAAATCACCCTGAAACGCGCCGTAGTCGGTCTCGAAAGCCCAGAACGCCAGCAACACACCTCGCGAAATGCCGTATTCACGCTCAATCCGGTCAAATACGGCATCGTACTTCCCTGACATGGCCTTACCCCGGTCGATCCGGTTTTGCGAGATCAGTCGGCGCGAAAAGTCGATGAAGGGTTTTTGGAATACGCCCTGCGCGCGGTCAGCTTTCAGAACGGCTCCGTCCTGCTGCGCGCCGTTGAAGAAGCTGTCAACGGTGGACTTGTCGAAACCCTGCTGAATGGCTTCGGCTTTCAGCCCTTTGACGAAGGTATTGAACCCACCGCCGCACTGGGCAAGGGCGGGTGAGGCGAAGAAGGCGGCGGCAATAAGGCCGGAAAGGAAACGCATGGGTCTGATCCGTCAGAATATGAAGTTGAACCCAACCCACACCGACACGAGCCCAAGCGCAAGCCCCCAAACCTGCCAGAGCATGTTGGATGCGCGAAAAACCTCTGCCGCGTCGATATCTTGCCGGGCATTCCCGTTCACCCAGGCGAGACCCCGCATCTGCCCGTCATAGCTGCGCGGCCCGGCCAGCGCGATATCCAGCGCGCGCGCCATCGCGGCCTCGGGCCAGCCTGCGTTGGGTGAGATATGGCGGCTTGCATCCTCTACCATTTCTCCCCAGCGCGACCATTGGCCGGACAGCGCCACGATCAATACAAACGTCAGGCGTGCCGGGACAAGGTTCAGCAGATCGTCCAGCCGCGCCGCTGCCCAACCGAAGGCGCGGTACTTGTCGTTGCGATAGCCGATCATACTGTCGGCGGTGTTGACGACCTTGTAGACCAGCAGCCCCGGCAGACCCCCGACTAGAAACCAGAAGGCTGGGGCAATCACCCCGTCGCTCAGGTTTTCGGCTGCGCTTTCGATGGCCGAGCGCGCCACCTGCGCCTCGGTCATGTCCCGCGTATCGCGCGAGACGATCATGGCGACCTGAGCGCGCCCTTCGGCAAGCGAGGTCAACAGGCCTTCGCCAACTGCGCGAACATGGGTGATCAGGGATTTCTGTGCCAGAAGGATGGCGCAGACCACGATCTCGACGATCGGACCAAGCAGTGCCAGCAACCGGCCAAGGATGAGTGCCGCCACAACCAGGATGAGTACCGTCGCAACCCCTTTGAGGCGGCGATACGCCTCATGGTTCAGCCGGTTGTCTAGCCAGCCAATCGCGTTGCCCATCAATACGGCAGGGTGGCGAATCCGCGACCACAGCCAATCCGGCTCACCCAGTGCTGCGTCCAGACACATGGCGCAGACCAATAGAAACGCGGTGCTCACAGCGCTGCTTCCAAACGGGCCCAGCCGTCTGCTGGCGGTAATCCAAGGCGCAGGTAGGTTCTGGAATAGGGGAATATACGGCTCCAGATATGCGCCCGTGCCAGCCGGTTCTGCCATGCGGTGGCATCGTCTACGTCATAGAGGCGGAACAGGCTGGTCCCACCGATCAACCGCGCACCTTGGGCCGTTACAAGCTGATCCAGCCGGGTTGCGTCATTTGCCAGACGCATGCGGGTATCTTCCGCCCAATCCGTATCGTGCAGCGCTTGCGTACCGATCCGCAGCGCCGGGCCGGAAACCGCCCAGGGTCCGGTCAGGTCGTTCAACCGCGCGATCAGATCGGGATGGCCGATCGCAAAACCCAGCCGCAACCCGGCCAGCCCCCAAAACTTGCCAAAACTCTTCAACACCACGACGCCGGGCCGCCCCGCCAGATGGATCAGCGAGGCGCAGGGGGTGACGTCGCAAAAGCTTTCATCGATCACCGTCAGCGGTGCATTGGCATCCGCGTCCTGCCAGATGCGCCCGTCGGGATTGTTGGGGTGCACGATGACCCGCGCCTGAGCGGGGCCAGTCTCGTGCACCGTCCAGCCCTGCGCGGTGAACGCGGCGGCATGTTCGTTATAGGTGGGCATTGTGATCTGCACGCGGCCCGCTTTGGCCAGCGCGGGCAAGCGGGCAATCACTGCTGAAGCGCCGGGCGAGGGCAGAATCTCGGCCCCGCCCGGCACATTCCAAAACACCCGCGCCGCGTCCGACAGGCGTTCGAACGCGCCATGATCGGGCAGTTCCATCCAGTCCGACGGCTGCAGGCCCGAGACCTGATACGCGTGCGGATTGATCCCGGTGGACAGATCGATCCAGTCTGTGCGAAGGCCTCCGGACCGTGCCATCGCGCCATCCAGACCACCGCCATGATCGCGCGCGGCCCGAGGGTTCAATCTGTCATCCTGTCCAACCATCAGCCCCAGCCGGAATCGCCTATTTCTCATGCTTCAAGCGGATTTTTGCCGCTCATACAAGCGAATCCGCCAGTTCACGGCCCTGTGCTGGCGCTGTTAACACTTTGTTAAGGAAATTGCGTGATCACGGACAACAGGGGTCGGCACCACTCACCCATATCACGTGCCGAGGTTGTTGCAAATGAAAGTACTGATTGTTGAGAGTAACCCCGATCTAGGTCGGGTCTGGCAACGGCATCTGCAAAGGCAGGAGGCCGAGGTCACTTTGGTTGAGACGCAAGAGGCTGCAATATTGGCGCTCTATGGCACAGCCTTCGATATCATCGTGTTGGATCTGGTTCTGGAAACCGGCAGCGCCTTGGCGGTTGCCGATTTTGCAAGCTATCGCAGGCCCGAGGCGCGGGTGATCTTTGTCACCAACACCACATTCTTCTCGGACGGGTCCATCTTTGCCCATAGTGCGAATGCATGCGCCTATGTGCAAAGCTCCACCCCGCCCGAGGATCTGGCAGCAATGGTCGAGCACTACGCCGCCGGGCGCTGATCCCGTCCATGGGGTTCTGAATAATCCAGCTCTGGGTTCACCGGAGTGATCCGATGCGGATTGATGCTATCGTGGCTGTAGTGATAGTGGCGCACAATGTGGTTCATGTTCACCGTCTCGGCCACGCAGGGCCACTGATACAGCTCTCGGGTAAAGGCCCAGAGGTTCGGGTAATCCACCAGCCGCCGTTTGTTGCATTTGAAATGCAGGTGATAAACCGGGTCGAACCGGATCAGAGTGGTGAACAAGCGCCAGTCGGCCTCGGTCACGCGGTCACCCATCAGATAGCGGTTGCGTGACAGACGATCCTCAAGCCAGTCCAGCGTGTCGAACAGAGGGCCAATGGCCGCGTCATACGCCTCTTGCGAGGTGGCGAAGCCGCATTTGTATACCCCGTTATTAACATCGGAATAGATGCGCGCGTTGACCTCTTCGATCTCGTCCCGCATCGCCTCGGGCCAGTAGTCGTCGGTGTTGCCGGTGATCCCGTTGAAAGCCGAATTGAACATGCGGATGATTTCCGAGCTTTCGTTCGAGACGATGGTCTTTTCCACTTTGTCCCACAGGATCGGCACCGTCACGCGGCCTGAATAGTTGGGGTCGGCACGGGTATAGATCTGATGGGCAAAGTCATGTCCGAACAGTTTGTCTCCTGTCGCTCCATGGTCGTCTGTCTCAAAGGTCCAGCCTTTATCCAGCATATCCGGATGTACCACCGAGACTGAGATGTGTTCTCGCAACCCCTTCAACTCGCGAAAGATCAGCGTGCGATGCGCCCAGGGGCAGGCGTGAGAGACATACAGATGATATCGCCCGCTCTCCGCCTCAAAACAGCCACGCCCCGAGGGGCCAGGTGCCCCATTGGCGGTGATCCAGTTGCGAAACTGTGCGGCCGAACGTTTGAACGCCCCGCCAGTGGATTTGGTATCATACCAGGTGTCATGCCAAACGCCGTCGACAAGCAGGCCCATCGTCATTCCTCCGCATTGCGATTGAGACAAAGATAGGCTGTTGCGGCTCAGGTTCCTATTTCACCGCGCGCGCAACTGACCTGCATCCGCGCACAGTGTCATCGGGACACCTGCGCAACAGATCGTAAATCTCGGGTCCAAGTGAGACAGTTCACTGGATTTTTACACAAGCTGGTCCACAATAAAGAAAGTTCTGGGGGAAGTTTATTATGAGTACCTATGTTTCTAAGGAAATTCGCGCTGAATTGGATGCCGCCCGAATCGCTACATTGAAGAAATCCAGCCGTTTGCGGGTGGAGTTTGGCGACAATAGCTTCAAGATTCTCACATTGTGGAAGGATGGTTTCACCGTCGAGGCCGAAACCACGCCACGCCTGCGTGGGCTCGTCGATATCTATGACGGTGCCAATCACATGTATCAGTGCCTGATCATCGCAGATGAAGAAGCGGTGGGTGAGATGCGCTATGAGTTCAAGCGCAGCACTGTGGCAGCCGACAAGGCCCCGCTGGATTTCTACCGCGCGCCGGATGCACCTATCGCACTGCTTGAAAACCGCGACTGACACGCTCACCGATTGACCTGTGGCACCGACGCGCAGTCGACGCTCGGGCGGTAATGGTGCCACAAGATTTTCAGGTATCGGGCCGGACGATTAGTCGTGGGCCGTCAGGGTCAGGTGCACCGGGAACAGACCATCGATACCGCCTTCGATTCGGTCTCCGGCGACCACGGGCCCGACCCCAGCGGGTGTGCCGGTCAGGATCAGATCGCCGGGGCGCAAATGATAGAAACCCGAGAGATGGCAGATCAGTTCATCAATCTTCCAAACCAGCTCGGACAAAGTGGCGTCCTGTTTCACCTGCCCATTGACGCTGAGATAGATGCGCTTGTCATCCGATGGGCTCCAATGATCGGCGCGGGTCAGCGGGGCGAAGACCGCGCCGCTTTCCACATCCTTGCCCAGATCCCAGGGACGCTGTTTGTTGCGCTCTCGGATCTGCAGGTCGCGGCGCGTCATGTCCAAAGCGCACCCGTAGCCAAAGATCGCCGCGTGGGCCTGTGCAGCCGTGGCCTGGAAGACCGGTTTGCCGATTGCAACGGCCAGTTCCATTTCGTGATGATAATTCTCGGTTCCCGCAGGATAAGCCACATGTGCACCTGTCAAAACCGCGTTGGGCGCGGATTTGGTGAAATAGAATGGCGCCTGACGATCCACCTCATGCCCCATTTCGGCGGCGTGGGCGGCATAATTGCGACCCACGCAGAAAATCCGCCCGATCGGATAGGTCGCCTGCTCCCCCTGTACCGGGATGCTCGGGATGTCCGGAAGCGCAAAAAGTTGGTTGGGCATGATGTGGCTCCGTTCGTTCTCGGACGGGGATTATTGCAAATCGCCAAAGGCGCGTTTGAGGCGGGCGCAAGCCTCTTCCACCCGCGCGCGTTGCGTGGCCAGATTGAACCGCTCGAAGGTTTCTCCTCCGGTGCCGAAGCCGGGACCTGAAGATGTCGCGATCCGCGCATCGTCGCGCAGGCGGAGGACAAATTCATCATGGCTCATCCCGGTGCCAGAGAAATCGACCCAGGCCAGATAGGTCGCCTGTAGCGGCATCGACCACAGGCCCGGAATCTCGGCGATGGCCGTATCAAAGAGCTTCCGGTTGGCATCCAGATGAGCGACCTGTTCATCGACCCATTTTGCACCTTCCGGCGAATAGGCGGCGGTAATCATCGCCACCCCCAGTGCGCTGGGGTCATAGTCCAGCGTTGTGATCCGGTGCCGCATCTCGGCCCGCAGCTTAGCGTCGGGAATGATCATGTTGCCGGTGCGCTGACCGGCGATGTTGAAAGTCTTTGATGCGGCGGTCAGCGTCACGGTCCATGGGCGCGCATCCGGAGCAGCCACATCCATCGGCACGAAGGTATTGCCTGGATAAACCAGATCGTGGTGAATCTCATCCGAAACCAGGATCAGTCCGTTACGTTCTGCAAAAGCTGCTACCGCACGCAGCTCATCCGGTGTCCAAACCCGACCCGAAGGGTTCTGCGGTGAGCACCACAACAGCAGCTTTTCCGAACCGTCCAGCCGAGACTGCGCATCGTCCAGATCAAGCGCATAGCTGTCGCCGTCACGTACCAGAGGGCATTCCACCACGCGACGGCCCGATTTGTTCACCTTATGGGCAAATTCATGGTAAACGGGCGTGAATATAACGACGCCATCACCCGGCTCGCTCCAGACATCCAGACACAGGGCAATCGCATTGCCCAGACCCTGTGAGGTCAGCACCCAATCGGTATCGATCTCCCAATTGTGGCGGGTCTTCATCCACCACTGAATCGCGTTCAGATAATCCGGGTGCGTCCAAGAATAGCCAAACGCGCCATGACCGGCGGCCTTGCGCACTGCTTCGATCACGCAAGGGGCGGTGGCATAGTCGGAATCAGCCGTCCACATGGCCAGCCCATCCTCGGGCGAGACACCATAGAGCTGCTCCATCTTGTCCCATTTCGAAGAATTGGTGCCCCGGCGGTCGATCAGGTCGTTGAAAGTCATGTCATCTCCATCTGTCGAGGCGAAAGCTAACCACAAATCCATCAGGTGCAAGGGGGGCGTTGCGGAGGCGGGCACGATGGCCTAAATCAGCCCCATGAAACGCAATATCCTGATCCATCCCGATCCCCGCCTGAAAAAGGTCTGCGCGCCGGTGGCCGACATCACCGACGACCTGCGCAAACTGGCCGATGACATGCTGGAGACGATGTATGACGCGCCCGGCATTGGCCTTGCTGCGCCGCAGATCGGTGTGCTCGACCGGCTGATCGTGGTGGACTGTGTCAAAGAAGAAGGTGAGGCCCCGCGTCCACTGGTGATGTTCAACCCCGAGGTCATCGCCTCCTCGGACGAGACCAACGTCTACGAAGAAGGCTGCCTGTCGATCCCTGAGCAATATGCCGAAGTCACGCGCCCGAAGACGGTTGATGTCACCTGGCTGGACCGTGACGGTAATCTGCAGCAGGAAACCTTTGATGATCTCTGGGCGACTTGTGTGCAGCACGAGATCGACCATCTGAACGGTAAGCTGTTCATCGACTATCTCAAACCGCTCAAGCGTCAGATGATCACGCGTAAGATGCAGAAGCTCAAGCGCGAAAAGGCCCGCACATGACGGTGCGGACCTGCCTGCCGTGGCCCGATAAACGTCTGCGCACCAAGGCCGAGGACGTCCCCGAGATCACCGACGACATCCGCACCATCTGGGATGACATGATCGATACGATGGAGGCTATGCCGGGTGTTGGCCTCGCTGCGCCGCAGATCGGAGTGATGCTGCGGCTGGCTGTCGTGGATGGCTCGACCCAGCGGGGCAAAGCTGTGCGACTGGCCAACCCCGAGATTCTGCGCAGCTCGGTTGAGCTGCGTGAACATGACGAGGCCAGCCCGAACTTGCCCGGCGTGTCCGCCAAGGTAAAACGCCCGCGCGCAGTGACAGTGAAATTTCTTAACGAACAGGGCCAGATCGACCGCCGCGATTTCGTCGGCATCGAAGCCACCAGCGTACAGCACCAGATCGACCACCTGAACGGGCGGATGTATTTCGACCGGCTCAGCAAGGTCAAACGCGACATGCTGCTGCGCAAGGCGCGCAAATCCACGTAGGCTGGGCTTCAGCCCGGCACCCCAACACCTTCGGAGCCGACGATGCGCATAATCTTCATGGGAACCCCCGATTTCTCGGTCCCCGTTCTAAACGCACTCGTCAAGGCAGGACACGAAATCGTCGCCGTCTATTGCCAACCGCCACGCCCCGCTGGTCGCGGTAAGAAAGACCGCCCGCCTCCGGTCCACGCAAGGGGCGAGGCGCTGGGACTGGAGGTGCGCCATCCGACCTCGCTGAAAACGCCCGAAGAACAGGATAGATTTGCAGCGTTGAACGCTGATGTGGCGGTAGTCGTGGCTTATGGCCTGATCCTGCCACAGCCGATCCTTGATGCACCCACCCACGGCTGCTTGAACATCCACGCCAGCCTGCTGCCGCGCTGGCGCGGGGCCGCCCCGATCCATCGCGCAATCATGGCGGGCGATGCGCAGACCGGCATCTGCATCATGCAGATGGAGGCCGGGCTGGACACCGGCCCCGTTCTGCTGCGCGAGGCCACCGAGATCGGCATCGAGGAAACCACCGCGCAACTCCATGACCGCCTGTCGGACATGGGAGCGGCTCTGATCGTTGAGGCTCTGGCCGAACTGCACGGCCTTACACCGGACCCGCAGCCCGAGGACGGCGTGACCTACGCCGCCAAGATCGACAAAGCCGAGGCGCGGATCGACTGGTCGGCCCCCGCACCCGAAGTAGATCGAAAAATCCGTGGTCTCTCCCCATTTCCCGGCGCATGGACCGAAGTCGAGGGCGACCGGATCAAGCTGCTGGCCTCGCGGCTGGCCGAAGGGCAGGGCACGCCCGGCGAGGTGCTGGATGACCACCTGTGCGTGGCCTGTGGCGAAGGCGCGGTTGAGCTGCTGCGCTTGCAAAGGGCAGGCAAGGGCGCGCAGGATAGGGAAACTTTTCTGCGGGGCTGGCCCATCCCGGTCGGCACCCGCCTGTCATCGGAGTAAGCCTAAATGTTCATGATCATGATGGGCACGGTCGTGATTGCCGGGATTGTTGGCTATCTGTCTGAACAGACCGGCTTTACCCATAACGGCTATCTGCAATCGATCATCATCTGCGTGGGTGGTGCCTTCCTGTTCTATTTCGTTCGCATCATGTTCGGCATCAGCTTTGGCCCGCCGGGGCTGGACGCGGTGTTGTCATCGATCGGTGCGTTGATCATCGTGCCCACCCATTGGAGGAAATGACATGCCGATCATCGCCCTGATCATCGTCGGAGCCGCCGCAGGGTTCCTCGCCACCCGCCTGATGCGGATCGAGGCCGACATTCCAACCACCATGCTGATCGGCATCGTCGGCGCTTTGGTGGGCGGCTTGGTCCTGCGCACGCTCATCACCGTGATGGGATGGCTCTCAGGGTTTGTCGGGGCCGTTCTGGGGGCGCTTTTGGTGATCTGGATCTGGCAGACATACATACGGCGCTGAGCGCTTGACCCGACCGTGATCTGCGACCAATGTCCGGGCAATTTTTTGTTGAAAGGCCTCTCATGTCGCATGATCTGACCAAAGGTGACGTCGCCCTGATGGGGGTGCCTCTGGACCTGCATTCCTCGTTCCTGCAAGGCCCCGCCTTTGCGCCGGGCCGCATCCGCGAGGCGCTGCATTCCGGCGCGGCCAATCTGACCGCCGAAGATGGCACCGATCTGGGCGCAACCGAGCGCTTCAAAGATACCGGCGATCTGGATGTGTTCGAGATGATGGGGCAAGAGCCCATTGATCGTATCGAAGCAGGCGCGGCTACCCGGATCGAAACCGGCGCGCGGTTGTTGTCACTGGGCGGCGATCATTCGGTTGCGTACCCGCTGATCAAGGCGCATGCGGATCGGTATGAGGGGTTGAATATCCTGCATATCGACAGCCACCCTGACCTCTATGACAGCCAGCAGATCGGTCCGCTGGGCCATGGCTGCCCGTTTGCCCAGGTGATGGAGACCGGCAAGATCAAGCGCCTCGTACAGATCGGCATCCGCACCATGAACGCGCATCAGCAGGAACAGGCCGACAAATTCGGGGTCGAGGTGATCGACATGCGCAACTGGCGCGCAGATCTGGAGATCAGTTTTGACGGGCCGGTTTACTTGTCATTGGACCTCGACGCGCTGGACCCGGCCTTTGCTCCGGGCGTTTCGCATCACGAACCCGGCGGTCTTAGCACGCGTGAGGTGATCGACCTGATCCATCGGTTCAAGGGTCAACTGGTCGGCGCGGATATTGTCGAATTAAACCCACACCGCGACCCCTATGGAATGACCGCCATGGTGGCGGCGAAATTCGTCAAAGAGATCGGCGCACGGCTGCTGACGCGCTAGCGCTCATCGCAGATTGCGGCGGTCCCAAGTCTTGGGGCCGCGCTCGTTGTCATGTCGTATCGGTTCGCCTCGGATGCGGTCATCCAGTGCATTTCATCCTCGGATGCGGCATCCAGCGTGAACCAGTAGAAGTCCGGGTCGACGCCGATATCTGCGAAATAATCAAGATACCGGTCATGTTCAGGATGACCTTCGGGCAGTTCCGCGGCCACGTAACCTCCACCACCCCAACTGTGAACCCCCACACAGGCGCCGGGTTCCAGCACCCGCCGGTTACCGGCCAGAAACAGGTCAGTTCCGCCAGAGGCGACCAAACCGTTTGATGGTACGACCGTATTGAACCCTTCCTCGCGCACTACGCGGCTGAAGACCACATTCGAGTCATCATCCACCGAGCCTTCGATATTTTGCAGTACCAGTGTCTTGGTCCCTGGGTTTTCGTCCATCACCTCTTCAAACGCGCTGAGCGTTGTGTGGTCGATCGTACCAGACGCCACGATCTGATCCCCTTCGGTCCTGAATGTGACCGGGGTGTAGTGATCTGCACAAGCCGCCAGCAGCAGCGTTGCCGCAAGAAATGAAAGTTGGGGGGTCATAGCGTTCTCGTGTCTGTTTGTACCCTATTGCCGAGGCGGTCGGGCCTTGTAAACCGGCAACTGCCAACCGAACAGCAGCGATCCGGCCCGCAGCGACCAGCAGACCAAGGCGCATAGCCCCAATGCAGGCAGGCCGGTTAACCCAAGCTGAGCCGCCAATACCGCTGTCAGGGCACCGGCAAAGGCGCAGGAAACATAAAGCTGACCCTGTTTCAGCACCAGCGGCACCTCGTTGCAGACCACATCGCGCATCAGCCCGCCGAGGCAACCGGTGGTCACACCCATCAGCACCACAATGACGCCGGTCTGTCCCAGCGAAAGGGCCGCACCCGTTCCTGCAGCCACGGCGATGGACAGGGCAAAGCTGTCCAGCCAAATCAGCCAATTATACCTGCTTTCCACCAGATGCGCGGTGAAGAACACCAGCACTGCCGCGCCACAGGCAATCAGGATATAGTCGGGTTGCCCGACCCAAAACACGGGATGTCGATCCAGCAGCAGGTCGCGCACCGTGCCGCCGCCCACCGCTGTCAGGCAGGCGATGAAGGCAAACCCCACCAGATCCAGCTGCGCCCGGCTGGCGACCAAGGCCCCGGTCAGCGCAAAGACCAGAACCGAGGCATAATCCAGCAGGGCAAGCCCGCTCACGCCTGCTCCTTTTTGGGCTTAAACGGTGCCATGCCCGCACGCGCTAGTTCATCCGCGCGCTCATTCTCGGGGTGGCCTGCGTGACCCTTGACCCATTCCCAAGTCACCTGATGCCGCTCTTGCGCCTCATCCAGCCGCTGCCACAGATCAACATTCTTGACCGGCTTCTTGTTCGAGGTCTTCCAGCCATTTCGCTTCCAACCGAAAATCCAGCCGGTGACGCCGTTTTTTACATAGGCGCTGTCGGTGACGATGGTGATCACAGATGCTCGCTCTAGCGTTTCCAGCGCGCTGATCGCAGCCAACAGTTCCATCCGGTTGTTGGTGGTCTCGGCCTCTCCGCCATTCAATTCGCGCTCTTTCAGAACGGTATCACCATCCATCGCGCGTAGCAGCACGCCCCAGCCACCGGGACCGGGATTGCCGGAACAGGCGCCATCGGTATAGGCAAACAAATCAGGCATGGGCAAACACCAGAATGAACCCGTCATAAGACCCGGCGAGACCTTTGCCGATCCCCTGCACGGTGCGGTCGATGGTGAACCCGGCCGTGGTCAGAGTCTCTTCTATCTCGGGCTGAGTATAATAGGTATAATAGCGGTTAATATCGTCGCGATGCTCACCCGTTCCAAGCTTCATGCCCAAAAACAACTGACCGCCGGATTTCAGTGCCGTGTGGATTGCGCTTAGATGACGCGGGAAATCGGATCGGGGCGCATGCAGTAGCGAAAAGCTGGCATAAACGCCGTCGTATTCCTCGGCCTCGGTGACGTCATCGAAAGTGCCTAGATAGGCATCGACGCCATTGTCGCGTGCGTGTTCGACAAAGGCCGGCGTGGCATCCAGCGCCCGCACCTTTAGCCCTTGGCGCATCAAAAACGCGCTGTCCGATCCGGGCCCCGAGCCCAGATCCAAAACATATCCGCCCGCCTCGACCGCATCCGCAAAGGCCTGCCGGGCCTCAAGCTGTTCGGGGGGCAGGGGGATTTTCAGATAATCGGCGACCCGGGCAGTGTAGGCGTCAATCGTGCGTTTGTCCTGAGTCATGCAGGTTCCCTCAAAACACGCGGCACTTTGAACTCTACGTTTTCTGTCGCGGTTTCGACCAGCTCGACGGTCACGTCATAATGGTCGCGGAAGGCTTCGATAACCTCGTTCACCAATACTTCGGGGGCAGAGGCCCCTGCAGTAACCGCAACGCTCGCGATACCCTCCAGCGCCCGCCAATCGATCTCAGTCGCGCGTTGGACAAGCTGTGCATAGTTGCAGCCCGCACGTGAGGCGACCTCGACCAGACGGCGTGAGTTTGACGAATTCGGCGCTCCGACCACCAGCAGCGCGTCGGATTTCGGCGCAACCGCTTTTACCGCTTCCTGCCGGTTGGTGGTTGCATAGCAGATGTCTTCTTTATGCGGCCCAACGATGGCGGGGAACCGGGCCTCCAGCGCTGCAATGATATCCTTTGTGTCATCCACCGACAGAGTGGTTTGGGTGACAAAAGCCAGTTTATCGGGATCCCGCACAGCAACCTGCGACACATCCTCAACCGTTTCGACTAGCAGCACCTCACCTTCAGGCAGTTGTCCCATGGTGCCGATGGTTTCGGGATGGCCTTTGTGACCGATCATGATCATCTGCAGCCCGGCATCGGCGTGGCGCTGCGCCTCGACATGCACCTTAGACACTAGCGGACAGGTGGCATCGACATAGATCATCTCGCGCCGGGCGGCAGTGGCAGGTACGGATTTTGGTACACCGTGGGCGGAAAATATCACTGGGCGGTCGTTTGGGCATTCGTCCAGTTCTTCGACGAACACCGCACCCTTGGCGCGCAGCCCATCTACAACGAATTTGTTATGCACGATCTCGTGACGCACATAGACCGGCGCGCCCCATTTCTGCAGAGCCATTTCAACGATCTTGATGGCCCGATCCACTCCGGCGCAAAACCCGCGTGGGGCGGCAAGATACAATATAAGTGGTGGCTTGGTCATGGGCGGTCTCCTTGCCCGAGACACCTAGGTCTTTTCATTGCCATGGTCCAGACAGCAGCACGTCATTTACCTGACATGAATCGCTGTTAGAAAAGGAATGTTTTTAGCACCTATCCCTTTAAAAGTAGCGCGGCCAGGGCTTTTAGCCCTGGCCGTACATTTCATCGCCCCACATCGTGAGTGGGTAATCGGGCTTGGTGTTACTGACCGCCTGCAGCGGCGACGCTGCGCGGTTCAAGCGGCATCTCGCGTGGAGGTCTTCCGATCACGTCGCGCAGGTCCTCCAGCTCGATAAAGTTGTCGGCCTGACGGCGCAGCTCGTCCGAAATCATCGGTGGCTGGCTGCGAATGGTCGAGACAACCGAAACGCGCACGCCCTGACGCTGCAGGCTGGCAATCAGCGGGCGGAAATCCCCATCGCCCGAGAACAGCACGATATGATCTACACGTGGTGCCAGTTCCATGGCATCAACGGTCAACTCGATGTCCATGTTTCCTTTGACTTTCCGACGCCCCATGCTGTCGGTGTATTCTTTGGCCGGCTTGGTGACCATGGTGAAGCCGTTGTAATGCAGCCAGTCCACCAAAGGTCTAATCGGCGAATACTCGTCATTTTCCAGTAGCGCTGTGTAGTAGAAAGCTCTAAGCAGTTTGCCTCTGCGCATGAATTCTTGGCGCAGCAACTTGTAGTCGATGTCAAACCCCAGTGCTTTGGCGGCTGCATAAAGATTCGAGCCGTCGATGAACAGCGCTAGCCGTTCGTCCTTGTAAAACATAAAATGGTCCTTCCGGTATAAGCCACCGCACCGTGAGCTCCGTGAGTGAAAATGAATTGGTCAGTGCAATGGTGCCTCTAAAATAGGCCTTTTTGCCTACATCGCAAGCATTCTCTGTTCCGAATATGGGGTTCGAAGTGGACAAATCTTTGTCAAAAGCGGTCATTGCCCTTGGTGCAAATCTCAGTCTGAGAGGTAATGGGCCCAAGGTGACACTTGAGCAATCATTGGTCGCAATGGCCGAGGCAGGCTTGGTGATTCGCGCAAAAAGTCGGTTTTTTGCTACGCCCTGCTTTCCTGCGGGGGCCGGGCCAGACTACGTTAATGCGGCGGTTTCGATTGAAACGGATCAGAGCCCGCACGAGGTCCTAGCGCTGCTGCACCGTATCGAACATGATTTCGAGCGCGCCCGCGAACAACGTTGGGGGATGCGCACGCTGGACCTTGATCTGGTCTGTTGGGACGATTTGGTGCTACCGGATGATGTGGAATATCACCGCTGGCTAACCCTTCCGCATGAAAAACAGGCCATATCCGCTCCGGAACACTTGATCCTGCCGCATCCACGTCTGCAGGACCGCGCATTTGTGTTGGTGCCGATGGCAGATGTTACCCCCGATTGGCGCCATCCAGTACTGGACAAGACAGTCACGCAGATGGTTGCCGCACTGCCACGCGAGGATGTGGTAGAGGTTAAGCCTCTGTGATCCTCGCATTCGCGGCATTTCCTGCTTGTCAAGGCGGGGATTCGCGCTTAGATAAACCCCTTCCTGCCACGGATTCATTTACGGAGAGCGCCCCATGGCCCGCGTTACGGTCGAAGATTGTGTAGACAAGGTCCCGAACCGGTTCGAACTGGTGATGCTTGCAGCCCACCGGGCGCGCGAGATTTCCGCCGGTGGCCCGATCACTGTTGATCGCGACAACGACAAGAACCCCGTTGTCTCGCTGCGCGAAATCGCCGATGAAACTCAAAGCGCTGATGAACTGCGCGAGCGTCTGATCGAGGCCAACCAGACCCAGATCGAGGTTGATGAGCCCGAAGAAGATCAGATGGCGCTGCTGATGGGTGCGGAATCCGACAAGCCTGCGGATGACGACATGTCGGAAGAAAAGCTCCTGCGCGCGCTGATGGAGGCTCAGGGCCAGGGGTAAGCCCCAACGACAAAGGTGCGGACCGGATGATTTCAGCAGAAGACCTGATTGCGCTGGTCCGCAATTACAATCCCAAGACAAATGCCGAGCGCATCGAACGGGCCTATGAATTTGGCCTTCAGATGCATGAAGGGCAGTTCCGCCACTCTGGCGAGCCCTATTTCTCGCACCCTGTTGCCGTTGCCGCCATCCTGACCGAACAGCGTCTGGATGATGCGACCATCATAACGGCCCTGCTGCACGACACGATCGAAGACACCAAGGCCAGCTATGGCAAGGTTTCCGAACTGTTCGGCGATGAGGTCGCCAAGCTGGTCGATGGCGTCACCAAGCTGACCAACCTGCAGCTTTCCAGCCGCGAGACCAAGCAGGCCGAAAACTTCCGCAAACTGTTCATGGCCATGTCCAAGGACCTGAGGGTCATTCTGGTCAAGCTCGCCGACCGTCTGCACAATATGCGCACCATCAAGGCGATGCGCCCCGAAAAGCAGGTGCAAAAAGCGCGCGAGACGATGGACATCTACGCACCGCTTGCAGGTCGCATGGGGATGCAATGGATGCGCGAGGAACTGGAAGATCTCGCCTTTCGTGTCCTGAATCCCGAAGGCCGCCAGTCGATCATCCGCCGCTTCATCACCTTGCAGCGTGAAACCGGCGACGTGATCCACCGCATCACCGGCGACATGCGGCACGAGCTGGAAAAAGCCGGGATCGAGGCCGAAGTCTTTGGCCGTGCCAAGAAACCCTATTCGATCTGGCGCAAGATGCAGGAGAAAGACCAAGGCTTCTCGCGCCTGTCCGACATCTATGGGTTCCGTATCATTACCGGGTCCGAGGAAGACTGCTATCGCACCCTCGGCGCGATCCACCAGCGCTGGCGCGCGGTGCCGGGTCGGTTCAAGGACTATATCAGCCAGCCGAAATCGAACGGTTACCGCTCGATCCACACGACTGTGTCCGGGCGCGACGGTAAACGGGTCGAGGTTCAGATCCGCACCCGTCAGATGCACGACGTGGCCGAAACCGGCGTGGCGGCACACTGGTCCTATCGCGATGGTGTCCGGTCCGAAAACCCTTTTGCCGTGGACCCGGCCAAATGGATCGCAAACCTGACGGAACAGTTCGACAGCGAAGATGATCACGAAGACTTCCTCGAAGCGGTCAAGCTCGAAATGTATTCGGACCAGGTGTTCTGTTTCACCCCTAAGGGCGACGTGGTGAAACTGCCGCGCGGGGCAACACCGATCGATTTTGCTTATGCGATCCACACCCGTATCGGGCATGCCTGTGTTGGCGCCAAGGTGGACGGAATTCGTGTACCACTTTGGACCCGGCTCAAGAACGGACAGTCGGTGGATATCATCACCGCCGATGGCCAGAGCCCACAGGTCACGTGGCTTGAGATCGCAGTCACCGGCAAAGCCCGCACCTCGATCCGCCGCGCCTTGCGTGAGGTTGACCGGGAACGTTTCATCAAGCTGGGCAAGGAACTGGCACGTGCGGGGTTCGAAAATGTCGGGCGTAAGGCCACCGACAAGGCATTGGATACCGCTGCAAAACACCTGAGGTTGAAAGACCGACACGAATTGTTGGCCCGTCTGGGCAGCGCCGAACTGACCGCCCATGAGGTGGTCGAGGCTGTATATCCCGAGCTCACCAAGGACGATGGCGACGCGATTTCGCCCCGCCGCGCTGTGATCGGGCTTGAGCCCGGCCAGAAATTCGACCGTGCGCCTTGTTGTCAGCCATTGCCGGGTGAACGCATCGTTGGCATCACATATCGCGGCAGGGGCGTTGAGGTGCACGCCATCGACTGCGACCGTCTGACCGAGTTCGAAGATGAACCCGAGCGCTGGGTCGATCTGCACTGGCATGCGGGCACGCACCCAGCTGTCTATGGAGCGACGCTTGATCTGACTATCGGTAACGATGCCGGGGTCCTGGGGCGTATTTGCACATTGATCGGCGAGAAAAAGGCCAATATCTCGAACCTCGAATTTGTCGACCGAAAACCGGATTTTTACCGTCTGATGATCAACGTCGAACTGCGCGATCTTGAACAACTGCATTCGCTGATGCTTATGCTTGAGGCAGAAAGCGATGTTGCCGCAGTCGAACGGTATCGGGAAAGCAAAAAAACTGCCGTCGCGGCTGGCTGAGAAGGGGTGATCACGAGTGGTTTTCAAGCGCCGAGATCGCCGCTCGCCTGTCCAAGTTGCGTCAGAGTTTGTCTATCCGCGCGGCGGTTGGACCCGTGCCTTTCACTATGTCAAACATCGGGTGCGCCGCCTGCCTGACACCCCTGAACGCATCGCGCGTGGCATCGGGGCAGGGGTGTTTGCCTCGTTTACACCATTTTATGGTTTGCATTTTCTCGTCGCCGCCGTGCTGGCTCGATTGCTCAATGGCAACATATTGGCTGCCCTCAGCGGAACATTCTTCGGCAATCCTCTGACCTATGTGCCGATCGGGGTGGTGAGCTTGCAAACCGGGCATTTCCTGTTGGGTACCCGATATCGTGAGCACGACACGCACGGGTTGATGGGGAAATTCGCCGATGCGATGGGTGATCTCAAAGACAATTGCATTGCGATGTTCACCGGTCGCGAAGCTGACTGGCATGGGCTCAGCCGCTTCTATGACGATGTGTTCTTTCCTTACATGGTTGGCGGTGTCATTCCGGGCATTGTGGCCGGTGTTGTCTGCGGCTATCTCAGCCTGCCGCTGATCCGCACATACCAGCAGCGCCGCCGCTCCAGGATCAAAGCAAAGTTTGAACAAATCAAGCGTTTGGCACAGGCAGAGGCTGACGTTTCAGTGACAAACCCACTAGGCTCGTCTTCAGGGACAATGAAGGATTCGAAAGATGTCTGACAACCGTTTGCGTCTGGGCGTGAATATTGACCACGTAGCCACCGTGCGGAATGCGCGCGGCGGGGCCTATCCCGACCCACTACGCGCCGCCCGGATCGCGGAAGAGGCCGGGGCCGATGGCATCACAGCACATCTGCGAGAAGATCGCCGCCACATCTCGGATGCCGATATCGACGGGTTGATGGACATCTTGTCGGTACCGCTAAACTTCGAGATGGCCGCGACGGACGAGATGCAGAAAATCGCCCTGCGCCATAAGCCACACGCTGTCTGCATCGTTCCCGAAAAGCGCGAGGAACGTACAACCGAAGGCGGGCTCGAAGTCGCGCGCGAAGAAAACAAGCTGGCCCATTTCATTGCGCCCTTGCGCGACGCCGGTTGCCGCGTGTCGATTTTCATCGCCGCAGATCAGCGCCAGATCGACGCCGCCCATCGCATCGGGGCCGAGGTGATCGAGCTGCACACCGGCGCCTATTGCGATTTCCATGCCGAGGGCAAACCGGACGAATCCGCGCGCGAGCTCGAAGCCCTGCGCGAAATGTCCGCCTATGCCCATTCACTAGGCCTTGAGGTCCACGCGGGTCATGGCCTGACCTACGACACTGTGCAACCCGTCGCCGCCTTCCCCGAAGTGCGCGAGCTGAATATCGGCCACTTCCTGATCGGCGAGGCCATCTTCCGCGGCCTTACACCAGCGGTCCACGAAATGCGCCGCCTGATGGACGAGGCGCGGGCATGATCACCCCTGGTTTTGTGGCGATCTGGATTGCCTGGCTGATGGCCGGGGGCTCGCCGGGCCCTGCCACCATGGGCATCGCGGGTACTGCGATGAACGAAGGCCGCACCGCCGGGCTCGCGTTCGCGCTGGGCATCTGCGCGGGCTCCGCGGCATGGGGCATAGCTGCCGCTTTGGGTCTGTCGGCGATCATGCTGGCCAATGTCTGGGTGTTTGAGGTGATCCGCTATATCGGTGTCGCTTATCTGGGCTGGCTGGCGTTGAAGGCCCTGCGCCGCGCGCTGTCCTCGGATGAGGTTGCTTTGGGCAACCCGGTCACCGGCACTCTGTCCACCATCTTCGCCAAAGGGGCGGCTATCCACCTGACCAACCCCAAGGCGATCCTCAGCTGGGGCTCGATCTACGCCATCGTCGCGCCCAATGATGCCAGCCTTGCTATGCTGCTGGGCTATTTCGCCATGCTCTATGCAGGGTCGCTGCTGATCTTCATCGGCTACGCCTTTCTGTTTTCGTCTGCTCGGATGGTCAACGCCTATCGAAGTGCCCGCCGCTGGTTTGATTTCGCCTTCGCGGGCTTCTTTGGCGTCGCCAGCTACAAGATCCTCACGGTGCGCTTGTCATGACCTCTGGGGTGCAAGGATGATCCGACATTGCGTGATGCTGCGCCTCAGGCCCGATCATGACGCGGTAGAGCTTGCCGCTGTGATGGACGGGCTGAGCACGGCTGCAAACCGCTTGCCGGGCTGCGGTGGCTTCATCCACGGCCCAAATCGCGACTTTGAGGCAAAATCCCCGGGCTATCCCTACGGCTTCACGCTGGATTTCGCGGCTGAGGTCGACCTGCGGCGTTATGCCAGTGACGAAACTCACCAGCTACTTGGCGCACGGCTTGTCGCGCTGTGCGTGGACGGGGCCGAGGGTGTCTTGGTGTTCGATCTGGAAATGCCTGACACGGTTGACCAATAGGAGACGAGGGACTGTCATGAAAGCAATCACCTATCGCAGATTCGGCGCGGCGGCGGATGTCCTTGAGTTGGTCGAGCTGCCCACGCCTGAGCCCGGCGCAGGCGACGTTTTGGTCCGTGTCCACGCCAGCGGCATCAACCCCTCAGATGTCAAGCTGCGCAGCGGCGCGCGTCCGGGTGCGGTGATGCAATACCCAATGATTGTCCCCCATTCGGACGGGGCCGGCGTGATTGAGGCCGTAGGCGAAGGGGTCGACCCCGCACGCGTCGGCGAACGTGTCTGGATCTGGAACGGCCAATGGCAACGCGCCTTTGGCACAGGGGCCCAATACATCGCGCTGCCTTCCGATCAGGCTGTGTTTCTGCCCGACACCACCAGCTTTGCCGAAGGCGCCTGTTTCGGTATCCCCGCTATGACTGCTTGGTACGGGCTCTATTGCGACGGCCCCATCACTGACAAAACCGTGCTTGTCACCGGCGGAGCTGGCACGGTCGGGCGCTACGCCTGCCAGATGGCAGCGCTGGGCGGCGCGCGCGTTATCACCACCGTCAGTTCAGACGAAAAAGCCGCCCATTCTGGTGCGACAGAGTGGGTCAACTACCGCACGCAAGACGTGGCCGAGGCGGTGATGGACATGACCAACGGCGCAGGCGTTGACCTCATCGTCGAGGTCGATTTCGCCGCCAACCAACCCGCTTCCCTTTCGATGATCCGCCCCGGCGGGACCATCGCTAGCTATGCCTCGGCCTCACAAATGACGCCCGAACTGGATTTCTACGGCTTCATGTTCAAGAACATCCGCCTGCATATGCTGATCGTCTACCAGCTCGACGCCGCGGCCCGCCGTCGCGGCGAGGCGCAGTTGGTTGAGTGGCTGGAACAGGACGCATTGTCTCACGCCGTTGTTCCCGGTGGAAACCTCAGCGATGCGGCCACCGCCCACCAGATGGTCGAGGCCGGACAAAAGCTGGGCACCGTGGTGTTGGAGGTCTGACATGATCCTCGGCATCGGCACCGACCTCGCCAATATCGAACGCATTCAAGGCACGCTCGACCGGTTCGGCGACCGGTTCCGCATCCGCGTCTTTACCGAGACCGAGCAAAGCAAGGCCGAACGCCGCCACGATACCGCAGGCACCTACGCCAAACGCTGGGCCGCGAAAGAGGCTTGTTCAAAAGCCCTAGGCACCGGTCTACGGATGGGGATCGCGTGGAAGGATATGGCCGTGACCAACCTGCGCACAGGCCAACCCGTTATGCATGTCACCGGCTGGGCCGCCGAGCGCCTGAAAGAACTGACACCCGAAGGGCATGAGGCCATCATCCACGTCACCCTGACCGATGATCACCCCTGGGCGCAGGCCTTTGTGGTGATAGAGGCCCGACCGCTTCAAGAAGCGCCCGCGCAGCCTTGACTTGCCCCCACCTGACACGCATGTAGCACCCCAACCACGCATAGACTGGAGAGAGCAGTATGGCCGAGGAAGCCAAATCCGGAAACGCCGTTTGGGAGACGATCAAAACCATCGTCTACGCCCTGCTGATCGCGGGCGTTTTCCGCACCCTGTTCTTTCAACCGTTCTGGATTCCCTCCGGTTCGATGAAGCAGACGTTGCTGATCGGAGACTTCCTCTTCGTCAACAAGATGGCTTACGGATACTCCTACGCTTCCTGTCCCAGCCTGATCATCCCCAGCGTCGGTCTGAACATCGATGCCGAAGATATCTGTGGCTGGATGCAGGGCGATGAAAACACTCGCATTCTGGGCGGTGAGCCTGAGCGGGGTGATGTAATCGTCTTCCGCCATCCCATCACTGGCCGTGACTATATCAAACGCCTGATCGGCTTGCCGGGCGACCGCATCCAAATTCGCCAGGGCCAGATCATTCTGAATGACACGCCGGTGCCTCAGCAACCTGACGGCGTATTCACCGAGATCGCCGAACCGCAGGGCCCGCAAGGTCTGCGCCCGCGCTGTGAAAACGGCCCCGTGGGTATTGGTGGTTTGTGCGAAAAGTCTCGCCTGATCGAAACCCTGCCGAACGGCGTCTCCTATGATGTGCTGAATATCGGTAATCAGGGTTCGGACAACACGGGCATCTACACCGTGCCTGAAGGCCACTATTTCTTCATGGGCGACAACCGCGACAACTCGGCCGACAGCCGCCTGCCGCAATCCGCAGGCGGCGTAGGTTTTGTGCCTTTCGAAAACCTGATCGGACGCGCCGACCGGATCATGTTCTCCTCCGCCGGCCGCTCGATGCTGTTCTTCTGGACTTGGCGCGGTGATCGCTTCTTCAAGGCGGTCAATTGAAGCTATCGGCCGAGATAAAAGCGTTCCAGCAGCGCTTGGGGTATGAATTCTCCGACCCCGAACTGCTGGTGCGCGCGCTGACCCACGGCTCGGTGTCTTCTGCCACGCGCCCCGACAACCAAAGGCTGGAATTTCTGGGCGACCGGGTGCTGGGTCTCGTCATGGCCACCGCATTGCTTGAAGCTGACAAGAAAGCCTCCGAAGGCCAGCTGGCTCCCCGGTTCAATGCGCTCGTGCGCAAAGAGGCCTGCGCAGATGTCGCCCGTCAGATCGATCTGGGTGCGGTGTTAAAGCTGGGCCGGTCCGAGATGTTGTCCGGGGGCCGCCGCAAACAGGCCCTGCTGGGAGACGCAATGGAGGCGGTCATCGCCGCCGTCTATCGTGACGCAGGTTTCGAGGCCGCGCGCGACGTGATCCTCGCCCTCTGGGGCGAACGCATCCACAAGGTCGAGGCTGACGCGCGCGACGCCAAAACCTCGTTGCAGGAATGGGCGCAGGCCCGCGGTCAGAAGCCGCCAGCTTACGTCGAAGTCAAACGCACTGGCCCCGATCACGCCCCGATCTTCACCATCGCCGCGCGACTGCAGGACGGGACCGAGGCACAAGCTACCGCTGGCTCCAAACGTCAGGCAGAACAGGCAGCGGCAAAGGCTCTGTTGGAACAATTGTCTTGATCCTCTGCGCGGCCAGATCATGAAGATCAGACCCGCCCAGAAAGCCGATGCCGCCAGCCTCGCGGCCCTGTCGATTGAGGTCTGGGTCGGAACCTACCTAAAGCGCGGCGTGAATTCCTTCTTTGCCGAATTCGCACTGTCCGAGTTCACGACCGCGCGGTTCGAAGCCTTGTTGCAGGACGGCCAAGACCTTTTGATGGTCTCTGAAAATGAAGAGGGGATCGACGGATACATTCGGCTGGCGGAAGATCGCATCGCACCTGTGGACGGGCTGTCCGACCTTGAGATAGTGACGTTTTACGTCCAGCCCCGCCATCAAGGAAAAGGCGTCGGCTCAGCGCTGCTGAACATAGCGATCGACTACACCCGTGAAAAAGGGCGTCAGTCGATTTGGCTGACGACCAATTCTGAGAACACGACCGCAATCGATTTCTATCTAGCCAAAGGGTTTGAACAAGTCGGTGTCACAGATTTCCGGATCGGGGACCAAGCCTACCCGAACCATGTACTGGTATTGAACACTTCGCCGTAAGATCAAACCACGCGAACGAACCCGGTCAGTCCGGTTTTCTGATGCTCGATCACATGGCAATGAAACGCCCAATCACCCGGATTATCCGCGACCAGCGCAATCTCGACCACCTCATCTTTCAGCAGCAACATCGTGTCGGTCATCAGCGGAGGCAGTTTGCGCAAGTTTGATTTTAAAGGCGCGAAGACCAACCCGTGCAAATGAATCGGATGCAGGTTGGGGGATTCATTGCGCAGCCGCAGAACATAGCTTTTGCCCATCTGCAAAGTGGCCAGAGGCCCCACATCTTGCGCGGCATCTCCCGGCCAAGGCTTACGATTGATCGACCAGAAATTGTACCCCAGCGAGCCACAAAAGCCGTTATTGGGTTCTCCGCCTTCTGGCGTCCAACCAAAGACAAACTCGTGCAGCTCGGCCTTGTTCAGATCGGGCCGTGCAACAGGGTTTTTGGCCAGAGGTTTAAGATCTCGCATATCCCGCGCCACAGACGCGCCTACCGCCTGCAACCCGACCATGGACCGCAGCGGCTGACCGGGCAGCTTCGCGATCAGGTTCACGGTCTTCCCTTCAACCTCGGGCATCTTCACCGCGAAATCGACACGCTGGCCGGGGCCAAGCAGTAACGGCTCCGCAACGCTGGGCAGAGGCACGTCAATGTCCACCGGATGCCCGTCCCATGCGATAATCCGGGCCTCGGCATGGTCGAGGTTCAGTTTGTAAATCCGGGTCGTATCGGTGTTGACCACGCGCAACCGAACCAGACCTCCGGCGGGGTGATCATAAACCGGCGCCTGCAACCAATTTGCAGTATGCACATTGCCAAATGTCCCCGCCCGAGCCGCTCCGCGCGGCGTATAAGCGGGCAGAAACGCGCCCACCTCATCCAGCCGGAAATCGCGCAGGTTGATCACCTGCTCGCTGTCAAACCCCGGGTCCTCGGCCTCGGCGATCACCATGACCCCAGTCAACCCGTGCGCCATTTGCTCCATCGTCATACAATGAGGGTGGTACCAATAGGTGCCCGCGTCCGGGGGTATGAATTCATAGTCGAATTGATCACCTTCGCCCATTGGCATCTGCGTCAGATAAGGCACCCCGTCCATCCCGTTGGGAATACGCAAGCCATGCCAATGCATCGCCGTATAGTCGGGCAGCGTGTTGCGCACCGGCAGCCGCATCACCTCACCCTGATTTCCATACAGAACGGGGGGAGGCGCGTCCGGCGACAGGCTGACCATCCCGTCCGTCACCTGATCACGTAGCGCAAAACTTGCGGGTTGGATCACCAACTCTTGCGGGTTTGACGCCAACGCGAACCCACCCAGTCCCAACGCACCTGCAGCAGCCCCGCTGCCCAAAAGAAACTCGCGACGTCTCATATCTCGCCTCACTGAAAGAATGAACGCCTGGCTGGATGCGGCTTGGCACAGCGCATTGCTGCCACCCCAGACGCATGACCGCAATGCGACAAATCCCTCTGGCCCGCCCGCCCATTCTGCTATAGGGGTGCGCACTTGCAAACAGGATCGCAACACACATGACCACACGCGCCGGATTTATCGCCCTGATCGGAGAGCCCAACGCAGGCAAATCCACCCTTCTGAACCGCATGGTCGGGGCCAAGGTCTCGATAGTGACGCATAAGGTGCAGACCACCCGCGCACGCATTCGCGGCGTGGCGATGGAGGGTGATGCGCAACTGGTCTTTGTGGACACACCGGGCCTTTTCAAGCCCCGCCGCCGGCTCGACCGCGCCATGGTCGCCGCAGCCTGGGGCGGGGCGGCAGATGCCGACGTGGTCGTCCTGATGGTCGAGGCGCATCGCGGTATCACCGAAGGGGTTGAACGCATCCTCGAAGGGCTGGAAGAGATCGGGCAGGGCCGCACCATCGCTCTCGCGATCAACAAGATCGACAAGGTGCCGTCCGAGAAGCTGTTGGCGCTCACCAGTGACCTGAACGCGCGCTATCCCTTTGCCGAGACCTTCATGATCTCGGCCGAGAAAGGCCACGGCGTTGACGATCTGCGCAAATGGCTCGCCTCGGAACTGCCCGAAGGCCCGTGGCTCTACCCCGAAGACCAGATCGCTGATTTGCCCCTGCGCATGATCGCCGCTGAGATGACGCGCGAGAAGCTGACCCTGCGCCTGCATCAGGAACTGCCCTATCAGCTGACTGTCGAGACCGAGAACTGGGAAGAGCGTAAGGACGGTTCGGCCAAGATTGATCAGGTCATCTATGTCATGCGCGACGGTCACAAAGGCATTGTGCTGGGCAAACGCGGTGAGACGATCAAGGCTGTCAGTCAGGCCGCACGGGCGGAACTAGAAGAATTCCTCGACCGAAAGATCCACCTGTTCCTACAGGTGAAGGTCCGGCCCAACTGGCTGGAAGAATCCGAGCGTTATTCGGAAATGGGTCTGGATTTCAAAGACGGTAACGGATGACCCGACTGACGGCGGAATTCTGGGTGCATGCCTATCTGGCGCGGCTGCGGTTTCAGGAAATACCAGCTTTTGTCGTGGCCCATGGTGACGACACCGCCGGCGCGGTGCTGATCAAGCTGAATACGCTTGACGGGCAGGCAACCGCGTTTCAGCGCAGTTTTGATCTGATGAGCGGTGAGCGTAAATGGGTGGAACTCTCTTCCGGCCCCGAGGGCGAGGTGGACAACGCCATCACCCGCCAACGCAGTTTTGACCCTGATCTCTGGGTAATCGAGGTTGAAGACCGGCAAGGCCGGCACTTACTGGGTGAAGAAGGTTTGGACTAGCGCGCCCAGCAATTAATCTTGGATGCCCGGCACAAAGCGACTATTTTGCTCTGAAACAGGCTGAACGAACGACCGGCCTATCGGGTGCCGCAGGAACAGGAGGGGAATTGAGTGGCTGAAACACTTGCCCAGAAACTGGAAAAGTCAAATCTCGGCCATTGGATGCAGCGGTTCGAGGGCTTTATGGTCTTCATCGGAGTGGTCGGCCCCTTCGCCACGTTGCCGCAACTGATCAAGCTTTATTTTACCCATTCCGAACACGCCACCGGCCAGTCGCTGCTCTCGTGGTCGCTTTATGCGGGGCTGTCGTTTTTGTGGTTCTCTTACGGGCTGGTGGTCGGCAAGCTGCCCATCTATGTGGGCAACGGCCTTTCCATGATCTTGAACCTGATGATGGTCATCGGCATCCTAATCCATGCCGGGGTCACATTCTAGCAACCCCGCCATGCAGTTGGCGACAACTCGATTAGTCTGCCTCACTAAAATAGACGAAGCTCATTTTGTTCCCATCCGGGTCGCGGGCATAGGCGCCGTAGAAGTTCGGTCCATATTGCGGGCGTTCACCCGGATCGCCCTCGTTAGTACCGCCATTGGCAATAGCGGCGGCGTGCACCTCACGTACTTCCGCTTCGCTTTGACATAGCAGGCCAACCATGTTGCCGTTTCCGACAGTTGCAACCTCTTTGTCGAAGGGCGTTGCGACCCACATGCTGCCGCCACCGCGCAGCTCATAGCAAACTGCATGTGGCATGTATTCGGCGATTACTTTCCCACCTAACTGAGGGACAACCGCGTCGTAGTAGCTGCGTGCTTTGGCAACATCATTTGAGCCAATCATGACATAGTTCAGAGACATTTCTCAAATCCCAGTAATTAGAACATATAGCGAACATTAGTCGCTGAACCCACCTCACGCAACCGGTTTTTCCTACTGTTCCGACCAGACTTATTTGTACCTTGAACCTGCAACGGCCATAAGATTTCCTGCAGGCATATCTGGTGACCTAACGAGGCCGAAATTGGATTGGCGTGATCACGGCATACTTCTGACCTCTCGCCGCCATGGTGAGACGGCGGCCATTATCGAGGTTTTTACCGAAACTCATGGCCGCCATGCAGGTATTGTGCGCGGAGGCACTAGCCGCAAGATCGCGCCGAACTTGCAACCGGGCGCGCAGTTGGACGTACTTTGGCGTGCGCGGCTTGAAGAGCATCTGGGCACTTTTCAGGTCGAACCCATGCGTTCCCGTGCCGCCGCTGCATTTTCAGGTCGGTTGGCACTGGCCGGGCTGAACGCGGTGGTGGCGTTATTGTCCTTCTGCCTTCCCGAGCGCGAGCCACACCCCTCGATTTATAAGCAAACCGAACAGTTGATGGATTTGTTGGGACAGGATGAAGTTTGGCCACTTGCTTATCTGCGCTGGGAACTGGCGCTTCTAGAAGAGCTGGGCTTTGGCCTCGATCTGTCGGCCTGTGCTGTGACCGGCGTGCGTGAGGGGCTGATTTATGTCTCGCCCAAAACCGGTCGCGCGGTCAGTGCAGCTGGGGCAGGGGAGTGGGCCGACAAGCTGTTGCCACTGCCCCCCTGTCTGCGTGGCGAAGGGGCTGCGCCGGATGCGGAGATCGCGCAGGCTCTGCGCACTACCGGGCATTTTCTGGAAAACCACCTGGCCCCGGCTTTGGGCCATACGCCGCTGCCTGATGCCCGTGCACGCTTTGTGGCGCAGTTTACTCGACGGCTTTGAATACCATCTCGTGCCCGTCCTCGTTGCGCAGGATCAGCACATCGCCGGATACTTCGGATTGTGTCATCGCCATCAGTGCAGCGAAGTAAAAACCTTCGGCCTCAAGCCCGTCACAGGCTGCGCGGGTGGCGGCCAGATCGGCGATCTCGAACCAAGGGTAGGGGGCATTAAGCTTGCCCGAATAAGTGTTGCAGGGGGCATTGCCTTCGATACGCCCCTCTTCGGGAAAGCGCAGCAATGCGCTGGCTTCGAAGGGCTCTCCGTCAATTTCCTGCAGTGCCCATGTCTGATCCGCCGCGCCATAGGCGGCAACGGTTTCATCCTCGTTGCATTGAAACAAGGCCAGAGGCAGAAGCAGGGCCAGACGTAACATCGCAATATCCTATCAGTATGGGTTCACGCCGCTGATCAATTCTTCGCGCACTTCAAGACGGGGCCGCCAGTTGTACTTGGTATCCTCACGCACGGGTGCCCAGAACAACACCCCGCTGTTGCGCCACGGGTCCAGGATGATGCCCTCGTCCATGGGAGCACCCTTGGCGCTGATCAGGGCCGAATGATGAATGATCCGAAACGCCGTCGGTGGGGAGGTAACCCAGTGCAAATCCAGCGTACGGAAACTTTCTTGTTTCAGTCGCGTGGTCATGGCTTGCGCCCAGTCATTACATAGGCCCTTCTCACGAAACCCATTTATGACCTTTGCGTTGTGGATGATCGCCGGATCGGTGACTTTCCAGTCCTGCTTCAATTGGCTGGAATAGGCATAGGATATCTCGGCAGCGCGGCGGGCTTCGCGTGGATCAACCTCGGGACCAAGCTGCTGAATGGCCAGCGTCAGTTTGTCGACGTCATTCGAGCCCGTCGTTGTCGGGGCCGAGGCGCACCCGGCAAGGGCCAGGCAGGTGGCCAAAATTGCAATGATGATCTTCACGCTCGAGTCTCCTCTGGCCGACATAGGTGCCGGTTCCGTTCACCGCCCTTTAACTGATTCCGGCCCCCGATCCGAGGGGGAAGTTTTGCCCAGACGATCACAAAGCCAGGTAGTACAACTCGGAACATTTGCGCCTTGGTGCCTGTACAACACGGAAGATAAAGAAAACCCGGCACAAGGCCGGGTTCAGTTGGGGAAACCGCATCGAACCGGGCGTCAGCCCAGCAACCGACGCGCGATGACTTGCGCCTGTATTTCTGCGGCGCCTTCAAAGATATTTAGGATGCGCGCGTCACAAAGCACGCGGCTAATTTTATATTCCAGCGCGAAGCCGTTACCGCCGTGAATCTGCAACCCGTTATCCGCCGCAGCCCAGGCAACCCGGGCCCCCAGCAGTTTGGCCATCCCCGCCTCAAGGTCACAGCGCTGGCCGTGGTCTTTTTCCCATGCAGAGAAATAAGTGAGCTGCCGTGCGATCATGATCTCAACCGCCATCATCGCCAGCTTGCCCGAGACCCGGGGGAAGTTGATCAGCGCCTTGCCGAACTGCTTTCTATCTTGTGCGTATTGCATGGCGATGTCCAAAGCGCTCTGAGCGACGCCGATGGCGCGGGCGGCGGTCTGGATGCGGGCGCTCTCGAAGGTCTCCATCAACTGTTTGAAACCTTTGCCTTCTTCGCCACCTAACAGGTTCTCCCCCTTCACTTCAAAGCCGTCAAAGCCCAGCTCGTATTCTTTCATGCCACGATAGCCCAGCACTTCGATCTCGCCGCCTGTCATACCGGGTGTGGGGAAGGGGTTCTCATCGGTTCCGGGGGTCTTTTCAGCCAGAAACATGGACAGACCACGGTGATCGGAGCTATCAGGGTTGGTACGCGCCAGTAGAGTCATCACATGCGTGCGGGCGGCGTGGGTGATCCATGTTTTATTGCCTGTTATCTCATAGTTGCCATCTTCACCTTTTACGGCACGCGTGCGCAGGCTGCCCAGATCCGATCCTGTGTTGGGCTCAGTGAAAACGGCGGTCGGCAGGATCTCAGCACTGGCAAGTTTCGGCAGCCAGTTAGCTTTTTGCTCATCTGTGCCGCCAGCGATGATCAGTTCAGCCGCTATCTCGGACCGCGTGCCCAATGAGCCCACGCCGATATAACCGCGCGAAAGCTCTTCCGAGACCACGCACATCGACGCTTTGGACAGACCGAAGCCGCCGTATTCCTCGGGGATGGTCAGGCCGAACACGCCCATTTCGGCCAGTTCTTCGATGATCTCAATTGGGATCAATTCGTCTTTCAGGTGCCATTCATGGGCGTTGGGCTCGACCTTTTCCTGCGCATAACGGCGGAACTGATCACGGATCATCTCCAGCTCATCATCCAGACCCGACGCGCCGAACATGGTCGCACCGGATTGATCCTGCATAAGCTCAACCAGACGGGTGCGCGCGGCCTGAGAATTGGCCTGCGCCATCAGGGTTTGCACTTCACGGCACTGGAACCCGGACAAGGCGTCCCAGCCAAGACCAAGGTCCTGCAAACGCACTACCTCACCCTGATTCATCGGAATGCCACCCGCGATCTGATGCAGGTATTCGCCAAAGGCGATCTGGTGCAGCAACTGCTCCATCTCACTGAACTTACCTTCAGCTTGAAGTGCCTCGGCCCAGCGTTGCATCTGCTGCAAAGATTGCCGGTAAGTTGCCAGCCATGCCAAACCGTGAGCGGCTGTCTGGTTTGCTTCGATCAACGCGCCCGAGATGCGGTCATCGCTAGTGACCATGGCACGCACCGATGCACGGGCCTTGTCGAACACAGTTTCAACCGCCGGTAAGGCCGCTGCAGTCAATGTCAGAAGATCAGGTAATACCGCTTGCTGCATCATGTTCGTCAAGTCCTGTCCATCATGGGCCATGAATCACGTCCTTTACTGGGTCGTCTGGTCATATCATGCTGCACGTGCAGCGCAACAAAAATACACAAATAGCACATAAAAAGTTCAATTATTACCATATCACTTTTGCAATGCAGAAAAATCTCGGCCTGATATGAAGGGCAGATGGATCTGTTTTCGCTCATTTCACCGCAGGAAATGTACCTGGCGTTGATCGTCGCTTTTGTGGCGGGGTGGGTCAAAGGCATGGTGGGATTTGCTATGCCAATGGTGCTGATATCCGGGCTGAGTATGATGCTGCCCCCCGAATTTGCGTTGGCAGGCCTCATCCTGCCGACCCTTGTTACTAATGGTGTACAGGCCTTGCGGGATGGCGTGGTCGCCGCAGCGGTATCGGTTCGTAAATTCCGTGTATTTCTGGCAGTTGGGTTAATCTGCCTGCTGGCGAGTGCTCAATTGATTAATATTTTGACACCTCAGGATTACCTACTGGTGCTCGGCGTGCCGATAACCTTCTTTGCGCTGATTCAGATACTTGGGCTCAGACTTACATTGAAGGCACCCTCCGTCGGGGTCGAGGCGGTGGTCGGCGCAGTAGCAGGGGCGGTCGGAGGCATCTCTGGCGTATGGGGGCCACCAACTGTGGCCTATCTGACGGCGTTGAATACACCAAAGAAAGATCAGATGCGTGTTCAGGGTGTAATTTATGGCCTAGGGGCGGTGGCCCTGGTGGTCGCGCATTTGGGCTCAGGTGTTCTGAGGGGTGAAACGGCATTGTTCTCTGCAATGCTGGTTCTTCCGGCCCTTGTAGGCATGCGAGGAGGTCTGTTCCTTCAGGACCGGATTGATCAGACCCAGTTTCGCAAACTTACACTGTTGGTTCTGTTGATCGCCGGATTGAATTTGCTCAGGCGCGGACTGTTGGGTTAACCACGCCTTTCAGCAAAACGGAACGCGAAATAGAGACCCAACATCAAAAAGAACAAGCCTGAGATGTCGCCAATCAGAAACGCGACATATTCGGCAGCTGTACTGCCAAAGGCCGTGTTGGTCAGGATTGAAACCAAAACCGAAGTGACAATCCCAACTCCCATCACGCAGGGCCAGCAGGGATTGCGATCAGAGCGTGGAAAAAGATCCCATCCTACCGCTTTGCACGCGTAAAACACGGCGGGCACGATTGTTACAGCTATGGCAATTGCCAGCAATCTGCTGGGCAGGAAAACGTCCCATCCGCCCACCATTGCAAAGACAACAAAGACGCCGGGCAAAAGTGCAAAAATTGCCCGCCACCCCAGTAACCATGCGGCCAGAACCCGCACGCCATGCGGCAGGAACAACAGGCTGGCGTGGCTGGGGTATGCGGGAAAAAATTCGTTCTGAAGCGGCATCAGAATCTCGAATGTAACGAGTGATGCGGCAACATAGGCCAAAGAGGCAAAGAAGGTGTCAGAGGCCCATCTGTTCACGGGATTAGCCGTTTTCAGATTTCAGGCAGCAATCACCTGGGTGCATGAACCAAATACCGCCCACGATTGGCGCTTCCGCTTTGCGAAAGATAGCCCTTTTGAACCAAAGACTTGAGGGCGCGGAAAAAGGTCGGACGAGAAACGCTTTTGACCAGCGTATGCTCGATCAGGCCGAAGGTGCGCACTTCGGTATTGCTTTTCGACAACTCTTCCGCGGCGTAATAGATGTCGCGCTCAACCGGGGATAACTCTTCTAGCCCCAAGGTGCGTTCCATGCTCTGCATCAGTTTGCGCAGTTCGGTGAGTTTTGAAATTTCTGTCATAACTTGCCTATTATCTACTACCGTGTCAGATCGAGGCACGTCGAAAGGCTAGGACCTTTGAAACACATCTATCCGACACCATCCCCATGTGGAAGTAATAGCCACTTTCAAGTGCGGCCCGAAGCGTGTTGAGAGTGGAATCGCCCGGGTCGCCCAACTGTCCAATTTCAATGGTCGCCGCTGCCGAAAACATCGGTACCATCTCTTCATCGGTATATTGCGATAGCGCAAATGGCGCGTTCTCGCAATGAACTTGTTTGTTAGATTGGGCTGCCGCTGCGTAATCCAAAATGAAATGGGGGCGGCTAGAGCCCCCATTTCTAATCAGCCGATTGCAACGGCTTTGATATCTTCATCAATGAAGGGCAGATATTGTTCGAAATTTTCGGCAAACATCTGCACCAGCTTTTCCGCTTGCTTGTCGAACGCTTTCTGATCGTCCCAGGTGCGACGCGGGTCCAGTAGCACTTCGGGCACTCCCGGTACTGAGACAGGTACGTCAAATCCGAAATTGGCGTCTTTGCGGAACTCGGCGTCAGTCAGTGATCCTTCAAGTGCCGCCGTCAGCAGGGCGCGGGTGGCCTTGATCGGCATCCGACTGCCAACGCCATAGGCGCCGCCGGTCCAGCCTGTGTTGACCAACCAGCAGGTTGCCCCGTGCTGGGCAATCTTGTCGCGCAGCAGGTTGCCATAGGCTTCGGGGCGGCGTGGCATGAAGGGCGCACCAAAGCAGGTAGAGAAGGTCGGCTGAGGCTCGGTGATGCCGCGCTCTGTTCCGGCCACCTTCGAGGTAAAGCCAGAAAGGAAGTGGTACATTGCCTGCGCAGGGGTCAGCCGAGCGATCGGTGGCAGAACACCAAAAGCATCGCAGGTCAGCATGATGATGTTTTTGGGATGTCCACCTAGGGCGTTGCTGGAGGCGTTTGAAATGTACTCCAACGGATAAGCGCAGCGCATGTTTGCGGTCAAAGAATCGTCGTTGAAATCGAGCTCTTTGGTCTCAGCGTCGAAGACCATATTCTCGATTACGGTGCCGAATTTCGAGGTGGTCGCGTAAATCTCGGGCTCGGCCTCGGCGTTCAGGTTGATCGTCTTGGCATAGCAACCGCCTTCGAAGTTGAAGGTGCCTCGATCCGACCAGCCGTGTTCGTCATCGCCGATCAATGTGCGGGACGGGTCGGCGGAGAGGGTGGTCTTGCCGGTGCCGGACAGGCCGAAGAACACGGCGGTGTCGACCGGGTTGCCGACCGCATGGTTGGCCGAGCAGTGCATCGGCATCACGCCTTTTTCGGGCAGCATGTAGTTCAGTAGGGTGAAGACCGACTTCTTGTTCTCGCCAGCATATTCGGTGCCGCCGATCAGGATCAGCTTGCGATCGAAGTTCATCGCAATCACCGTCTCGCTGCGGCAGTTGTGCTTGGCCGGGTCGGCCTGAAAGCTGGGGCAATTGATGACGGTGAAATCCGCAGTGAACTCATCCAGATCCTCACGATCCGGGCGGCGCAGCAGGTGGCGGATGAACAGATTGTGCCAAGCCAACTCAGTGACCATACGCACATTGATCGAATAGCTGGGATCGGCACCGCCCACGAGGTCCTGCACAAAGTAATCGCGGCCTTTCATATGGGCCAGCATATCATCGTACAGCGCATCAAAGCCTTCGGGGCTCATCGCGGCATTGTTCTCCCACCAGATGCTGTCGGCGACGCTGTCGGTCTTGACGACGTGCTTGTCCTTTGGCGAGCGGCCAGTGAACTTGCCGGTGGTGACCAGAAATGCGCCGCCATTGCCAAGGGTGCCTTCGCCGCGCTTCAGTGCCTCTTCGATCAGCGCCGGTTCCATGAAGTTGTAATAGACATTGCCCAGACCCTCGATGCCCTGATCTTCGAGGCGGAATTGCGGGTTAACCCGTCCAGATGTCATGTGTGTCTTCTCCTGTGGCGGCGCGAGGGCCTAGGGCCGGGTGCGCCATTGGGGCGGATACCGGAAAAAGCCGGCGGTCAAGCGCCTCTTATCACGGTATTTTGGGACATGAACAGGAGGGTTGGTAGGAGTTAGCGCAACCAAGTTGAGGTTTAGCGCCATCACGATTTGTCTGCTGTAAATCAAGGCAGCTATTTGGGCGCAGCAAGGCAAATTTGCCGCATACCTGCCGCAAGAAAGGCATGATTCGAGGTTACGAGTTGATTCGGTTGCTCAAAACCGCCAACAATGTCTTACAAAAAAGCGTATTATTGCGCGAGTGAGCAGGAATAGGGGTGAACCCGATGTCAAAGATTGCACTTGTGGATGACGACAGAAATATCCTGACGTCAGTATCCATGACCCTCGAAGCCGAAGGGTTTGAGGTCGAAACATATAATGATGGGCAGGCAGCGCTGGATGCGTTCAATAAGAAACTTCCGGATATGGCCGTTCTGGATATCAAGATGCCGCGGATGGACGGCATGGATCTGCTACAGAGGCTCAGGCAGAAAACGCAGATGCCGGTTATCTTCCTGACCTCAAAAGATGATGAAATCGACGAGGTTCTGGGCCTTCGGATGGGCGCAGATGACTATGTTAAGAAACCGTTCTCGCAACGCCTTCTGGTCGAGCGCATCCGGGCGCTGCTGCGTCGTCAGGAAGCGGTAGAAGGGGATGCAACCAGCGTTGCGACCGGGGACACCAAGGTAATGGAACGCGGTGAGCTGCGGATGGACCCGCTGCGCCATTCGGTAAGCTGGAAAGGCAATGATGTCTCTCTGACTGTAACCGAATTCCTGTTGCTGCAGGCACTGGCACAGCGTCCGGGATTTGTAAAAAGCCGTGATCAGTTGATGGATGTCGCTTATGATGATCAGGTCTATGTGGACGATCGGACCATCGACAGCCATATCAAACGCCTGCGCAAGAAGATGCGGGCCGCTGATCCGGATTTTTCGGCGATCGAAACGCTGTATGGTATCGGATATCGTTACAACGAAGAATAGGCGCGGCCGTTTGTGAAGAAGGCGAAGGGGTCTCGTGCGCGATACTGAACAAGCCAACCAAGAACACGACGCGGATGTCGTATTGGGGGATGACTGGGTCATTCCCCAAGATTCCGAGTCTGCGGAACTGCAGGCCAAGCGATCGCGGCGAAACCTTCTTACGTTGCGCTATTCGCCTCTGGCACGTAGGATCATTACGTTCAACCTGATTGCCCTGGTCATTCTGGTGGCGGGTTTGCTGTATCTGGACGACACGCGCAAAGAGCGTGTTCAGCAGACAGCGGTCGATTTGGTTGGGGATGCACAGCTCGTCAGCAACGTATTTGAAACCCAACTGCGACAACCTTCGGGAAATGGTGCCGTAACGCTGGACGTGCGAGATACCCTGTCCGGGCTTAGCCTTCCCGAGGGTGGCGAAGTTTTTGTATATGATAATACAGGAACTCTGATCGGTTGGACACGCGGTGTGTCGCCAGGTTCAGAACTACCAAGCCTGCTGCAACAGGAAGCTGACACAGTCTCGGGCAGCACTTTGATCAGCGATGCGCTTAATGCGGTTTGGAATGGTTTGTCCGCCATTTTTAGCAGCAGGACAGATGTTGAAGCGCCAACACTGGCACAACGTGTGCAACAATTGATCCCGCAGGCGTTGGATGGTCGCCTGCAAGTACAGGCCGTTCAGGACGACATGGGCAAGACGGTTATTGTGGCCGTGGCGCCAATTCTTGTCGAAGACGTACCGGTTGGTGCTGTCGCCATGGCAGGCCCTGCAGGTGAGATCGATGCGCTGGCCCGAAAAGAGCAAGAGCGCATCCTTCAGATGTTTGTCGTTGCATTGCTGGTCTCAATCGGTCTGAGCCTTGTTCTGGCCTCAACCATTGCGAACCCGCTGGCAGATCTGGCCGCCGCTGCCGAGATGGGCAAGGATCGGGGCGCGGGGGTAAATCCGGGCCGTATCCGTATCCCCGATCTCAGCGCCCGACCGGATGAGATCGGTCGCCTAAGCAAAGCTTTGCGCGGGATGGTCACCGCGCTTTACAACCGCATCGACGCAAATGAGCAGTTTGCGGCGGATGTTGCGCATGAAATCAAAAACCCTCTCGCCAGTTTGCAATCTGCAGTCGGAACCATGCGCATGGTTAAACGTGATGACCAGCGCGAAAAATTGCTGGGTGTTATCGAACATGACGTGCGGCGACTGGACCGTCTTGTCAGTGACATCTCAAACGCGTCCCGGCTGGATGCGGAGCTTGTAAAAGAAGAAGAGCAGCCCTTTGATCTGCTCAATCTACTTGGGAATATCAGCCAATTTCTGGGTGAAGACGCCCGTTCGAAGGGGATCGACTACATCACTGATTTTCCGGCAGGGCCCATCGTGGTCAACGGGCTCGAGGCGCGATTGGCACAGGTTTTTGTCAATCTGATCACCAACGCGATTTCCTTCTGTGAAGACGATGACGCCATTCGCGTCTGGGTCCGCCGTCGCGACAATCGTGTGCTGATTGTCGTTGAAGATACTGGCCCGGGCATCCCTGATCAGGCACTGACCAAGATATTCAAACGCTTTTATTCTCAACGCCCCGAAGAGCATTTCGGCAACAACTCGGGCCTCGGCTTGGCAATTTCGAAGCAGATCGTCGAGGCGCATGGTGGAGTAATCTGGGCCGAAAACATTCGCCCGACCGAAGCCGATATCACTTCGGACCCGCTGGGCGCACGGTTTGTGGTCGGGCTTCCTGTCTAGACCATGAACGCGATCCCGCTCCAGGATATCGCAGATCAAAGGACGGCTTGCATTCACGCCACTTGCGTGGCGGTGCAAGGTTCTGGGGTGTTGATCATCGGTGCTTCGGGTGCAGGAAAATCTGGGCTGGCATTGCAGATGATGGCGCTGGGTGCTCAGCTGGTTGGAGATGACCGGGTCGATATGTTTGTGCAGAACGATCAGGTTGTGGCAAATGCAGTCGCGCCAATCGAAGGTTTGATTGAGGCGCGTGGCATTGGGTTGCTACGGGCTGCTAGCGTGGGCCCTGTCCCGTTGGCTTATATCGTGGATCTGGATCAAACAGCTTCGGCGCGTTTGCCCGAGCCTTCTGACGTTTGCGTGCTGAAGCGAACTGTTCCCTTGCTTCGGGGCGCTGGGGTACCCAATTTGGCCGCAGGACTAATTCAACTTGTGAGAATGGGGCGCGTGGCCCCGGAATGGCCAAATTCATGATAGCACAAACGCGCGTCGTATTGGTTACGGGCCCCTCTGGCGCCGGGCGTTCGACCGCGATCCACGTACTGGAAGATCTTGGATTTGAGGCGATTGATAATCTTCCAATGGGTTTACTGGTTCGTCTTGTGGACAGCTCTGAGCCGACGCGCCCAATGGCCTTGGGTATCGATACGCGCAATCGTGATTTTTCGACCATCGGTTTCATCGAACTTGCCGCCAAACTGGGCAGGATGGAAGATGTCGACCTCACGATTCTCTATTTGGATTGCAGCGACGAAGTGCTGCTGCGCCGGTTCTCGGAAACACGCCGCCGCCACCCGGTCGCTGCGGATGCCAGTCCGGAAACGGGCATCCGGCAGGAAAAAGAACTGCTGGCCCCCATTCGCGAGGTTGCCGATACGCTGATCGATACCCGAACGCTGAATGTTCACCAGTTGCGCGAGGAAGTCGAACGCTGGTTCGCCCCTAGAGGAGGGCGTCATCTGGCGGTTTCGATCGAATCCTTTTCGTACAAACGGGGTTTGCCGCGTGGTTTGGATATGGTGTTTGATTGCAGGTTTTTGGCCAATCCCTATTGGCGGCCTGAACTGCGTGATGCCGATGGGCGAAATTCGGATGTGGCAGCCTATGTTCGGTCAGATCCGAACTTTGAGGCATTCTTTGATCGGGTTGTCGATCTGTTGATCGAATTGCTTCCAGCGTTCCGTGAAGAAGGTAAGGCGCACCTCTCAATCGCGTTCGGGTGCACCGGAGGGCAACATCGCTCAGTCGCTGTGGCCGAAGCGGTTGCAAAGGCCCTTGCGGAAGGGGGCCAGCAGGTGGCAATTAGGCACCGCGAAATGGAACGACGCGCATTGAATGTGAGGCCGAAGTGATCGGGATCGTAATTGTTGCACATGGCGGTTTGGCGCGCGAATATCTTGCGGCCACACAACATGTAGTTGGAAAACAGCCCGGGTTGGTGGCTATCCCGATCGAAGCTGATCATGATCGCGAGGCAAAACAAGCTGAGATATGTCGTGCTGCTGACAAGGTCGATATGGGCGATGGCGTTGTCGTTGTGACCGACCTGTATGGCGGCAGCCCCTCGAATCTCAGCTTGCGCGCGTGTGCACCGCAGGATCGGCGAATCCTTTACGGAGCCAACCTGCCGATGCTCATTAAACTGGCCAAAAGTCGCCATCTGCCGCTGGCCGAAGCCGTGCGTTTAGCACTGGAAGCTGGTCGAAAATACATCAATGCGCAAAATGTGACGCTGGATTGATACCGGATACAATCATATGACGACCAAGAGTTTGAAAATAATAAATGAAAAAGGCCTACATGCCCGCGCCTCAGCCAAGCTGGTTGAGGTGGTCGAAGGCTTTGACGCACGTGCCGAGGTGTCGCGCGACGGGCTTTCTGCCTCGGGTGACAGTATCATGGGCCTTTTGATGTTGGCAGCGTCGCGCGGAACTACTATTGACGTCGAGACGTCCGGCCCGGATGCTGAGGCGTTGGCAGAAGCGTTGGAAACCCTGGTGAACGACAAGTTCGGCGAAGGGTTCTGATAGCGTAACTGCGACGATATCAAGGACGGAAAGACCAGGCAATTGGCGGAAACCACGCACGAAACAAAGACCGGCCCAGTCGCAGATCAAGACACCGACCAGGGTGAAATCTACGACCGCAGAACGCTGACCTACGCCAACTCGTTTGACGATGCCTGGACGTCCACCGCCATTCGCGCGATCGAATGGTGTACCGGCAAGCTGACCATTCTGCGTATGGTCAACAAGTTCGAAAAGCAGAACGAACATTATCGGGGCCAGAAATTCTGGGGCGGTGCGCTTAAGATTATGGGCATCAACCTCACCACCCCCGCCGAACAGATCGCCTGTATCCCAAAAGAGGGCCCGGTTGTGGTTGTCGCCAACCACCCGCACGGCATGGTTGATGGCATGATCCTTGCCGAACTCATAGGTCAGGTTCGTAGTGATTATCGTATCCTGACCCGTTCGGTTCTGACCGGTTTGGATGAGGCAGCAACCTCGTTCATGATCCCGGTGCCGTTTCCGCACGACCCCGAAGCGCAGGCCAAGATGCTTGAAATGCGCAGCAAGACGATGAATCACCTGGCCGATGGCGGCGTAGTCGCTCTCTTCCCTTCAGGTGTTGTGATGTCATCGGATGATTGGTTCGGCCCTGCGATCGAGCGGGAGTGGAACGTCTTTACTGCCAAGATGATCCGCCGCTCGGGCGCTAAAGTGGTGCCGATCTTCTTCCCCGGCAGCAACTCGCGTTGGTACCAGATCGCCAATCGGCTTTCGCCTATACTTCGCCAAGGTCTTTTGCTGCACGAAATTGTCCGCTCCTGCAACAAGCCGCAGTCTCCGGTTATAGGCGACCCGGTGTCAGATGAAGATATGGCGCTTTTGGAACGCGACCCACGTGGTTTCATGGCTTGGCTCCGCGATCACACGATTGCCCTGGGCAAACACTGATCCGTCTCTTCATCTGGCCATAAATATCTCGGGAGTGAATTGAGCCGCGGGCTCAAGAGAGGGCTGGACCTCTTATGCACTATCGCGTCGGAACCGGAACTTCACCGCGGTAATCGTAGAACCCTCGTTCGGTCTTGCGCCCCAGCCAACCAGCCTCGACATATTTCGTCAGCAGCGGGCATGGACGATACTTGGTATCAGCCAGACCATCGTGCAGCACATTCATGATCGCAAGACAGGTATCTAGGCCAATGAAATCCGCGAGCTCCAGCGGCCCCATAGGGTGATTGGCGCCCAGCTTCATGGATTGGTCGATAGACTGAACGCTGCCGACGCCTTCATAAAGCGTGTAGACCGCCTCATTGATCATCGGCATCAGGATCCGATTGACGATAAAGGCCGGAAAATCCTCGGCGCTGGCTGAGGTCTTTCCCAATCGGTCCACAACAGCCTTGCAGGCGTTGAACGTTGCCTCATCCGTGGCAATACCCCGGATCAATTCGACCAATTGCATCACTGGCACCGGGTTCATGAAATGGAATCCCATGAAGCGTTCGGGTCGATCCGTACGGCTGGCCAACCGGGTGATGGAAATCGACGATGTATTCGAGGTCAGTATTGTGTGAGGCTGCAAATGAGGTAGCAGATCCTCAAAGATCGCCTGCTTCACCGTTTCCCGCTCGGTTGCAGCTTCGATCACAAGGTCGGTCTGCCCCAGATCCGGTAGGTTTAGGGTCGTGGTGATCCGCCCCAAGGCGGCTTTTACCGCCTCGTCTGATATCTTGCCGCGCGACGCTTGCCGCACCAGATTGGTTTCGATTGTCGAGATTGCACCATCTAGGGCATCCTGGCTGATATCGTTCAGAAGAACATCATACTCTGCCAGCGCCATCACATGAGCGATCCCGTTGCCCATTTGTCCAGCGCCGATCACTCCGACTGATTTTACGTCCATATTCTGATGTCCTTGTTCGCAGGATACGGGCGACATTATCGGCACTTCGGCGCGGGCGGCAAGGGGATCGGCCCGATCAAATTCGCTTCAAATGCGCGCATTAGGATTTTCGCAAGACTTGCGGCGGCAAAATGGCAGTTGGGTGAAAATTTGGGTGAGTGTGATGAGCTATCAATCAATCAACGCGGATGGTTCCGTTGAAACAACGTGCACCTATGGGGCCTCGAAATTGCTCTACCGAGGCCCGCAAAGAGCTTTGGAGAGGCCTTACGTGGCGTGCTTCGGGGGCGAGGAGACATTTGGTCGTTTTGTTGAGGCACCGTATCCCTCAATACTCGAGCACCGCCTACAGCGCCGGTGTCTCAACTTTGGTAGTCTGTTTTGCGGCCTTGAGTCGTTGACACGGGATTCCGGGCTGCTCGAACTCGCGAACCAGTCCGAGCTTTGTGTTTTGCAGTTGCCTGGTTTGCTTGGCCAGACCAACCGGTTCTATCGAGTTCATCCTCGTCGTAATGACCGTTTCGTTGCACCAACGTCGGAATTGGTGGGGTTGTATGCCGAAATAGACTTCACCGATGTCCACTTTGTTCGTCATCTGCTGAGCCGTTTGAAGGCACATACAGATGCGCGCTTTGAGATGATTGAGCAAGAGCTGCGCAAAGGTTGGGTTGAAAGGCTCGGTACTTTTCTGCGCAAAGTTAAGCCTCCGGTTATGTTGCTCGAATTGAAAGCAGATCATCACGCGCTGGGCTCGGTATCGGATGATCCGGTTACGTTGGATACATCGAGTGTCGAAGTGTTGGTGCCTCAAAGCGCAGGCCTCATTACTCTGCATGTGCAGGTATCAGGCGCATCTGATGAGCTTGAGGATATGTTATTTGGCACTCTGCAGCAGCCAATTGCTGAACATATGATCGGCCCTGCCACACATCGCAGAATCGCAGACGCTTTGAACCGTGCGATCAGAGATTTGGGCATTTAGAGAAAAGGCCCGCCAATGGCGGGCCTCATAGAAATTTTGAAGAAAAACCTCGCCTGTTATCAGCCGAGTTTCTCGGTTAGCTCCGGTACGGCTTGGAACAGGTCGGCAACCAGTCCGAAATCGGCGACCTGGAAGATTGGTGCCTCTTCGTCCTTGTTGATCGCAACAATGACCTTGGAGTCCTTCATGCCAGCCAGGTGCTGAATCGCACCAGAAATACCGACGGCGACGTAAAGATCGGGGGCAACAACCTTACCGGTTTGACCCACCTGCCAGTCGTTCGGCGCATAGCCCGAGTCGACCGCTGCGCGCGACGCGCCAACAGCAGCGCCCAGCTTGTCCGCCAGCGCCTCGATCAGCTTGAAATCTTCTTCCGAGCCAACACCACGGCCGCCCGAAACTACGACGCCTGCCGAGGTCAGTTCCGGACGGTCGCTTTCAGCAACCTTATCCTCAACCCATTCGGAAAGACCTGGGTTATCGCCAACCGAGATGGTCTCGACAGAAGCCGCGCCGCCTTCGCCCGCAGCATCGAAGCTGGCGGTCCGGATGGTGACAACTTTCTTGGCGTCGTTCGATTTCACGGTCTGGATCGCGTTGCCCGCGTAGATCGGGCGCTCGAAGGTCGACCCGTCAACCACACCAGACGCATCCGAGATCACCATCACGTCCAGCAGGGCGGCAACGCGCGGCATGACGTTTTTGGCGTCGGTGGTGGCAGGAGCAACGATGTGCTCATAGCCATCAGCCAGCGACACGATCAGCGCTGCGGTTGATTCCGCCAGGCGATGGCCCAGCGAGGCATCTTCGGCGACCAGAACCTTGGACACACCATTGATCTTGGCAGCAGCTTCACCAGCGGCAGCGGCCGAACCACCTGCGGCCAGAACGGTGATTTCGCCCAGCGACTTGGTGGCTGCGACGGTTTTGGCGGTCGCGTCAAAGCTCAGTTCGCCGTTGTTGACTTCGGCAAGCAGAAGTACAGCCATTACACAGCCCCCGCTTCTTTGAGTTTCTCAACCAGCTCGTCGACCGAGCCCACGACGATACCAGCGGCGCGCGCCGGCGGCTCGTCGGTTTTGACGATTTCAAGACGCGGAGTGACATCGACGCCGTAGTCGGCGGCGGTTTTCTCATCCAGCGGCTTTTTCTTCGCCTTCATGATGTTCGGCAGCGACGCATAGCGCGGCTCGTTCAGACGCAGGTCAACGGTGACGATGGTTGGCATCTTGACGCTGATAGTCTGCAGACCACCATCCACTTCGCGGGTGATCTTGGCGCTGTCGCCTTCGATATCCAGCTCAGATGCGAAAGTGCCTTGCGACCAGCCCAGCAGGGCCGACAGCATTTGGCCGGTGGCGTTCATGTCGTTGTCGATCGCCTGCTTGCCCGCCAGAACGATGCCCGGCTGCTCTTCCTCGACCACTTTGGCGAGAATTTTCGCCACGGCCAGAGGCTCGATGTCGGTGTGTACGTCATCAGCTGCGACAACCAGGATCGCACGGTCTGCACCCATGGCCAAGGCGGTCCGCAGGGTTTCCTGCGACTGTTTCACACCGATTGAAACGGCAACAACTTCGTCAGCCTTGCCCGCTTCTTTCAGGCGAATTGCCTCTTCCACTGCGATTTCGTCGAAGGGGTTCATCGACATTTTTACATTGGCGAGATCAACTCCGCTCCCGTCCGCCTTAACACGAACTTTCACGTTGTAGTCGATCACGCGCTTGACAGGCACAAGTACCTTCATTTTTGCGTATGCTCCTTACAAAAACGGCAAGCCGCGCAGCGACTCCACCAATGCTCTCGCGGTTTAGATAGCGGGTCGTGATGCGCTGCAACAGAGCAAAATCGTCACGTCATGCTTTCGAGACGTCGCGTTTTGTCATTTTTTCGACAAGAAACGAATTTTTATTTCTCCATGACGGGCGCGATCAGCGGTTCGCACCCGGAACCCAGAGCACATCATTGCGTCCGCCATTATTGGCGCAGCGCGCGGCGACAAAGAACCAGTCGCTAAGTCGGTTGAGATATTTCACCGCCGTTTCATTGACCGGTTCCATATTTGTCAGCTCAACCGCCAGACGTTCTGCCCGGCGCGAGACCGTTCGACAGACATGCAGATGCGCCGCCAGACGTGAACCGCCCGGCAGGATGAAGCTGCGCAGCGGTTCGAGTGTTTCGTTCATTGCGTCGATCTCTGCCTCCAGCCGATCAATCTGGGCGGGGACGATGCGGAGAGGCGGGTAGTCGGCTTCGGCATCCTTGTCCATATCGGGGCGGCAGAAATCAGCCCCCAGATCAAACAGGTCGTTCTGGATGCGGGATAGGGCGGCTTCGACCTCTCCTTCAGCCTCGGTTCGGGCGACGCCGACAAAGGAATTCAATTCGTCCACTGTGCCATAGGCCGCGACACGCCCAGAGTATTTCGCGACGCGCTCACCATTGCCTAAAGCGGTTTTGCCGTCATCGCCTGTGCGCGTGTAAATCTTGTTGAGAACAACCATGCCTTAAACTCCCTGTCCGCGCAGGTAGACGTAGAGCACGATTAGCACCACTGCAATGAACTGAAACAGGATGCGCAGGCGCATCATCTTGTTGCTTTTCATGGCTGCGTCTTTGCCGGGTTTTCCAAAGTTGGCAATGCCCATCACCAGCACGGCAACCACTGCCGCCATAGCCAGAAGCAATACGACCATTAATAGGTCCATAAGATCACCATCCTTGTTTGTTCTCGCGATGACCCCTCATCTAGCGTTGATAGAGGCAAAAGCGAACGGGTAATTTCGCCTCAGATGTCCGAGAGAATGCGGTCGATGGTTCGGGTCGGCAGGATGCGGCGCAGATATCCAGCGATGTAGGTCGGCGTCGTCACATAGTAGCGTGCGCGCGGGCGTTTGGATTCGACTGCATGAGCCAGTTTGGCCGTAACGGCAGAAGCAGGCAGTTCGAACCTGTCGTTTCCAGATGATTCGTAGAGGCGTTTCAGCAACGAATCCTCGTACTTCTGGCGCAGGGCAGAGTTTTTCCAATCTATGAAGCGTTCGAACACCGGGATTGAGTTCACTCGGATTTTCGAGGTCACCGGACCCGGTTCGATCAGGATGACCTTGATATCAGTATCCCGAAGCTCCAACCGTAATGTGTCGGTCAGGCCTTCTATGGCATATTTGGTGGCAACATATGCGCCACGCCATGGAAATGCGACCAACCCCAGTACCGATGAATTCTGTACGATCCGTCCATGGCCTTGTGCCCGCATCACCGGAATCACCTGTCGGGTCAACTCGTGCCAGCCAAAAACGTTGGTCTCGAAAATCAGGCGCATACCTTCGATCGGGACGTCTTCGACCGCACCGGGAAGGCCGTGCGCGCCATTGTTGAACAGTGCATCCAGCGTGCCTCCGGTTGTTTCAAGCACCTGGTTCAGACCGGATGCTATGCTGTCGGTGTCGGTGTAGTCGATCAGCGGGCTGTCGAAACCTTGCGCCCGCAACCGATCACAGTCGCGCTGCTGCCGACAGGATGCAAAGACACGCCAGCCACGTGCGCGCATGCCGTGCGCCGCATCCAGTCCGATGCCCGAAGAGCACCCAGTAATAAGAATGGTCTTTTGCATGTCACTTCCGAAACTGAACCTCGCCCCCTTGGTATTGCGAGCTTCAGGTCAGGACAATGACACAGTTGCGTCAGTTTGTTGGCTTCCGAACCAGTGATGCAGAAATCCAACCCACACTTTGCCCGGGAAGCAGTCTCAGCCGCAGCCATCCCGTGCCTGAATCGCTTAGCACTTCAACCCGTTGGCCAATATTTGCCTTTGCTATGATGGGGTAGATCGTACCAGGCCCGTCGCGCATGTTTACGCGTGTGCCTGATATCTCCCGAATGTCCTTTTCGGGTTCGATAATCTGAGAGGTAGGCGTGATATCGTCCTGAACCTCGGTTTCAACCTGCACCAGCCCGGCGGCACCGTCCTCAAGCGAAGCGAGCGTGAAGCTGGCACCATTTCCGTCAAATGCGGAAAACTGAGGCAATGTATTGGCCGCGACTTGTGAAAGAACAACAGCTGTATCCTCCTCGGCCAAGGGTTCAGGTTCTGCTCGCGCGGCAACAGGGCGGGTTGCGACATTGGTCACGAGTTCTTCAGCACGCGGCGTTGGCGCAGAAGTGGGTTTGGGCTCAGGGGCCGTGGCAATAGGCACAGGTTGTTCGGCCCGTGTCCCGCGCGGCTCGAAATCAGGGCCTCCACTCATGACGTAGAAGCTCCACCCGAGCATGGCGAAAGTGATAACAATAACGCGCGTCATAGCGCACCCCCTGGCAATCGTAACATCAATATAAAGGCAGCAATCTTAATGTTCGAAAGCATACCATAGAACCGGGATTGAGTCGAAAGATGGGGGAAATCCGGGACTTGTCTCCCCCTGTTGCAAAAAGCGCGACTTGTCCCCAGCAAAATATGCGCCGATTGCTTTACCCGCGCGCGCTTGCGTCGTATCACATCATGTATGAACGATACGATTGACGACCCCAATATGGAGGCCCCTGACAATGGGGGCGAGATAGCTGAACCGCTGCGCCGCGCAATTGGTGAGCGCTATCTGACCTATGCGCTGTCCACTATCATGCACCGCGCTTTGCCGGATGCGCGCGATGGTCTGAAGCCGGTTCACCGGCGAATCCTCTACGCGATGCGCGAGCTGCGACTCAGCGCGACGGGTGGTTTCCGTAAGTCTGCGAAAATCTCGGGCGACGTGATGGGTAACTATCACCCACACGGGGATGCTGCGATTTACGACGCGATGGCGCGTTTGGCGCAGGATTTCAACGTCCGTTATCCGCTGGTCGACGGGCAGGGGAACTTCGGCAATATCGACGGGGATAACCCGGCGGCCTCGCGATACACCGAGGCGCGGATGACCATAGTCGCGGAGGCATTGCTTGAGGGTCTGAACGAGGACGCTGTTGATTTCCGCGACAACTACGATGGCACGCTGACCGAACCGGTGGTGCTGCCTGCACAGTTCCCGAACTTGCTGGCCAATGGCGCCAGCGGTATCGCGGTTGGGATGGCGACGAATATCCCGCCGCATAATATCTCGGAGTTGTGCGACGCCTGTCTGCATCTGATCAAAACACCGGATGCGCGCGACGACACGTTGTTGAATTACGTCCCCGGTCCGGATTTCCCGACCGGTGGCGTGATCGTCGAGCCACCAGAAAATGTCGCGCAGGCCTATCGCACCGGGCGTGGTTCCTTCCGTCTTCGCTGCAAGTTCGAAGTCGAAGATCTGGGCCGTGGTCAGTGGCAGATCGTTGTCACCGAGATTCCCTATCAGGTTCAGAAATCCAAGCTGATCGAAAAGATCGCCGAACTGATCCAGACCAAGAAAATCCCGATCCTCGCCGATGTGCGCGACGAATCTGCTGACGATATCCGCCTGGTTCTTGAGCCGCGTTCCAAGAACGTGGACCCGGAGGTGCTGATGGGCATGCTCTACCGCAACTCGGACCTTGAGGTGCGGTTCAGCCTGAACATGAACGTGCTGATCGACGGCGTGACGCCCAAGGTCTGTTCGATGAAGGAAGTGCTGCGCGCGTTCCTCGATCACCGGCAAGAGGTGCTGCTGCGTCGTTCTCGCCATCGCATGGCTAAGATCGACCATCGCTTGGAGGTCTTGGAGGGCTTTATTGTCGCCTTCCTAAACCTCGACCGCGTGATCGACATCATCCGCTATGATGACGACCCCAAGGCGGCGCTGATGCGCGAAGATTGGGGCATTGATCATGTTCGCGCGACTGATGAGTCTGATTATGTCCCGCCCAAACCGGGCGAGGGCGAGTTGTCCGAAGTTCAGGTTGACGCCATCCTCAACATGCGTCTGCGCAGCTTGCGCCGTCTGGAAGAGATGGAACTGGTCCGCGAACGCGATGAGCTGATGCTGGAACGCGCCAATCTCGAAGACTTGCTTGCCGATCCCGCCTTGCAATGGGCCAAGATCGCCGAGCAGCTCAAAGAGACCAAGAAGACCTTCGGCAAAGACTATGAAGGCGGTGCGCGTCGCACGCAATTTGCCGAGGCCGGTCAGGTCGAGGAAGTGCCGCTTGAGGCGATGATCGACAAGGAGCCGATCACGGTCGTCTGTTCGCAGATGGGCTGGATACGCGCCATGACCGGCCACATCGATCTGAAGCGCGAATTGAAATTCAAGGACGGTGACGGCCCGCGGTTCATCTTCCACGCGGAAACAACGGACCGGTTGCTGGTCTTTGCCTCTAACGGCCGTTTCTACACTGTCAGCGCTGCTAACCTGCCTGGTGGGCGGGGCATGGGCGAGCCGCTCCGTCTGATGGTCGACCTGCCGAACGAGGTGCAAATCATCGACATCCTGATCCACAAGCCGGGGCGCAAACTGCTGGTGGCCTCGGATGCGGGTAACGGCTTTATGGTGCCCGAAGATGATGTGCTGGCGCAGACACGTAACGGTAAACAGGTGCTGAACGTCAAAGGCGACGAAACCGCCATGATCTGTAAGCCGGTCGCTGGCGATCACGTCGCCGTGGTTTCTCAGAACGGCAAGTTCCTGGTGTTCCCGACGGAAGAACTGCCCGAGATGACCCGGGGCAAAGGTGTGCGCCTGCAAAAGTACAATATGGCCCGTGGGCGACAGGGGACCTTGGAACTGGATGGCGGCTTGTCCGACGTGACGACTTTCAACTGGGACGACGGCTTGAAATGGTCCATGGGTGGCGACAAGACCCGGCATGAGGCGGATATGTCCCAATGGCTGGCTAAGCGTGCAGGCGTTGGGAAAAAAGCGCCCTATGGCTTCCCGCGCGACTATAAATTCTCGTGACCAGACCAACAGTTTGGTGAATTTCTGCCGATACCGCTTGGCACAAGCGGTATCGGTGCGCTACATCCAATAAAAACAGGCCTATCGAGACGAGAGACATGTTGCGCATCCTGACACTGATCACCGGGTTGGCCCTGATGGGCGCCTGCACCCAGACACAAGTTTACGAAGAGCCCGAGTCGCTGGGTGAATTCAAAATGCGCGTTAACTATGCCTTTGCTGACAAAGCTGTGCAGGGGCCGGTTTCGCGGGATGCAACACCCGATGAATGGACTGCTGCAATTCAGAATGCAGTAGATATTCGATTGGGCCGCTACGAAGGCGCTCAGGAATACGATATTGGCATCAGCCTTGAAGGCTACATGCTTGCCCCGCCCGGTATCCCGGTGATCTACAATCCAAAGAGCACGGCTATCGTTCTGGTGAATGTGTATGACGTAAAAAACAAAGAGTTTCTGGCCAAAGGCAAGCAGTTTCAGGTTTTGGAAGACACGACCGGAGGTAGCGCCCTCAAAGGGTCCGGTCACGAACGCACAAAAGAAGAGCAAATGAGCGGGCTTTCCCTGAAGGTTGCCGACCGGGTCGAAGAGTGGCTGGCCGAAGAACATAAAGACAATGGCTGGTTTGATCGCCGCCCTGACCTTATTCAGCCGCTGGAGAACGAGGTTGTGGCGCAAAATCCGGCGTCCTGAGCGGCTTTTCCATCAGGATGTGCTTGATTTTCCCCCCTGAACCAAATATCTCGCGCGCGCAGATGTAACCGCGGGACCACGGGTCCCCCAAAATTGCAAAAGGGCGCCTGAGGAATGGCAAAGGAAAAGTTTGAGCGTAATAAGCCGCACGTCAACATTGGTACGATTGGCCACGTTGACCACGGCAAGACCACGCTGACCGCAGCAATCACCAAGTATTTCGGTGACTTCAAAGCGTATGACCAGATTGACGGCGCGCCGGAAGAAAAAGCACGTGGCATCACCATCTCGACCGCCCACGTGGAATACGAGACCGACAACCGCCACTACGCGCACGTCGACTGCCCCGGCCACGCCGACTACGTCAAGAACATGATCACCGGTGCTGCCCAGATGGACGGCGCGATCCTGGTTGTGAACGCTGCTGACGGCCCGATGCCGCAGACCCGCGAGCACATCCTGTTGGGCCGCCAGGTTGGCATCCCGAAGATGGTCGTGTTCATGAACAAAGTTGACCAGGTTGACGACGAAGAGCTGCTGGAACTGGTTGAGATGGAAGTTCGCGAACTGCTGTCCAGCTATGAATACCCCGGCGACGATATTCCGATCATCGCAGGGTCGGCTCTGGCCGCAATGGAAGGCAACAACCCGGAAATTGGCGAAGAGAAGATCAAAGAACTGATGGCGGCTGTTGATGACTACATCGACACCCCTGAGCGTGAAGTCGACAAGCCGTTCCTGATGCCGGTCGAAGACGTGTTCTCGATCTCGGGTCGTGGTACTGTTGTGACCGGTCGTGTTGAGCGTGGCGTGATCAATGTTGGCGACGAGATCGAAATCGTCGGCATCCGTGACACTCAGAAAACCACCTGTACCGGTGTTGAGATGTTCCGCAAGCTGCTGGATCGCGGTGAAGCGGGCGACAACATTGGCGCCCTGCTGCGCGGTATCGACCGTGACGGCGTTGAGCGTGGCCAGGTTCTGTGTAAGCCGGGTTCGGTTACACCGCACACCAAGTTCGAAGCCGAAGCCTACATCCTGACCAAGGAAGAAGGCGGTCGTCACACTCCGTTCTTCGCGAACTACCGTCCGCAGTTCTACTTCCGGACCACTGACGTGACCGGCACCGTGACTCTGGCGGCTGGCACCGAGATGGTTATGCCTGGCGACAACGTCGGCTTCACCGTCGAGCTGATCGCCCCGATCGCGATGGAAGACGGCCTGCGCTTCGCCATCCGCGAAGGCGGCCGCACCGTCGGCGCCGGGGTTGTGTCGAAAATCATCGAGTAAGGCTGTTAATGCCCGAGAAAACCACAAAAAAAATTGCGGTTTTCTTTAATGTCGAGCCTGGACCTCTTGAGGTCCAGGCTCATTTATTAGTCAATTCCCTCAAGCTTTTCTGCGAAGACTATCATTCGCTGCACGCACATTGCCGGTCTGATCGAATTGATGAGTTGCAGCCGGAAACGAGAACAATGTTGGCGTCAAGAGATGTTGAACTCAGAGTGCTCGAAAATCCGTTTAGCGATGGCTATCCTGCGGGAAACAAGATAGCAGGGGCTGCCCTGGAAAGAGACGCTGACTTCTCTCTGTTTCTCGATACCGACACGTTTCTGACGCAAAATACATCGTTTGCCGAGATAGCCAATCCGCAGAAAGTATCGGTCTGCCCGGAAACGCGAAATGCCTGGACAAACCGCCCGCGTGTTTGGCGTCAGGTCTATGCGTTATTTGGACTGCCCAAACCTGAAGCAAAGGTTCAGTTGCTACTAGGACAGTTTTCACATCCATTCTTCAATGCCGGGATGGTACTCTTTCCAACTGGTTCATTCGGTGACTTGTGGTTGGATACTGCACAACAGATTGATAAGATGACAGGATTGAGGGGACGCAGACCCTGGCTCGATCAGATTTCATTGCCAGTAGCAATTGCCCGTTATGGTCAGGACGCGTTGAATTCAGTTAGTCGTATCTGGAACGACACCCCGGATCTACCTGATGAGGGAACTCGGCTGCTGCACTACCATCGTCCCAGACGCTTGCGTGTGCGGGGGAGGATGCATCTGGCGGATCTCGTCTTTCAATCCAGCGGTTCAGAATTCGAAAGCTACGGCGATCTCATTCGGTATTATTCGGCCAAAGGCGTTGTCTCTGATGCGAAAGCTCTCTCGCATGTAAATCTCTCCACACCAATTCCAAAGCCGCGACCAAATTCCTGACTAAAGAAAAAAGGTGACCGCATTCTCGGCATCGACGCTGTTTTGGAAATCATCGGGTCAAGGGTGTAGGTCGGGCTCAAGTCCGGCACATCGTCGAAACTTAGAAGGCCACCCAAGAACAAGGGCGGCCCCTTTTGATTGCAGCGAACTTAGTCGCAGGCAGCGTCCACTATGAATTCTACCTTCAGTTCTGGGCGTGCCAGTTTGGCTTCACCACAAGCGCGTGCAGGGGCGTGGCCTGTTGGAACCCAAGCGTTCCAAACCTCGTTCAAACCAGCGAAATCCTTCATATCAGCCAGCCATATCGTGACGCGCAGCATTTTTTCTCGTGACGATCCCGCCTGTACGAGTAGGGCATCTATTTTGTTGAGGCAAATCTGAACCTGCTCCTGAATCGTCTCACCCTCGGCAACTTGTCCAGTCAGATAGGCCACGCCGTTGTGCTTCACGATTTTCGAGGACCGTTCGCCGGTATCAATGCGTTCAATCATGGGCATTCTCGTTGTCTTAGATTTGGTATGGTTGTTCTTGGTCACAAGATGCCTTGCTTGGCAAACAGAATTCTATTGAGTGGGCTTCAGCGAAATTGAATTAGAGGTGATCGAGTTTGGCGTGAACATATGTTCTGAAGAAGGACTCTGGATCATTGAAGATACACCAAACTCCTCGAATACATCGGGGATGATGAGAAGATTCTTCATCGAATAATCTTGGGCCCACAATGCAGAGGTGAAAAGAAACACGAATAGGGCTTTTCTTAATCAGACGTTCACCCCAATCAAAGACTAAAAACCCACCTGTGAAATGCAGCGAGTGACGTGGAACGCGGAAGCGGCGAACCGCTGAGATCAGAGGGAAATCATGTTTAGTTTTGAATTCATCAACTATGGAACTCAAATCCTTCACAGCAAGGATCTGGAGGATATGCGAGACGCGGTTCTAGGCGGAAATGACCACGAAGTTGATTGCAATGTCAGCGATTTTTGCCGTGAGCGAAAACGGTTCGACATCAAGCTTGCTGACGTTTCAGAAAGCGCACAACGGGTCAGTGCCAGATACAAATCATGATTCGCATGTACTGGGAATAGTCGGGTGCGGGCTGATCCGTTTGGGCATTTTTGCGTTGGAGAGTTATCAAGTGCCTTTGGACCAAGGCTCCCGCCCCATCATGCGGTCGGCTTCGGCAGTGATGTCGTTCATATGCTGCTCGAGACTTAACCGCAGCGTTTCTATTTGTTCTTCGGTTGCCTTTCGCGGAACTGGGTCGGTCCACTCACGGCACAGGAACACGCCTTCGTTGCGCCAGGGGCGGGGCATCAGCAGACGATCCCAGGTTCCTGCTTCGCGCCCGTGCCTGGCGGAATAGGTGATCCCAAAGACACGTTTGCCCGACGTCCGCGCCCACACCAGCGGTACAGTTGAAGACACCCGTTCAGGACCTCGGGGACCATCGGCGGCGATTCCGATTGAGATGCCCTGCTTCATTTTTCCGAGCACCTCGCGGGACAAGGCGACGTGGCGTTTGCGGCTGGACATCGCGATCGTGTCCATACCAAACAATCTCTGCACACGGCCCACCATACTGCCTGCGCGGGCAGCAGAGGTGATCGAGCAGATGCGGCCCTTGTCCAAGGGAAAGAAGTAAGGCGACTGAGCCAGACGCTGGTGCCAGAGAACCACGATGACAGGTTCGCCCTGTTCGGCCAGTTGATCTAGTTCTTCGTATCCTATGCGCCGCCAGTTTGTGTTGCGATTGACCATCCTGATATAGCTGGCAATTCGCCGCGCGACCCAGTTCAGAACGGCTTCGCTGTCGGCGATTTTCTTGCGGATGCTCAAGGCAGCGCTCCTTTTACTGGCCGAACCTTGTCTTAAAGAACTGCGCGCGGGGTGCAACTTTTTTGTCGGCGGTAAAAACTTAAAAAGCCTCTTGAGTCCGCTGCGCCTGTGGCATATCTGATGGCCCAGCCTAGGGGTATAGCTCAGTTGGTAGAGCGACGGTCTCCAAAACCGTAGGTCGCGGGTTCGAACCCTGCTGCCCCTGCCATAAAAATCAAACACTTAGACGCATTTGCATTTGCCTGCCCAAAATTTTTTGTGCTGTTTTTTGTGCGTTATTCAAAAAAACAGAACCTGATTCCATTGCGTCTAGCCGCATGAAACGGTTTGCAGTTTGGGTTCAATTTTCTTGGGTGATAATTGAATATGAACACATATAGAATCATCTAGTACGTGAGCTCTGGTATCTTGGCATGCATCCAAGACCCCTCACCTATCAGCGGCAGCAAAACGAAACGCGAGCGACATAACAGCGTTGGCCTTGGACATCTGCCGCTTCAGAATTGCCGCCAGCTTCTACAATATGTAGGGATCATTGATATCGGGCGGTGTATCCAGATCGGCAGCAGTCAAATCGCTACTCCTGTTGGCTGCGAACTGTCGGGTTTCTGATTTGAGGTATTTTGCGGCAACCGCGAGCTCGACCGCTTCACTTGTTAGCTCTTGGCTATCGCCACCAGCACCTTCAACAGTGCGTTTTGGCGACGGATCATTTCTTGGTTGCTCTGGTGATTCTGTTCCTGTCCCGAGATGATCACCAAGAGTAGATCCCGAAGCGGGGCCTCGCTCGATTGCGAGATATGGTTCTTTTGTCGGATCTGAGATCATGCCGTATCTCCCTTGTTTTCTCAATGAATTTGGCCACGTCTGCGGCTTTAACTCGCAAAGTGCGGTTTGCGTTGTGAGGCTTCAGGTCGCCACCGAGCTCGATGTTGATCCGGCTACGGCCTCGGCCATCCTGAACAGCGTCGGCCAGCTCCAAGCCCCGACGGTCGATCAGTTTGGCTAGTGCTTTCGGCTGATCTGAACGGTCCAGCTCGGCCAGCTGCTTCAGGCTTTGGCGAAGGGCAGGCAGGTCAAAGTCGTTTTCGCTTCGCTTGCTGGTATTCGTCATGGCTGTAAGCGGCGCGGGGTTTGTCTTCCCCCAAAGCTGCGGCCAGCCTGTCTGCCAGCTCGTCGAGACCTTGCTCGCGTAGGCGCATTTCTGAAAACTGGATGTGAGCGCCAGACGTGATCTTATGGCCCATCTCAAGCTCCATGCGTCGGCTGACGGCCTCGACTTTGCATTTGGAACTGAAAAGCTTGTAGGTCTTCCCAGTCTGGCTATCAAGGAGCCGGAAGATCAAAAGGGCGCAGCAGAGATTGTCGTGAAGGCTCAAGGTGCTGTGTTTGCCCGTGCTCTGAAGAAGTACGGTGAGGTTATTAATCTGCCGAGGTCTGATCCTGAGTATCATGCAGGGTTTCGGAAATATTAACGATGGGTTCCGCTGCGTCTCCTTCTGCACACCTCAAAAGCAGGCCAGGAGGCCCAATATGAAAAAAAATTCTACGATTGAGACCGAAGAATACTTTGAAATTAAGAGAGCTTTTGAGACGTACTATCGTGAGCAATACGCGCAGCAAGAATTGATCGCTACGGAATTGGCAAAAGTGGTGTGCCAAGAGGGAGCATTGCTTGCTATTTTTGCCCACTCTGTTGAGCTTTTGCGGGGCAAGAAATGAGCTGACTATTCATGGGGCTGTTCGGGATGGGGATTGTGTTAACAAACCTCATTGACAGGCATCTGGGAGAAGCTCTGCGGGCCTCAATGGGCCATAAGGTTCCGGTTAATAATCAGGTGTATCGTACGGCTGCGCTTGGGATGATGAAAGCGTGGGCAGCGCTCGACTAAGCAAAGAAAGACGTTTCATATTATAGCCGTTTGGGGATGTAATTTCACGGCTTCATGGAATCAGTAATGATTTGTTCAATGTCGATACCATCACTGCCCAGTCCTGAAACGTTGGGATTCCAACGGTCTCCCATTTCCTCCAAGGGTTCGACCATTCGACGCCCTGTGAGGGCCTGAGCTGCTTTCCACCATCGGCTAGAGCAGTGGTCCAAATGCGCAATGGAATCTTCGATTTTCGATAGTTTCAGATAGGTCATTTTGCAGGTCTCCTTGTTTTAATCGCCAAGTAAATGGGCGGGTAGATACAAGGAACCTAAAAAAGAAGCTGACTGCCCTTGGCCCTGTCGGGCCTCCCGGCTGTAGACGTCAGAAATGCGCAGAAAGCAGGCTTTGCAAAGTCGCGCAGAACGTCCCTTATCTGGGCTTCCGTTATCGATCTCGGTTCCGCGCTAGTGATGTGCGTTTCGACCTGATTGCCCGCGCCAGTAGCGATTATTTTGACCTTGGCACTGCTACCCGCTGTTATGCATCACCCTATCGTACTGGGCCTACCCAGCCTTGTTTTCGTAACTCGCGTAGCACCGCTTCTGCGTTCTCGACATCTTTGTGGATGCTTTTGAGCATTGCAGCTATTGGCGCGTCGGGCCACGCACGCTCAAGTTCAGCCAGTTTGGCCTTAGCCGCATTATCTTGCCCCATGGCTGATAGCGCTGCCGTAACGTAGGCAAGCGAAGGAGCGCTGAGCGGATCGCCAAGTTGCTTAGCCTCCTCAAAGCGCTCTACGGTCTTTTCATATTCATCAAGATGAAAGTAAGTCGCGCCCGAGATATTTCTGTTAGCAAATCGTTGGTTACTGGAACCTAGCAGAGAGAGTCTGTCAGCCGTTGCAATTGCTTCCTCGAATTCGCCCGAGAACATCGCCACAGCACCAAGAAAGTCGAGTACAGCACCATCATTTGGATCAAGTTTTGATGCGCGTCTACTGAGTTGCAGCGCGGCGTCATAGTCGCGATTGGCGAAAAAGGCCCAGCTTTTAGCAGACTGGCTCCAGGCTTGGTCTGGGGCTAGGCTAACCGCTTGGTTCGCCAGCTTCATGGCGGCATCAGCATATTCGGTCTTGGCGTCAGACTGCGGAGTTATCACCGCAAGGGACGCGAGTGCCTGCGCAGCACCAGCATATCCACCGAAATATTCTGGATCGATCTCAATCACGCCTTCGAATACGGACAGAACCAGTAGCTGGCGTTGTCGGTCGAAGATCGGAAATATCATTGTCCGCGCTTGTTCCGCCAAATTGAATGCTTGTAATGCAGCTGGGGATTTTTCGTAAATTGCCACGCGCTGCATGTACGCGTTCGAGTCAGTTACAGCTATGCCACCCACTTCGGCAGAAGCAGTTTCCTGTCCATCTTGGGCAAGACCGACTGCGACCAACGCACCAACGACGGCCCCAATGGTGAACGCCCCAATGGGCAGTCCAAAGCGTTTGGCTTTTGTTGAGATTGATACTGTATTGGTTTCTGAGGCAGTTTCGAACCGCGGCCTGTATCCACCGCTATCGATACACAGTCGTACCGGATCATCTTTTCCGATACCTTCGTAATGCAGTTCCAAGAACTGACGAAGCCGCCGTGCATCGACGCGTACGATGTTTTCCGGATCGGTCCCCTCTGAGGTATCGCGGTCATATACATCCTGAGCGATAGTCTTGCTTCGAATTTGGTCTCCCCGACCAGCGAGCTCTTCGTCGACGATGTACGTCAGGAACGCCTGAAGCCTATCGGATCCATCCAAATGAGCGTCGGCAAGCAACCTGCCAAGGGCAGCGCGCTTCTGACCGCCCGAGATGTTTTTAAATTGTCGTGCCACATTCGCATTTTTGCATTTAATGGCCCGTGAGTCACCCTGTTATTCACCGTGAGTCACTTACGTGAATGTCTCTTAAACCATAACATTGTAACCAAAACAGCGAGCCGGAGCGCGAAACTCCGCAGTACCAGCTTGCCAATCTATTAAGCGACTGGAGGATTAAACATGGCCCAAGGTATGAACTACAGAAGACTTAGCAAGCACTTCGCAATTGGTGTGATATTTGGCGCTTGGGCTGTTTCTCCTCAAGCGATTACTGATGCGTTAATAGATGTAGTCGCTCCTTCGGCAGCATACGCGCAGGAAACGGAGGAAGTTTCTCCGACAATGGTACGTGATCGTCCACGCGATGTGTACTACCCCAATACTGAAGATCTCGCCGAAGACGAGATGCGGGTCATCGCGTGTGGAACTGGAATGCCTACAACGCGAGCTGCTCAGGCTGCTGCGTGTTTCCTTGTGGAACTGGGCAATGGAGACAAGTTCTTGTTCGACATTGGTTCGGGATCGGCCGAGCGAATTTCCTCCCTTCAAATCCCGTACAATTATTTGGACAAGGTCTTCATCGGCCATCTTCATACCGACCATTTCGGCGCATTGCATGACTTGTTTATCGGTGGCGCATTGATGGGGCGGAATATTCCGTTGCGGGTTTGGGGCCCAAGTGGACCATCAGAAGAACTTGGTACTGCATATGCACTAGATCATATGCAAAAAATGCTCACATGGGATCTGGCAGGTCGTGCAGGCGTCACTGATTTCCGCGGTTATTCAATGGAGGTTAATGAGTTCGATTACAGGTTAGAGAACGAGGTAATTTACGAAGAAAATGGCGTCCAAATTCGTACGTTTCCAGCCATCCATTCAATTGATGGTGCAATCAGCTACGCACTGGAATGGAATGGGTTAAAATTTGTTTTTAGCTCAGACACTTATCCGAACAAGTGGTTCAAGGAATACGCTAAGAACGCTGACCTCGCCATCCATGAATGCTTTGTAGCGGTTCCAGATCTTGTGGCAAAAATGGGATTTACGCCCGAATCCGCGCTACTGGTTGGAACTCAGGTACATACAGCGCCCGAAGCGTTCGGAAAAGTCATGAGCGATATTGAGCCAAGAATGGCGGTCGCCTATCATTTCTTTAATGACTTCGACACAACTAACAATGTTTTCGAACGCATACGCAGCACTTATGATGGTCCGCTAAGCCTGGCAGATGACTTCATGGTTTGGAATGTCACGAAAGACGCGATTACGGTTCGGATGGCGGCAACAGAAGAGCACACTTGGGCGCCGCCGCTCGCTTCACCAGCTGAGCCGCCGAACCCTGCTGACAAGACCTCATATGCTGAGAAGGTAGGACTTTCTCCGGAGGTGATGGAGTTTTCCGATTTCACAAAGGGTGGCTTTGACGATGTCGATGACGTCTTGAGACCCATCTACGAAGAAGCTTCGGAAGCTTTGGGGCAGGAGTTCCCGTATCCGGGTGACAACTAATATCAAATTTGACCGGCGCGACTTCAACATGCGCCGGTTCTTTCAATTCTGATCGGAACTCTCTATGCGCTATACCTCATTGATTTCTCGCTATTTGGTCTGTGTTGGTTGGTTGCTTGTCGCGATATCTCATGCCGCCAACGCCCAGTCTCTTGCACGTTCTGAAGATGATGAAGGTGGTTGGCGGCACTCGATTACCCCTTATCTGTTCCTTCCGCTCAGCACTACGGGCACATCAACTATAGATGGAACAAGCGTCGATCTGGACCTGAGTCTGAGCGAAGTACTGGACGTGCTACAGGGCGCAGCTTCGGTACGTTACGAAGGCTGGAACGGCGACTTCGGGATCATCTCGGAAGTGTACTATGTAAGGCTTGGCGAAGACGGAACCCTGCAAGGCGGACGAGTAGACGTCGATGTTGATGTCCGACAGACCTTTGTAAATGTTCAAGGAGCCTACCGATTTGCGAACGGGGTCAATGCTTCGGGTCGACGCTATGCAGCAGACGCTGCAATTGGCGTTCAGTGGAACCGCCTTAAACAAGAGATCGACCTTTCGGGCCCCGGCCCAGGTATGACGCTGGGTGGAACAGAAGATTGGTTCGAGCCGATGATCGCGCTCCGCTATGCGATGGAGATCAACGATAAATGGAGCTTCGCCAGCCGTGCTGAACTGAGTGGCTTCGGCGTGAATGGCGATGACCTGCAATACCTGCTTCTGGCTGGCTTTGATTGGAAAGGCTGGGAGAACACGTCCCTGCGGTTTGGCTATCAGTTCTATGGAATTGATTACTCCACTGACCGCTCGGGCGGGGAGTTTGCCTATGATGTTGACCAGAATGGTATCTATGCTGCCGTCGCGTTTCATTTCTAAGGTCGGCGATTGCAGCAAGACATGGGTTTGGGTGGGCTCGGCGCTCGCAAGTTGGGCGATTGGCGCTAACCAATCGATTGCTGACCTCGTGTCCCCCTACGGCGGAGAAACCGCCCCAAACTTTGTTGAGCTTTCGGTACAGCCTGATCATGTTCGCGTTATCCTTGAGGTCGATTTGGGCGACTATCCCATTTTCGTCATTCCAGATGATGGTTCGGGTAGGTCGCTGGCTGAGCGTACGGGTCAAAACCTTCAAGTCTGGGCAGATGAAGAGGAACTGACCAGCACAACGAATACGATTGATGTGCGCCCTAGAATTACCCGGCAAACAGCAGCGAGCGCTCAGTATCGAACGCGACCGCGCAGCGAAAATGTCGTTTACGTGGATATGGAGTTTCCGTTCAATGGCAAGCCTGAACGGATCACATTCATTCCCCCGCTAAATTCAGACGGGATTCCCTCGGCTTCACTTGGCGTTGTGGCCGAGCATATGGGTGTTCCGGTGACAGACTATCGTTACCTTTCTCAGGCTGAGACCATGCGTCCAGATTGGAACGATCCGTGGTTTACAAAATTTGAAAACCCAAATCTCACCCGCCACCACAAGTCCCCTATGATGTCGTTCCTGGCCATGGAGCCGCGTGTCGTCCGGCACGAGATCATATTGCGTTTGAAAGATTTCGAAACTTGGGCCGATCTGGGCTTGGGAGGCGCAGAGCGATTAACTCCAGATGATGTCGCCAGGATCAAGTCTGGCGTATCGGAATTTCTTGCGAATAGAAACCCGCTCGCCGTAGACGGCAAGCCGATGAAACCGGAAACGGTACAGGTCTCACGTATCGAAGTTGGGGCCGAAGGCTTGCGTGTTCTTCCGGATGAGGCGGAGGCAAACCGAAAGACGCTGTTACTGGGCGTTGTCCTTTCTTATCCGGTTGAGACCTTGCCGAACCGAGTTGATCTGGCATGGGAACTTTTCCCAGATGGTCTGGATATTATTCCGATCACCATCTCCGATCCGGCAGGGGCAGTCCCCTCGCAGATTTATGCATCCGATCCAGTTGTATATTGGAACAATCACCTGAAAACTTGGACAAACCCAAAGACGAGCCCGGTTGTCGTCAAAGTCGCGGGTGTAACACAGGTGCCATCGTTTGCGTTCGGCTTAGGTTTTCTGTGTTTGATATGCGCCTATTACTCGTTGCAGCGTGCAAATAGTCAGCGTCTGATCTTGCTTGGCCTGTCCGGAGCATTCGGTGCCGCTGCGATCGTCACATATTCTCTGAACAACCCGTCAACTGCGCCCGAGCCGGATGAGATGGCGACGCGTCAAATCATAGAAGGGCTAGTGACCAACATCGGAACTACGATGCTTGAGACGCGAGATGATAATGCCTTAGGTGCGATGGAGCCATATGTCGAAGCAATTAATCGCGACAAGGTTCAAGCAGAAATGCGTCGTGGCTTTTCAGTTACCTTGCCCTCTGGTGCCATGGCTCGCGTCGAAGCGATTTCAGACCTGAATGTCGAGAGCTTCACGCCCGGTGAAGACAGAAATCAGCATCAGGCCCTCGCCAATTGGACTGCCCGTGTAAGCGGAGGTCATTGGGGGCATCTACATAGGCAAGCGGTTTCTTATCGTGGCTTGCTAGATGTTTCGCGGCATGGCGACCATTGGATGCTTGATGACCTGACGATTATCAGCGCCAAAACAGGAGGGTAATTCAGTGGCTATCGCGAGGTTGTTTTATACAACGTTCCTGTTTGCCATGATCTTTTTGTGTTCAGGCAGAGCAGAGGCGCATTTCAATCTAAACCAGAATGTCCGAATCCATCATGTTGCCCATTCGGAAGATGGCCTAGATGTCTATTTGCGCCTCCCGATGCCTTATTTGGTTGCGGAACTCGTCGGTCCCGAAGGTACAGTCGGTTTGCCTGCACCGGCTCCGTACACATACAATGTGATCGAAGATGGCGTGCTCATGCACTACTGGGATCAGGCCGCATTTCACAAAGACCCAACCGGCTTGGCTCGTATTGCTGAAAACAGCTTTGTGCTATCTATCGACGGTCACCGACAAACATCCAAAATCGTCTCGATAAGACTGCACCCATTGGGACAAGAGCCAGGGTTTGCTACGCTCAATGAGGCACGCTCGGCACTTGCGCCAAGAGATGTTTTTCCAACAACCGAGGAGATTTATGTTGGCGAGTTGATGGTTGACGTGCACCTGCGCTTTGTGTCGGGAGAGGTTGGAGCATACAGTTTATCCTACACTTCTGATCCGGGGCTTCCTGGGCAAGAGGACACGGCGAACCTGATCCTCGACTATAACGGGCAGGATGTTCGGACATTTCGTGCGCGGGGCCTGATGCATACCCCGGTCGAAGTTTCCGGATCAGCAACCGCAGCCGCTTCGACCTTCTTTGTCGAAGGCATTCGGCATATTTTGGAAGGTCCCGATCACGTTCTGTTTGTGCTTTGCATGATCATCGGTGCATTGAACTTACACAGCCTATTAGCCCGCGTCACAGGGTTTACATTGGGCCACACGGTAACACTGATTTTAGGTTTTTTTGGCTTCGCGCCGAGCGGAGCGTGGTTCATCCCAACTGTCGAGTTGGCAATAGCACTTTCAATTATCTACGCTGCTGCGATAGCGGTTTGGCCACCAGAGAAAGGAAACGGCGACCTGAAGGCTTTTGCCATCACGTCCGGGATTGGGTTGCTGCACGGGTTTGGTTTCTCCTTCATGTTGCATCAAATTCTACGAGTTGATGCACCAAACGTTTGGCACAGCTTGCTGGCCTTCAATGTTGGAGTAGAGGCTGGACAAGTCATGATCGTTCTATTGGTCTGGCCCTTGGTGTTGTTGCTGCGTAAACAACCAGGCCGTATCTGGGTCAGCTCTCGCGCTGCCGTTGCCGCGTGCGCAAGTCTGGTCGCGATGGTTTGGGTAGTTGAACGGGCAGAGTTCTTTCTCTGATACTTGCGTTGTTGACATAAAGCACGCAGCCGTTGGCAATCTGACACGCGGCTTCCGCTCGTTTTCGGGCATCCTTTACGGAGATTGCCGGGTAAGTCCCCAAACGTTGCCGCCGCCGCCGCTTTCCAACAAGTAAGACAACCTCCCAGACTTTCTGCCCCTTTTTCCCGACGCTCAATACCAGGCCTCGAACGATTTCGTCGCGAACTTCATATCCGGTTTTGGCGGGCTTAAGTTCACTAGCTTTCTTCTCATTAAATCGTGCCATCATTTTGTGCGTTTCTTGTGCGGAAAATTGTGTATGTGCGCCGATTACGGGATATTCAAAAGTACGTAAAGTCAATGAAAAACAGATGCTTAAATATGGGTAAGTACTTGGGGATAGGTTGTGGCGACGGTCTCCAAAACCGTAGGTCGCGGGTTCGAAACCTGCTGCCCCTGCCACTCTCTCAAATCGATGATGTCGCTGCGACAGACACGTGTATTTGGCGCGCACGTCAGACTCAATTCTCTTGACGTTTAGGGCAAGAAAGAAAAAGCTTGAACTAGGCTTGCGGAGAGGCCATCAGGGTTGTCCGCCTAACGTGCTAAGGTCGCTCGACTTTTGTGCTGCTGGCAATAAGCCTGACCGGGTAGGGGAGCCCGGAGCCAATCTGGGGCAAATGGGGATAATGGCAGAGATCGACGTATTTCTTGAAGGGCTCGGGCTGACCAAATACGCCCCCGTATTTACTGCCAACGAGGTCTCTCTGGCTGATCTTGTTCATCTCTCTGAACACGACCTGATCGATATGGGGCTCCCGTTGGGTCCGAGGCGCCGACTGTCGGCAGCTTTGGGTCAGGCGCGCGAGGCGAATCCGGCACCTATTCATGGCCATGGGAAGATTGTGGCTGAGCGACGGCAACTGACTGTCATGTTTGTCGACCTCGTTGGATCGACCGCCCTGTCAGAACGTCTGGACCCGGAAGATCTGGGTGAGCTGCTGCGACGGTTCAAAGAAATCTGCTCAACCTCAGTTGCTCGGTTTGGTGGCCATGTTGCAAGCTTCATGGGCGATGGGGCGATGATCTATTTCGGTTACCCTCATGCGCTTGAAGATGCAGCGTCACGGGCTGTTCATGCCGGATTGGATATTTTGGGCGGGCTGGCCCGCATCGAAGGTCAGGAAAAACTGAGCGCGCGGATCGGGGTGTCGACGGGCCTTGTCGTTGTGGGCGAGATACACGGCGAAGGGCTGAAAGAACATGACGTGGTTATGGGGCGCACACCCAATCTGGCCGCTCGACTGCAGGCGTTGGCCGAGCCAAATACCCTGATCATCAGCCCTTCGACCCGGCGATTGATTGGCAATGCATTTGAGTTGGAGGATCGGGGTTCATTCGCACTGAAAGGATTTTCGGAGCAGGTCCAGGCCTGGACAGTTACAGGCCAGGCACGGATCGAGCGTAGATTTGACATCATGCCGGATGCCGGGGCCGGGAAACTTGTCGGGCGGCAGGTTGAGTTTCGCAAACTGATCGAAAAGTGGCAGGAGGCCTGTCAGGGTGCCGGTCAGTCTGTGTTGGTTTCTGGTGAAGCCGGTATTGGCAAATCACGTTTGATCGAGGGGTTAAGCCAAGAGCTGGAGGATCAGGGCGCACTTCGGCTCAACTTTCAGTGCTCACCATTTCACGCCAACTCGGCGCTTTATCCGATCATTCAGCATTTGGAGCGCGCGGCGGGGTTCACGCCAGCCGACAGCGACGACGAGAAGCTCGGGAAACTCTCTTACCTCCTGCGACATCATCCGCGTGAGCATGTGCGCCTGATCGCCGATTTGTTGAGTGTTGAAGCAGACGCTTCATTAGGTCCGCTTGATCTGCCGCCACAGGCGAAACTTGAACAGACGCTTGATGCAGTAACCGAGCAATTAGCAGCGTTGGCTCATGAGAAACCTGTCTTACTGTTGTTTGAGGATGCCCATTGGGTCGATCCGACCACATTGTCGCTGACCGACCGGGTGATCGAGCGCATCCGGGATTTGCCGGTATTGATTGTTATAACCGCTCGCCCTGGATTTGATCCAGGTTGGGGGCACCACAACAAAACGTTGCACTTGCCGCTGAAGCGTCTGGAAAACCGGGACATTGCCGAGATCGTGGCGGAAGTGGCAGGAGGGAATTCTATTCCAGCCGAAGTCTGCGATCTGATCGCGGCCAAAACCGATGGCATTCCGCTTTTTGTTCAAGAAGTAACGCGCGGCCTGTTGGAATCCGGACAACTAAGACTGACCGACCAGGGTTATGCCTTGCGCGGTCCACTGCCAGCGCTTTCTGTTCCGAATACGCTCAAGGATTCTCTGATGGAGCGTTTGGACCGGCTGGGAACCGCCAAAGAGGTTGCACAAACTGGTGCTGTCTTTGGTCGACAGTTTTCAATCGCGTTGCTGGCCTCGGTCTCAATTTTGTCTCCAACGGTCTTGGAGGCTGGGCTGGAACAGCTTTCCTCTGCCGGTATCATTTTGCAGGCTCCGGATGAGGCAGAAGATGAGTTCATCTTCCGCCACGCATTAATACGCGACATGGCTTATGACAGCTTGCTGCGCACGGAGCGGCAGGTGCTGCACGACCGGGCGGCAGGTGCGTTGCTTGAAAGCCAGCCACAGCTTGCCCAGACTCAACCCGAGCTACTGGCGCAGCACTACACGTTAGCGCACCGTGCGGATGAGGCGGTGATGCATTGGCAAAGCGCCGGGCGGCGGGCGATTGAACGTTCGGCCCAAACTGAGGCGTTGACGCATCTATCAAAAGCTCTGGATCAACTAGCAGATCTTCCCAAAAGCAAAGATCGAGATCTGCAAGAGATTGATATTCAAATCCTGCGCGCCGGAGTGCTGCGGTCAACCAGCGGTATCTCAGGGGATGCCACAGGCGAAGCGTATGGGCGGTTGCGAGACCTCTGCCATCGAGCGGATGAGACCGACAGGCTGTTTCCGGTTCTTAACGGGCTGTATGCCTTCCATCTGGTGCGGGCCGAATATCGGTTGGCGCAAGATGTATCGGCGCAAATTCTTGATCTGGCAGCGGAAAGCGGCAGGACTGAACACCGAATGGTGGGCCATCGCGCGATGGGTGCTGTGCAGTTGCATTTGGGTAATCTGCCTAAGGCAAAAACCCATCTCGAACAGGCCTGGTCGCTATATGATTTTGATCAACACAGTCAGTTGGCCTATGTCTATGGGACTGATCACGCCGCCATTACTTCGGCGTTCCTGGGTACGTGTTATTGCCTCATGGGGCGGCACCAAGAAGCCTTGCAGATTCAACGCACGGCTTTGGGCTGGGCGAAGGAATTAAAGCACGCCCACAGTGTAGCGCAGATTTTGGTCTATATGTGCAAGGTTCATCTGCTGGCACGCGACATACCCGCGTTGCAGCAGGATGTCGAAGCGTTGTCCAAAGTTGCTGAAGAGCATTCGCTGCCATTCATGGCCACCATCGCGCGATTGTGGGAAAGCTGGGCCAACGCGACCGAATCCTCGGATATTGCGCATATCGATGATCTGCGCCAAGCATCAGAGGACTGGTGGGCAGTCGGGGCCGGGAACTACAAATGTTTCTTCCCCTCTCTGATTGCCGAGCTTCTTATAAACGCTGGTGATCATAAAGCGGCTAAGCAGACATTGTCGCACGCGGCGCAAATGCTGGCTGAAACCGAAGAGAAATGGGCCGAAGCTGAACAGCTGCGAATCGAAGCCAGTTTTGTTGCCGGCACCGGGGGCGACCCAGAGCCTTTGCTGTTGCGGTCGATCGAAACGGCGCGACGGCAAGGGGCACACTTGTACGAACTGCGTGCAGCGGTTGCGCTGACACGTTGGCGGCTGGACCATGGAAAGCCTGCGGGCGATGCACTTAACACCGCTTTGTCCCATTTCGAATCGAACGCTTACCTGGCGGATCTGGAAGAGGCGCGAGCGTTATTGGAAACGACCACTTGACCGACAGGGGCCATTGCTGCCAGCTTGGACAGCGGCAGATATGGGATGATACCGAAAATTCATAGTTGTGGCGTGGGGATATGCGTTTCCACGCTACCAATTCATTTGGTGTGAGGAGACCCGATGAAGAAGATCAGCAAAACGCTTCTGGCCAAGGATATTGTGGCGCAAAGCCGCACTGATCTGGCGCTGCAGCAATATCACTCGATCACGCCCGAGCAGATACGCGCGTTTGAAAAGAAACTGATCGGAACGGTCACTCTGCCCACCGACCCCGACTACAACAATGACCGGCAGGTTTGGAATCCGGCCTTTCAGGATTACCCTGAGATCATCGTCTATTGCGAGACCATTCAGGATGTGCGCGCCAGTCTTGCTTTCGCACGTGAGCACGACTTGTGGGTTGTGGCACGGTCTGGTCGCCACAGCACGGCGGGGTATTCGGTCAACAACCAGATGGTGCTGGACACCAGCAAAATGCGGTATGTCACCGTCGATCCTGAGGTGCCGATGGCTTATGTCGGTCCGGGTACGCCGTTCAAGATGCTGAACTCTGAGTTGAATTCCTATCACCTGCATGTGCCGGGCGGGGCTTGTCAGGATGTCTGCGTCGCAGGCTTCATGATGGGTGGCGGTTATGGCTTTACCTCTCGCCGCTACGGGATGGCTTGCGACAATGTCCTGGGCGTATCCGTGATGCTGTGGGATGGCAGCATAGTGATCGCGGACAAAAACACGAACTCCGACCTGTTCTGGGCCATCCGGGGCGGGACGGGCAACAATTTTGGGGTGTTGTTGGAGATCCGTTACCAGCTGCACCCGCTGTTTATGGTCTGGGGCTGCCATATCACATGGCCGCTGGACAAAGCCGCAAAGGCGTTGGAGTTCCTTCAGGCCAATTATATGAGCACCTGCGATGATGATCGGTTCGGAGCTTATATTTTCCTTGCTTTTCAGGGCGATAAGAAAGTGCTGCTGGTGTCGGCGCTTTATGATGGGACGGCCGAAGAGGGCAACGCATTTATCCAGCCCTTGCTCAGCGAAGAAATCGGCGGCGAGATGGGGCCTGATGACCGGAATTATGGCACCTATCAGGAAATCAACTCGTGGCTTTACGACGACAAGTACGACATCCCTGTCGTGCCCGATCAGGCGCGCGAAGATAAGCAGGCCGGGTATATCAAACGCCAGCTCAACGCGGGCGAATGGCAGCGCGTCGTGGACTACCTCGACAGCACGCCCAACGCCTATGGCGCGGTTGCGATCGAACCCTATGGCGGCGCGATCAACCGGATGCCACTGGGCAAAGAGGGTAACGCCTTCATCCACCGTGATGTGTCGCTGAACTTCTACGTTGATGTGTTCTGGGTGTCGGAAGAAGAAAAAGAGATCGTCGTGCCCTGGCTTGATGGGTTCATGGAACTGATGACCGAAGAAGGTTATTTCATCGACCGGGTCTATCAGAACTACCCCCGTCGGACTCAAAAGAACTATCGCTGGCAGTATTGGGGCGAATATTTCAACTCGCTGCTGTTCGTGAAGCGGAAATTCGATCCGGGCAATTTCTTCCACTATCAGCAGAGCATTTCACCGGTGCCGGATGATGCGCCGCCGGACATTATCCGCGATACGTCCGAGTCGATCTTTGATGATATGACCATCACTTTTGAGACCTATTCGAACCCCTGAAAGCGGGGGTAGCCAAGGCCAAACGGGGGAGGGCCCAGCATGGACACGATCCGAGAGATTTTCTTTCTGCCACCCATGGCGGTTGCTCGCCTGGGGCCGGGTGAAACACCGCTGGAAAGCTATGAGTGGCAGCAGGACATGGATGCCCATGGCAACAACAAGACGGTCATCCGCTCGAACATAACCCTGCGCGAACTCGAAGATGGCAGCGTTTCGGCCTATCTTCCCGACCCCGACACGATCCGCTTTCGCGACGAAGGCGGCGCACTGCGTCCGGTTGCTCCGTTCTTTGAGCTGTGGGCGCGGATGCATGACGCCGAGACGGGCGAGGAATATGAGACACCGTTGACGCTGGATCTGCTCGACGATCAAGGCCTGTCGCTGCAAAACGTGCGTTATTCGGTCACCGTCGGAAACACCAAGGCAGAGCGTCGGACTGGTGACGCGGCCTGCGGATTTCGCGCTCGGGTCGAGATTGCGGGGCAGGATTTCGCCCCGAAACCCCTGCTGGCTTTTAGCCCCTACACCTCGGAACAGCAGCCGATGGTCTATGAGCACAACCCGATCCCGCTGGGCTCAATCCGCGCGATCCATCCGGTGCAGGGTCATGATGAACCGGTCGAGGGAGAATTCATCGACCGCAGCATCCTGCGTCTGCGGTTCATGCCTCCCAAGGGCGAGGTTTATGGCCCGCCCGATGCAGCCTACGGCCCGGCGACGCTGGCGGTTCCGGGATACCAGAACGACCCGCCGAAATCGGAATATGGCCGTATCCATGAAATAGTGCCCGAACAGAACCGCATCCTGAACCCCGACACTCCTTGGTCGAAATGGGTCATGATGTCCGGCACCTCAGATGACCCAGAGCCGCATGACAGTTACGACGGTGCGCGCGTCGGCAATGACCAGTCCTGGGGCGTGGCAGACGACACCAGTGATGGCGTGATCGAAGCAACGCTCGCCGTGCGTGGCGAGCGCTTGACGGCGCGCGCGACGATCATGACCGGCCCACCCGATTTTGCGCCGGATACTAGGCCGTTTTACAGCCTTGAAGATGATCTGGCAGACCGTGATCTGTCGTTGATTTCAGTGACCGAACAAAACTACACGCAGGCTAAGGATGAGGTGGTTGATATCTTCCGCCGCGCCTTCGAGACTAACAGCCTGATCAACCTGGATGATATCCGGGCGCAGGGCTTGAAAGATAATGCCAAGCTGCAGGCCAAGACCGGGATTTCCCCAACGCCGGGCCTGCCATCAACCGATGCAAAATCCATGACGGAAGAGGATGCAAGGCCGCCTGACAAGATTGACGAACTGATCCGGCCGCAGCCGATCTCGGTCTTCTCGAACTCCGTGCCCAATGACCGGCTGCCCTATACGGTGGCGACGAAGTTTGTGCATGAGCAACTGATCGACGAGGCCAACTTGCTGGATTTCCTACGTCGCCGCCCGGATTTTGTGAAAACGCTGCTGCGCCCGCCTTACGGCATCCTGACCGAACTTGAGACCGACCCGAACCCCGATCAGGCCCCGAACCCGGAGTTCCGCGATCCCCGGATCATCCGCGACTCGATGCATGACGCGCGGATGCCGCCTTATATGCGTGATTCCAACTATTACCCGCTATCCCTGTCTCGCAGGCAATACCATCTGGTGATCTCGTTCATCGACTATCTGGTTGCACAGGAATCGGAGGCTCAGAATGTCTGATCAACCCGGCCACATCCGCGTCAAACCCCGCAACCTGACCGCCCGCGCGGCCTATAAGGTACCGGGCAACCCTGACAACACGCGACTGGATGGATCGGTGGGCAATTGCTTTCCCGGTCTGGAAATGGATGTACGCAACCTTGATCGGCGCTTTTTCCCCGGTCTGGTTTTCAACGCCGCGCGCGTGCCGCTGAACCCCGTGCCCGAGGCGCCGAAGAATTCACAGGGCTTCCATCTGGTCTTTGTCGATTATTTCTACGACCCGATGCTGCCTGACAACAGCCCCGAAGAATGGGTGCAGACCTTGCTGGAGGCCTACAGCGGCGACGTGGGCGCAAAGCTCAGCCAAGGGCGCTGGTTCCTGTCATGGGTCGAACAAAGCGGCAAGCGCATCACTTTCAATGAGGAAGACGGCACGCCCTATGACGGGCTGATGATCTGGCGGTTTATCCGCAGTCTGGAACATGGCGATGACAAACCGGTCAGTATTGCTCTGGAGCGGCGCAATCACGAAGGCAGCGTGGATACTGAGCAGGTGGTCCTGCACGGATTCCGCCGCCAGTACCGGACCGAGGCGGGTGTCTTCAACGAAGCCTATGATCCCGGAGAATTGACGCAGAGTCTGTGCAACCCGTGGTCCCATGACTTCCGCGATTGCGGCTGCCACTACTGGCCCTCAAACCATCCCGATGTGGTGATGGCCGAGGTAGCCCATGACGACCAGCTGCCTTCGGGCCAGTCGAAGAACCCGATCGAAGCCGAGACCTATCTGGATTGGCTGCGTTCGGACAAGTCGCCATCCGGCAATGTGGCAGCGCTGAATACGGTCGAGCAGAACCGCCCCTATCAGATCGACCACTATCAGGTGAACCAGATGTGGAGCGAGCTGCCGATCGTGGTCGAAGGCCGCGAAACCGGCGAGGTCTATGAGGTCGACCCCGAAATGCCGGGCGTGGAACCCTATGACACGCCGGAGGCGATGATCGAGGACCTCAAGACGCGCCTGGCCGCGATGGAGATGACGTTGAGCCTGCAGTATCTCTATGCCTATTTCTCGCTGGCGGATCCCGAAACGGCGGACACCCAGAAATGGCCGACGCTGAAGGACGACCTGATCTTTGCCCGGCGTTCCGTGCTGGAGGTCGCGATTGGCGAGATGACCCATATGCGCTGGGCGAACCAACTGCTTTGGGAGCTTGAGCCAGAAGGGTATGAACCCATCCTGACCCCGTCTGAAACCCTGCCAGCAGGCAAGGGTAAGACGCAGCCCCGCGCGCTGAGGCCACTGACGGCCGAGGCGCTTGCGGATTTCATCGAGATCGAGCGCCCCGGTGGCTTTATCGACCGCGCCTATGCGCAATGTGTTGCAACGCTGGAGCAGGAGGACTTATTCCCCGAGCGCCGTCTCTATGCGCTGGCGGTGCGGATCGACACCGACGGGGACGAGCATTTCCTGCGCTTTAGCCAGATGAAGGATGTTCTGGCCAAGTACGATACCGGCGAAGGTACTCCTGCTTACTTGCGCCCGATTGAGGTCGGGACCGAAGAGCAGGCCAAAACAGCGTTGGAACTCTACGCTAAGGTCAAGGATGGGTTGGCCAATGCCTATACGCTTGAAGCGGATGGCAAATTCGAAGAGTCGCAGACCTTTATCCAGCAGGTGCGCGATGACATGAAACTGTTCCGGGTCGAGGGCGAAGCGCTGGCCGCCAAAGGCATCGGCATTCCCTTCTGGACGGAGGGCAAGGCGTGATCGCACCCGCCGCACAGGTGCATTTCTTCGAAACAGGGCATGGAGATCACATGCTCGCCATCGATGGCTCGCGCGTGTTCGACGTCCCCGAGGGCACGGCGGGCCGGTTTGCGGCGATGAACACCGCGGGCCAGAGCGCTTTCCTCAGGTCCATGGGGTTGGATGGCAGGCCGTTCATCGACGATACACCGCCTCAGGACCTGCCCGTGCGCTCGCTGTCACTGGCCGTGGCGCAGAAATGCAATCTGGCTTGCACCTATTGCTATGCGGCGGGTGGCGAATTTGGCGGCCCTGCGCGGAATATGGAGTGGGAAGTCGCCAAGGCCTCGGTTGATCGGCTGGTGGCCGAAGCCGAACCCGGTGTGCGGATCAACCTCGCCTATCTGGGTGGAGAACCTCTAATCAACCGCGATCTGGTGCAGCGCACTACGGAATATGCTGTGGAACAGGCGCAGGCAAACGGATTGAGCGTTGGATTCTCGATCACCACCAATGGGACCTTGCTCCGCCCCGAAGACGCGGTGTTTTTTGAGGCACATGGATTTGCAGTCACCATTAGTCTGGATGGCGTGGGCAAGGTTCACGACAAACTGCGCCCAAATCGTGCTGGGCGGGGCAGTTTCGACACGATCCTGAAACGGGTCGAACCCCTTCTGGCCGCACAGCACCGGATGCAGGTCGGGGCTCGGGTGACGGTCACGCCGCAGAATATGAACCTTCCAGAGACGCTGGAGCAGTTCGTTGGCATGGGTTTCCACTCGATCGGCTTCTCGCCGATGTTGGCTTCGCCCAACGGTCAGCATGAGCTAAACAGGAACGATCTAAACGAAATGCTGACTCAGATGATCCGCTGCGGTGAGGTGTTCGAGGCGGCGGTGGTTCAGGGACGGCGGTATCCGTTTTCAAACATGGCGGCGGCGATGCAGGAAATCCATCGCGGCACCCATCGGCCCTATGCCTGCGGGGCAGGGGGCGGATATTTCGGCGTCTCCGCCGATGGCGGCCTGTTTGCCTGCCATCGCTTTGTCGAGGACGAAGCCGGAGCCATGGGCGATGTCTATGATGGCCCCGACTTGCGACGCGAAAACTGGTTGGCGGACCGTCACGTGCACATCCAGTCACCCTGCAATACGTGCTGGGCGCGGTATCTATGTGGCGGTGGGTGTCATCACGAGGTCATCCACCGCGGACGCCCCGCCTGCGACTACATTCGCGGCTGGCTGCACTATTGCCTTCAGGCCTATGTCCGCTTGTCCGAAGTGAGGCCCGATTATTTTGGTGTGCCTACGCAGGCCGCCTCTGCCTGATCGGATGATCATTGAGACTGAAATCTGCGTAGTCGGTGGCGGCCCAGCAGGCAGCGCGGCGGCGCTGAGGTTAGCTCAACTGGGTCGCCGCGTCTGCCTGATCGAAAGACAATCCTTTCCGCGCCAGCATGTCGGAGAATCTCTGCCACCATCAATCTGGCCGATCCTGAACCTTCTGGGCGTCGAAGAAACCGTGGCGCAAGCCGGGTTTCTGCGCGCAAGCGGATCGATCCTGCATTGGGCCGGAACGTTTGAGCGTCGCGGTGCTGACGGCGATTACCCCGGTCTATTAGTGGATCGAGGCCAGTTTGATGCGGTACTGCTGCGGGCCGTGCGGGCGGCGGGAGTTGAGATCATCCAGCCCGCACGGGCATACCGCCCGATGCGCGATAGATCAGTCTGGGAAATACCAGTCCGCACCGATACGGAAGCATTGCAGGTTCAGGCGCGGATCCTTCTGGATGCCGCAGGCCGACAAGCCGGGCTGGGCCGCAGGTTTCGCCCGGCCTCTCAGCCTCTATTGGCGCTCTATGCTAATTGGCAGGTTCCCCCAGGCTTCGGCCCACAAGCGCGGGTCGAAGCAGGCAAGTCGCACTGGTACTGGGGTGCGCTGTTGCCGGGTGGGGTGGTCAATGCAATGGTATTTGTTGAACCCGAGAGCTGCACAGGGCTTTCACCTGCGGACCGGCGCGATCTTTACCTGAACCTGCTGGCGCAATCGACCTTGTTATCCCCATGTCTGGAACAGCGCCGGATCGGGCCAGTCCGGAGGGTGGACGCAACCAGCCGAACCGATGTAACACCTCCGGCGCGAGATCTTCTGCGGGTCGGGGAAGCCAGTTTCTCGGTCGACGCTTTGTCATCGCAAGGGGTGCAATTGGCCATGGGTCAGGCAGTGCAGGCCGCAGCAGTGATAAACACGCTGCTGGATACGCCCGAACACAGCGAACTGGCTTTGACCTTCTACGCAGACCGCCAGTTTGAGCGTGTACAGACCCACGCCGCACTGTCGGCGGATTTCTATGCGAGGCAGCATGCAGTCAGTCCTTCGCCGTTCTGGGCCGAGCGGGCGCATCCGTTGGACTGGCTCAAATCGCCTCGAACCGTTCATAGCCCAGAGATATTGCGCAACGATTTAGCCCTGACCCTGTCTTCAAAAACACGGCTGATTACGTCTGGGGTTCAGGTCGCCGCGCATATTGAGCCGGGACTTGTTTTGAAGCACCCAAATCTGCAGCGCCCTGTCGCAAATCTCGAGGGTGCTTCGCTTGGCCTTCTGTTGCAGCGCTTACATTGGCCACAAAACGCGAGCAAGATCGTTGCATGTTGGTCAGATACACTCGATGCCGAACGAGCGTCTCGCATTCTGGACTGGCTTTGGCACCATCGCATACTGATCCCGGCAACTGATCGGGCTTAATCACGGTTCCCTCTGCCATCTGAATGGCATAAGCTTTGCCGCAACGCCAATCGCCAAGTAACAAGGGGTCGTATGTCGCGTTTTGATGGGTATTTCCTGCGGCAATTGCTGGTGCTGTTTGGCTTTTTCACACTGGTCCTTGTCGGTGTCTTCTGGATCACACGTTCGGTCAGCCTGTTTGACCGCGTGATTAGCGGCGGCCAGTCTGCAATGGTGTTTCTGGAATTCACCGCGCTAACCCTACCGACTCTGATACGGACAGTTATGCCAATGGCGGTGTTTGCTGCCGCTGTTTACGCGACCAACCGCTTGAGCCGGGAAAGTGAGATGACGGTGATGCTGGCGACCGGATCGAGCCCTTGGCGTCTGGCGCGCGCGGTTTTGATGTTCGGGCTGAGCGCTGGGTTGATAATGGCGGTCATCAGTGTGTTTCTTCGGCCTGCATCGGTTGATCAGCTGGAAAAAAGACAGGATGAAGTCGCTGGTGATGTTACTGCTCAGCTGCTGAATGAAGGTGAATTCCTGCACCCGGCAGACAGTGTAACCGTCTATATTGGCAGTATCGATCTGGACGGTACGCTGCGCGAGGTCTTTGTTTCGGACCGGCGAGAAGCGATAAATCCCGTCAGCTATTCCAGCACCACAGCTTATCTGGTCAACCAGACCTCAGGCATTCATCTGGTTATGCTAGACGGGGTTGCGCTGCGATTTGATGAGGCTGGCAACACGTTGTCATCAACGTTGTTCGAAGATGCATCCTACGACATTTCAGAGCTGACACTGAACTCGGAAATGGGCCACCGGAGCCTTGAGGCGATACCTACGATCGAGCTGATCTGGGATCGGGAAGCTGTTGCCGTGAAAGATGACCACAGCGTCGGGCATCTGGTTGATGAACTGCATCAGCGATTCTCATGGATCGCTATTTGTATTGCGGTTGCCTTGGTCGGCTATTCGGCGCTCATGCTCGGCAGTTTTTCGCGTTTTGGCTTGTGGCCCCAGATACTCGGAGCCTTCACGATTCTCGTATTGTTGGAAGGCGTTAGGGGGTTTGTTTCACCTGTTGTGATTGGAGATCCACGTTTGTGGATTTTGCTTTACCTTCCGGCGATACTGGGCGTCGCATTGTCAGGCTTGTTCCTGACTATTGCCGGACGCCCCTTGTTTCGTAAATCATCCGGCAACGGCGCCATTACCTCTGCATGATACTTGGCGTTTGTCGCGTCGAATTCTTTTGCGTTGTTGATCGGTCTGTCTAATCTAGGCGCGAAAGCAGCCACAGGAGCGCGCCATGCTGGACAAAACCCACAAACCCACCTGGACCAGTTTTGAAGAGGCAACGAAGGCCGATTGGGATGCGGTCATGGAGTATGAAGAGGCCTATAACGCGGCTCTGCCAGATCGTATTTTGGATGCCATCCGATCGCTAGACGAAGACTGGACGCCTTATCCAGTGAATCGTTACCAACACAGCCTGCAAGCCGCGACACGCGCTTATGAGGATGGTGCCGATGAAGAGCTGGTTGTAGCAGCTTTGATCCATGACACTGGCGATATCCTGTCGCCTTATAATCACGGTGAATTATCAGCTGCGATGATGAAGCCATATGTAAGCGAGAGAACCCATTGGATCCTCAAGCACCACTGTGTGTTTCAGGGATATTATTATAATCACCATCTCGGCGGTGACCGGAATGCGCGCGACAAGTATCGCGACAGCCCGTATTGGGAGGACTGCCGATATTTCTGCCACGAATACGATCAGAAAGCGTTTGACCCTGATTATCCAACAAAGCCGCTGGAGTTCTTCGAACCCATGCTACGCCGCGTCTTAAGCAAGGGCGAGGGGCATATGGAGTTGAACGAGACGTCAGAAGGTTAACAAGCGGCCATCAGTCGATAGACGATCTGAGCGGCGGTAAAGTCCCAGGCGGCATTGCCGTCTGGGGCCAACTCGACCACATCGAAGCCCACACATTTCCGGCCCTTCAGGGCGTGTTCGACCAGGTGCAGCGCCTGATAGTATCCCAGCCCCCCAGGTACGGGCGTGCCGGTCGCAGGCATTTGTGATGGATCCAGCCCGTCCACGTCAAAGCTGACATAAATCAGTTCGGGAAAATCCTCGGGCAGGTCGACCGAATGGATATTACCAGTCACCAATTCTTCGGCGTCCACATGGAAAATGCGGTTCTTCAGACGGCTCTGCGCTTCTTCGGTTGAGAAGGCACGAACGCCGAATTGCGCCAGCTGGATGCCTTCTTCGGCCAAAAGGTGCATGACTGAGGCGTGAGAGTGTTTCTCTCCCTGATAGGCGTTGCGCAGATCGGCATGGGCGTCGATCTGGACGATGCCGATGGGCTGGTTTAGCGCACGAGCGACACCCATCACTGCTCCAAAACTGAGAGAATGTTCTCCGCCCAAGGTCACGGGCACTTTGCCCGCACGGATGGCAGCTTCGGTGCGTTGGGCGAGGCGTTCCATGATTTCAGGCAGGGCGGCATCGCAATCGATGGGTTTTTCGGTAAATATGCCTTCTACGCAAGGTTCTGCGTGGCCGGTGATGCGCTCCAACTCGTTGCTGGCCTCAATGATCGCCTCAGGCCCATTTGCGGTGCCGGATCCGTAAGAGACCGTGCGCTCCAGAGGCACCGGGATTACGCGGAAGCGGGCGTCCTCGGTGCGCTCGGATGTGGTCAGTTCACTATCAAGAAAAATGCTCATGAAAGGCGGTCCTTAAAGTCGTCATAGCCGAACTTTTTGATGATTTTCAGTTCGTCTGTTTCGCTGTTCCATAAGGCGATGGTGGGCAGGGGAACACCGTTGAAGGTGTTGGTCTTGACCATCGAGTAGTGCGCCTGATCGAGGAAAGCAAAGCGCTGGCCGATCTCCAGAGGCTGATCCCAAGTGTAATCGCCAATCACGTCACCCGCGAGGCAAGAGGGGCCACCCAGGCGGTAGGTATGGCCTGACGCGGCCTCGTCCATCAGGGCGGGGCGATACGGGGCTTCGATCACGTCGGGCATGTGGCAGGTGGCCGAAATATCGGTGATTGCGAGGTTCATGCCATTTGTTGGTAGGTCTAGGATTTCTCCGACCAGAATGCCCGCGTCCAACGCCACCGCCTCCCCGGGTTCAAGATAGACGTCGACGTTGTGTTTTGCGCGGACGGCTTTAATGAAGGCCACCAGCCTGTCGCGGTCATAGTCATCGCGGGTGATATGATGGCCGCCGCCGAAGTTCAGCCACTTGAGCTGGTCTATGAAGGGGGCGAGTTTGGGTTCCACAGCGTCCCAAGTTCGTTGCAGCGGCTCGAACCCCTGCTCGCAGAGTGTGTGCATGTGCAACCCATCGACGCCAGTCAGGGCGCCTGCGGTCAGTTGGCTGGCAGGCGTGCCGAGACGTGAGCAAGGTGCGCAGGGGTCGTATTTGGGGATCTCACCCTCGGAGTGCTCGGGGTTGATACGCAGGCCAACCTGTACGCCTGCTGCCTGGGCTTTGAAGAGGAAGCGATCCTTCTGAGCCGGAGAGTTTAAGATGATGTGGTCGGACAAAGTGAGAATTTCATCTATATCTGCGTCTTTATACCCGGCGCAGAAGGTCGCGACTTCGCCGCCATATTCTTCACGACCCAAACGTGCCTCATAGATACCGCTCGCGCAGGTGCCGCCGAGGTATTGGCGGACCAATGGGGCGAGCGAGAACATTGAGAAGGCTTTGAGCGCGCTCAGGATATGCGCGCCTGAGCGGTTGCTGATCTCGGCGAGGATGCTCAGGTTCCGGTCGACGGCTATTTCGTCGACCACAAAGCACGGCGTGGGAACCCGGCTGAGATCGAAGTTGCGAAAGGCTCCGGCGTCGCCGGCCTGCGTGGTCATCATGTCGGACATAACAGGCGTCTCCGTTGGGTGGAGAGGCCCGGGGGACCAACCCCCCGGACCCCCCGGATATTTTGGGCCAGATGAAACAGTGTGGTCGCTCAGACCGGCCCTGAGGGATCAGAACTCGACCGGGCCGTCGAGCTCGTGGACCTGCCACGGCAGGCCGTGTTCGTTCAGCATGTCCATGAAGTTGTCTGGATCCAGCTGTTCCATGTTCCAGACGCCGGGCTGCACCCAGTTGCCTTTCAGCACCTGTGCGGCACCGATCATCGCGGGTACGCCGGTGGTGTAGCTGACGGCTTGGCTGCCGACCTCGGCATAGCATTCCTCGTGGTCGCAGATGTTGTAGATGTAATAGGTTTTCTCACCCGAACCGTCTTTGGCCTGGCCCGTGGCGATGTCGCCGATGCAGGCTTTGCCTTTGGTTTCTGCACCCAGGTCACCGGGATCAGGCAGCAGAGTTTTCAGGAATTGGATCGGGATGATTTCCATGCCGTCATGCATCACCGGATCAATGCGGGTCATGCCGACATTCTCCAGCACTTTGGCGTGGGTAATGTAGGCATCGCCGAAGGTCATCCAGAAGCGGGCGCGTTCGATTTCGGGGAAGTGGGTCGAGAGTGATTCCAGTTCCTCGTGATACATCAGGTACATGTTTTTCTGACCGATTGCAGGGAAGTCGAACTCGACCTTATGGGTCATGGCGGGGGAATGTTTCCATTCGCCGTTCTCCCAGTGACGTACTTCGGCCAGCACTTCGCGCAGGTTGATCTCGGGGTTGAAGTTAGTGGCGAATTCCTGATCGTTCGAGCCGCCATTAGCGTCCAGCACATCGATCTGACGAATGGTGTCCAGCTTATGTTTCTTCAGCCAAGTGGCGAATACGCTGGTCACGCCCGGATCGAAGCCAGAGCCGAGGATGGCTGTCAGACCGGCCTCTTTGAACTTATCCTGATAGGCCCACTGCCAATGGTATTCGAACTTGGCCTCATCCTCGGGCTCATAATTTGCGGTATCCAGATAGTGGATTCCGGCCTCAAGGCAGGCGTCCATCAGCACCAGATCCTGATAGGGCAGAGCGAGGTTCACGAGGATTTCTGCGCCGGTTTCCTTGATCAGCTTGACCGTGTCTTCGACCTTGTAAGCGTCCAGTTCGGCGGTCTTGATATCGACGCCCACACGCTCTTTCACCGCCTTGGCGATGGCGTCGCATTTGGATTTTGTGCGGCTGGCCAAGGTGATTTCGGTAAAAATGTCCGAATTCATCGCCATCTTGTGCACTGCAGCGTGAGATACGCCGCCCGCGCCGACAACCAGTGTTTTGCCCATGGTCTGTCTCCTTTTTATTCGTAATAGGTGTAGCCGTTGATCGAGTCGCGATAGGCGCTCATCAGGGTTTTGCGGTCCTTGGCTTTCAGAGTACCGGTCGAGATCGCCTCGTCCACCATTTTACGGAAGGCGGCGACGCAGTCCTGTGGGTCGAATTCCACGTAAGACAGGACCTGGCTGATCGTGTCGCCCTCTTGTTCGTGCAGCAGATCAAAGCCTCCGTCAGCACGCAGGTCGATGGTGACGACGTTGGTATCGCCGAATAAGTTGTGCAGATCGCCCAAGGTTTCCTGATAAGCGCCAACGAAGAAGACACCCATGAAATACTCATCATCTTCGGGCAGGGAATGCACCGGCAGACTGGGTGAGACACCGTCGGCCAGAATGAACCGGTCGATCTTGCCGTCGCTGTCGCAGGTGATGTCTGACAGAACGGCGCGGCGGTCAGGCGTTTGGTTCAGGCCTTGTAGTGGGACGATGGGGTGAAGTTGATCGATGGCCCAAACGTCAGGAAGGGATTGGAACAGCGAGAAGTTGCAGTGGTAGATATCGGCCACTTTCTCTAACTGGTCGTCCACATCCGACTCCAGATCATCGCTTGCAGCCAGAGACTTGAGGCGGGCCATAAGCGATAGGTAGATCCGTTCAGCACGGGCCATCTGGCGCAGGTCGACATAGCCTCGCCGGAAGAGCGCGCGCAGCTCGTTGCGGTAGAAGGTGGCGTCGTTCCAGCATTCCTGCAGCCGATCGCTGCTTAGATAGCCATGAACTGCAGCGAGGTCCGAGACCATATGATGATCATCAGCTTCGACTTCGGGACCGGTCGGGGCGTCGTAAAGCGTGCTCTCCAGAACATTAAAGACCAGCATCGAAGATGTGGCCACGACGGCCCGCCCGCTTTCAGTGATAAGCGTAGGATGATCGATTTTAGCTTCGTCCATGGCATAGGCCACAGTTTCGACCACGTTGGCGCAGTATTCTTCAACCGTGTAATTGATTGAATTTTCTGCGGCTTTCTTTTCGCCGGTATAGTCCACACCCATACCTCCGCCCAGGTCCAAATGGGTGAGCGGTACGCCTTCGCGCGTGAGTTCAGTATAGTAGCGGCACGCCTCGCCTACAGCGCGGCGCACGTCGTTGACGTCCTGTACCTGCGAGCCCAGATGTGAGTGCTGCAGCTTCAGGCAATGCAGCAGGCCGGCGTCGCGCAGCTTGTCCACTGTGGCAACCAGTTGGTCGGTGTTCATCCCAAAGGCGGATCGGTCGCCTGAGCTTTCTTCCCATTTGCCGCTGATCTGATTGGTCAGCTTGACCCGTACGCCGATCAAGGGCTCGATGCCAAGCTCGTTATAGACCTGGATAACCGTGTCAGCCTCTTTTGGGCTTTCCAGAACGATGACCGTATTGAAACCAATCTTGCGGCTGAGGATTGCGAGCTGGATGAACTCGGCGTCCTTGACGCCGTTGCAGACAATGAGCGCCTCAGAGGCCAAGCGGTGGGCCAGCGCGACGACCAGTTCGGGTTTGGAACCGGCCTCAAGCCCATAATTGTATTTCTTGCCGAACTCGACGATACGATCGACGACCTGAGCCTGCTGGTTCACCTTGATCGGGAAAACGCCGCGATATAGGCCTTTGTAGTCCACGCGCTTGATTGCGTCGCGGAAACTTTCATTCAAATGCGCGATCTCATGTTCCAGATAAGACGCCACACGTAGCACCATCGGCGCCTTGATACCCCGATCATCCAAATCACTGAGGATACCCGGCAGGCTAATCGCAGTGGCATCAGGAACCATCGGATTACGTAGACCGATCTCGCCCTGATCCGTCACCTCAATGAGGCCTTTGCCCCATTTCTCAACCCCGTAGATGGAATGCGGTGCGATGGGCGGTTGTTTCAATCAGGTTTATCCTTGGAATCAGGGTGCAGGTTTCGCGCCTGCCAATACGGTAGCGGTTCGATTCGTCCAAGCATAAACTGCGAATCGGATTCTCGCTGCGTATTAATCGGTTGTTTGGATTGGGATCAAATGGTTGTCCCATTGGCAATCCTGCCGAGACGAGATTTTGGCGTGCGCGGCATTCAGAGACCCAAAGGCACCGGTACCGGTGGTGAATACCAAACCTTCTGCGCCAGCGCCTAATCCGCAGACGTCCTCAAGCGTGTAGGCATTCATTAAAGCACCGCTCGTCACATCGAAGCGATGTAGCGTGTTGCCTCTGGGGCAGGTTATTGCAACTGAATGTCCATCGGTGGAGAACGCGATGCTGCCAGCATACCCCTGCAAGTCGCTTTGCTGTCTTTCAGGGGCGGAAAGCAGGCGAGGGATTTCGCCAAGTTTGTGCAAGCCCAACAAGGGTGGGTGCTTGATCTGATTGCCCTGCCATTGCATCGCGAAACCCACAAGACCATCGCTACGCACAGCAAGATGACGGATTGAGTTTTTGTGCTGCGCGCCGGTTAGCTCCACTTTTGCCAATACCGAACCCGATAGGTCGACATAGGCGAGATTGGGCAACATTGTAGGCAAGTTAAGCTTCGTTCGGCCGGTATCGGGGTGGGTTTCGATACCGCCATTGGCGATAACTAGCATGTCACTGCCGGGCATCAGCCTTATGTCGTGTGGACCAACGCCGCCCGAGGCGAACTCTCCGAGCCGAACAAAGCTGTTGGCGTCCCAAACGCCTATAACACCTTCTGCGGCTTCATATTTGTTCTCGGTCGTGAAGAACCGTGTGCCATCGGCCGAGAATGTGCCGTGCCCGTAGAAGTGGCGGCCCTTTGGGGCTGTCAGTCGTTTGATGACGTGGCCGCTTTTGCAATCGATCACAATGGCGAATGTGCCCGGACGGCGTGCAAAGGCGACAGCTTGTGCTTTGGACGGATGGGCAGCCGCAGCATGGCCTCGTGCGGGCAGAGGGATCGAGAACAAGATGGCGCCTGCGTTATCCAGCCCGGAAAGCCGATAGCTGCCATCGGGGAATAGCCCGGCGGCAAGATAAACAGGCGCGCCCACTGATGACCAGCCGGATGCGGGCGTCAGGCTGGCAGCGGCGAGACCTGCAAGGAAATTGCGCCGGTTGGTCAAAGTTCAGTCTCCGTCCAGCGAGTTGAAGCCAGCACTGATGCCGAGCGTTGGACCAAGCTCGATTGAGGCGATCTCGCGAATCTTGTGGATCGATTGTTGCAACGCTTCGACCCGGATGCGGCCCAGTGGTGTGTCGACCTTGGCAAAGGCGGGGTCATCCAGCGACTGAGCCCGATCTATTGCCTGTGCAAAGGCTGTATCAAGATCAGCTGCGATTTCGGGGTGGTCGAAGGACAGGCGGGCGGCCATATCGCTTAGCGCGATCAATGATAGCTCCACATGGCGCAATGATCGCTTTGACCGGCGCGCTTCGGCGCGGTTTGGACGAGGACGTTCGAATGTACCCAAGGGGCGACCGAGCCGCGTATCAGCGGTGAATTCTAGGCCCGTTGTCAGCGCCCGGTACAGTTCCTGCATCGCCTCATCGCCCGAGCGATAGGGGCTGTCGTCGCCCGGCTGGGTCAGATTTGGTGCGAAACTCTGCCAATCGGCGTTCATTGCATCTGCATTCCGATCAATGTCGGTAGCGATGGCGCGGATCAGCGCGCAGCGATAGGCGACGTTACCTTGTTCGGCCATGGCTGGATCGTACAGCATTCGTTCAAGCGCCAGAAATCCGCGCCCGGCAATCGACGTTTCGGCATATGCGGCAGGCGACTCGACAGCTGTGTCTTCGTCTTTGATGTGCCGGGACAGGGTTTTTGGTGTGAAACCTTTGGTGTCGGGCCAGAAGGCCATGGCAAAGGCCCGATCATCTGTCTCGGTTGGACCGAATCGCAAATGACTGGCTGAGATCCAGCTATCGAATGCTGCAGAATAGGCTGCGCGCAGGGTATCCGATTGTGGCTCACAATCGGCCTGCACGGTGGTGGCCAAGGTGTCGGTCGCATCCGCCAATTGCGCAAAGCGCGGCAGAATATGTGTTTCAGTCACATCCATCAGAATCGGCGCGCGATCCTGCGCATAGGCGCCGAATGGGATCAACAAAGCGGTGAATAGGGTAAGGCTTCGCATCAATTACAGGCTCTCTAGAAATTGGATCAGCGCATCACGGTCAGCTTTAGGCATTGATACCACCGTGTCGCGGGCGGCTTGGGCTTCTCCGCCATGCCATAAGACAGCCTCGAGCAGAGAGCGTGCCCGACCGTCGTGCAGGAATTGGGTGTGGCCCGAGACACGTTCTGTCAATCCAATCCCCCACAGCGGTGGAGTACGCCATTCTCGGCCCGTGGCGCGGGCCTCGGGGCGGTTATCGGCCAGTCCTTCACCCATGTCGTGCAGCAGCAGGTCAGTGTAGGGCCAGATCAATTGAAAACTGTGTTCGGTTCGGTCGGGCATTCGATGGGTAACATAGACAGGTGCGTGACAAGAGGCACAGCCAGATGTGTGGAATACTTCTTTGCCGCGCAGAACCTGTGGATCATCAGTCTCACGCCGGGCGGGGACACCCAAATTGCGGCTGTAAAAAGCGACGAGATCCATGCCGATTTGGTCAATCTCAAACCCGCGCACATCAGAGTCACCGTGCGGGGCATCTATGCAGTTGGTCTGCAGTTCGGTACAATCGCCGAAGGGGGCAGGGTAAAGCGGGCTAGAAATGCCAATATCACCCGAAAATGCTGCCGATGATTGCTCCATCACCGTAGGCATTCCGGCCTTGTGGCCAAAGCGGCCCATCATCGGTTCGCCAAATTCTAACGACCACACGATGTTTGGTCGCCCCGATATCCCGTCGCCATCTTCATCATCAGGATCGGCCCGTGCCAACAGGTCCTCAACCGGGATGGATTCGAGCAATCCCAAGCCGATCATCTGTGGCGCGATTCGGGGGCTGAGCATGGCGTCGGGATGCAATCGGCCATACCCCAAGTCGGCCGCATGGTAGGTCGGGCGGCGAAGCGAAGCAATTTCACCGTCGGACAGCTCGATTGGGTCTTCTTCGTATGTGATGCTCAACCGATATTCTGCCGGACGGCCGGCCAGTGCGAAATCCTGCATCTGCCCGCCATAAATTGGGTCGGGCAAGGTGGCGATATAGTCCTCAATCTTGGCAGGAGCATCCTCTGGGTTGCCGGGGATCGAGACCCTCAGAAACATCGAGACGGCGTTGTCATCCGGTCCATTAGGTGTATGGCCCCGTCCATCCTTGATGTGGCATCGCTGGCAGGAGCGGGCGTTATAGAGCGGCCCTAGCCCGTCTGAGGCGAGTGTTGAGGAGGGCGATGAGACCCAGATTTTCTTGAACAATCCATTGCCTACTTTGAAATCCAGTTCCTGTTCGAAACTAATGTTGGCGGAGGGCTGAGAAAACGCATCGGCATCGGTACGAACGCGTACAGTCGCCGCGCCAGCGGATAATTCTTCGAACCGCTGGGGTGCACTGAACTTTTCGGGTGAGGCTGTCACCGCAGCAATCCGCGCACGCTCTTCGTCTGTTCTGGGAATGAAGTTTAGATGTGGGTCCCTTAGCTCGGTCGCGAGGGAGGGGGTGGCCGACAGTGCGGCCACCGATGCCAGGGCGAGCCTACTCGCCCTCGTCCATGGTTGATGCGTTGAGTTGCGCATAGTTGGCTTCGCCAATCCTTTCATAGAGGTCGAGCTGCGTTTCGAGAAAGTCGATATGGTCCTCTTCATCGGACATCAATTTCTCAAACAGAGACATCGACACGTAGTCGCCGGCATCCCGGCAATACTCGCGCGCTTCCTTATAAAGAGCTCTTGCATCAATTTCGGCTGCCAGATCGCATTCAAGAGTTTCCTTGGGTGTCTGGCCGATCCGCAATGGATCAAGTTTTTGCAGGTTGGGGTGACCTTCGAGAAAAATAATACGTTCAATCAGCTTGTCCGCGTGCTCCATCTCTTCGATGGATTCTTCGCGACTTTTCTTAGCCATATGGCCAAGCCCCCAATCTTCCTGCAGGCGATAGTGCAACCAGTACTGGCTAACAGCCGTCAGTTCATGCCGCAGTGATTTGTTTAGATATTCGATAACCTTGGGATCGCCTTTCATGTGACTTCTCCTGTGATGCTCCGGACCGCAATGTTCGAAGCTGCATGGGGACTTCCAGATTATCGTCAGAACGCATTGTGTCTAGGAAAAGAGGCATACATCCGCCGCAATCCGCTGATTTACCAAGGGCATGATAGATCTTGCCAGGGGTGATTATGGTCTGCGGGTCTGCGGTGCGCATCCAACTGATCGCGGCGCGGATGTCGTGGTCTGAGATATTGGTACAGTGGCATATAATCATGGCGACTCAGCCTGATTTCGTTATTCTTAGTGAAATAGTTGGTTTTTAGTTTTGCGTCCAGTGTCAAGACGCCACACCCATTTCGTAGAAGGGGCAGAGCGCAATTCCATCGCGCCCGGCCATAGCGTTTAATGGAATACCGCGTCAGGATTATCTAGGCTGTCCGAGCCTTCGAACTCGATCTGGTCAAGTTCCAGCAGAGTCACGATACGTTCAATGGTTTTGGTTTGGTCGATCAGTCCATTCACGCCACCCATGATCAGAGCTTCACCGCCTTCGTTGCCGCGCTCCAGCATCTGATCATAAGCAAAACCAGCCTCGGCAGTCGACTTGATGTTGCCCAAAGCTTTCATGGTGCTCGCGAGCTTGGCTTTCATCTCTGCATCCAACGACGGATCGGTTGCGACAACCAGATCGGACAACGATGCACCAGATACGGGAGTGCCATCAATGCGGGTGTAGCTTCCCAGATACACGTTCTGGATGCCCAGACCATCGTAATAGTGGCTGTTATGGGTGTTGTCGGCAAAGCAATCATGCTCTTCTTCGGGATCGTTCAGCATCAGGCCCAAGCGCATGCGTTCACCCGCCTGTTCACCATAGGACAGCGAGCCCATGCCGGTCAGGATTGCACTTACACCGGCAGTCTCGTCTGCTGCCAGTGCGGCACGCGCATCACCGCCTTCTGCCCACTGGGCCGTCATCCATTCAAGATCGCTGATCAGCAGATCGGTTGCGGCGCTCAGATACTGGGCCCGACGATCGCAATTACCGCCAGTGCAGCCGTCACCGTCTACATAGTCGGTGTAAGGACGGTTGCCTGCACCCGCCTCATGACCGTTAAGGTCCTGGCCCCAAAGCAGGAATTCGATGGCGTGATAACCGGTCGCGACGTTTGCTTCGATCCCGTCAGCTTCGTGCAGCGTGTCCGACAACAGGGTCGGAGTGATATCACTGGCGTCGATGGTTTCGCCAGATAGTTCAAAGCTGGGGTTGGCGATGACGTTCAGCACGGCGAACTCGTTCTCATCGCTCGGGCCTCCGTACGACGCGTCCACATAGTCGATCAGGCCTTCGTCCAATGGCCAGGCATTCAGTTTGCCTTCCCAGTCGTCGACGATAGCGTTGCCAAAGCGATAAACCTCGGTCTGCTGATAAGGCACGCGCGCGGCGACCCATGCGGCGCGGGCGGCGTTCAGCGTGGCATCAGACGGGTCAGCGATCAGAGCGTTGACGGCAGCTTGCAGCTTCTTCGCGGCAATCAGGCTGTCGTCAAACTTGGCTTCCGCGATGTTGGCATAGGTGCTCAGAATATCTGCTTTAGACGGGGCGTCGGCGACAGCTGCACCTGCGATGCTCAACGTAAGGGCGCTGATCGCAGTGAATAATTTGGTCATTTGGAATTCATTCCTTCTCAACGGGTTCGGTTCCCGCACAGGTACGGGGTGGACGTGGAAATATCTGAGTTAATCAGTCAACAAAGTCAACCTGACTTTTATTGTCAGATATAAAGTCTGAATTTGCCTCCCCATATCTGGTGGGGTTGAAATGCATGTAAGCCAATTGCGCAGGAGGGTAATTAGACTAAAATAATACGAGATTTGTTTGTTTAATGGTGTTTGAGATGAAATGCGCGGCAGTACTGTTAATGCTCTTGCCAACCATACCAATGGCTCAAAAGTTGGCTGCGGTCGAAGCGCATACCCACGGTGTTGGGCGAGTGGCAATATCAATGGATAGTAATGAGTTCGCCGTGATTCTTGCGGCCCCGGGCATGGATGTTGTGGGCTTTGAGCACTCAGCAGAAAACGACGAAGAACGGGCAGAAGTTGCGGCCGCGATATCGGATTTCTCAGAACCGTTGAGGTTGTTCAATTTGCCATCAGAAGCTGGATGCGAAACCGCGTCTGCGAATGTGGCTCTTGTTGGGGTTGGTTTTGGGCAAGTGGATGACAAAACCGAAAATCACACCAGAGAACACGCCGAATTTCAAGCGGACTATGTGTTGGAATGCGAGGAAATAGATTTGGTGACGTCGATCCGGTTCACCTATTTTGAATTATTTCCCGACGCTCAGAAACTGGACATCAGTTTGATTTCGGTCGAAGGCGCCTTCAGCTATACGGTGTATCGCGATCAGCCGGTGCTGACCCTGCAGGACTAGTGTGCGTTAGTTTTGCGTCAACGCGTTTTTCAAGGCAAAATATGATGCTTTGGGTGTTCGCTCCAACGTTTTGAAATCTACATCGACCAGTCCAAAGCGTTTTTCATACCCCAGCGCCCATTCGTAATTGTCCAGTAACGACCAGACAAAATATCCTTTGATCGGCACACCGTGATCCAAAGCCCGACGCACTTCAGCCAGATGTTGATCCAGATAATCAATTCGATCCTCATCCTGTTGGCGCTCAACGCTCGCCATACCGTTTTCAGTGACATATATCGATAGATCGCCCGTGTAATCGCGTGCAGTTCGGATCAAAAATCGCGAAAGCGCCGAAGGATCAATTTCCCACCCCATCTGCGTTTTGGGCAGCGGGCCTGGAACCTCTTTTAAAGCGGGCCAGGCCGAGTCAGAGTGTGTAATCAGCTTGCGCGTATAGAAATTCAGCCCGCACCAATCGACCGGACTGCCGATGGTCTCAAAATCGTCCTGCCAACCCTTGGGTAAGTGCGGTGATAAACCCTCCAGAACATTCTCGGGGTAAGATTTGTTAAAGACCCCGCTCAAGAAGAACCGGTTGTAGATCCCGTCATATAGCGCCGCCGCAGATTGTGCTTCGGTGCTATCATCGGCGGGTTCCGACCATTCCAGATTGAACACCGCACCCAGATTGGACATACCCAATCCACGCATAACCTCGATTGCGCGACCATGGGCAAGCAAGACATGATGCATGGCACGGGCAGTGGCGCGGATATCACGCAAGCCAGGGGCATGTTGGCCCTCGAAATGACTGAGCCAGCTTACGCACCAGGGCTCGTTGATGGATGCCACGCTGAACATGCGATCGCCGATACGGCCCATGATGATTTCTGTAAAATCAGCGAACCAATTCGCGATATCTCGGTTTCGCCAGCCGCCTAAGTCAGCAAGCGGCGAGGGGAGTTCCCAGTGATACAGCGTTGCGCAGGGTTTGATGCCGCGTTCAAGTAGGGCGTCAACTAAACGATCATAGAAATCAAGGCCTTGTTGATTGGCTGGCCCGCGTCCCTCGGGCAAGATTCGAGCCCAGCTGGTCGAGAAACGATAGCAGTCGAACCCAGCGTCCTGGATCAGATCCAAATCCTGTTCATATCGATTGTAGTGGTCGCAGGCCAAATCGCCGTTTTCAGCGTTTACGACGTTTCCCGGAGTGGCCGCAAAACTGTCCCAATGGGTCTTTCCTGCGCCACCCTGAGCATGACCCTCAATCTGGTAGGCCGACGTTGCAACGCCAAACTGAAAATCTACCGGAAAATCCGAGCGTTTGTGTTTCATTTCACATCCTTTGTGGAGCTGGACCGGTTGAGCTGCCAACAACAAGCTCGGCCTCTAACAGGCGTGTTTTGGGTGGGTCGTTGGGGGCGTTGATCCGTCCAATCAGCATTTCAGCAGCCAACTCTCCGGCATGTCTGACCGAGGACCGCGTGGCGGTGAATATCGGTACATCTATGCCGTTGCGCATGTAGGACAGTTCGTCATCGTGCGCGATGACTGAAATATCCCGCCCCATCTTCAGGCCGCGATTTTCCAGGGCCCTCCGGACACCAACGGCTGAGATGATTGACGAGGCCAGAATGGCCGTCGGCGGATCGCCCAGATCCAGCATGTCGCAGGCGGTTTGATGCCCGTAAATTTCTGTCATCTCGGCGCTGCGCAACAGCTCCGGTGCAATCTCAATTCCCGAGTGTTTCAATGCTGAGACGTATCCATTCCGACGGCGCTGAGCAAAGTCCATCTCTTCCAGCCCGTTGATCAGTGCAATGCGCCGGTGGCCGAGATCGATCAAAAATTGTGTCGCCCTCTCGAATGAGCGCTGATTGTTCACGTCGATCCAGTCGTAAGGAACGTCGGCACCCGTAGAACGACCATGTACAATGAACGGCACCCCCATTTGCGACAGGGCGGATATCCGCGGCTCGTTGACTTTGGGGCCTTGAAGCACGACGCCGTCCACGACCCCTCGGTTGAACAGGCTTCGATAGGAGTCTTCGACTGAGGTGTCAGGCGCGTGCGTGAACATCATATCATAGTTATTCTGTGCGTAAGTGCGCGCAGCACCTGCAACAAAATCACCAAATATCGGATTGACCATCTCGTGCTGAGAAGAGAACGGGATCACGTGCCCAATTACCATGGATCGCCCTGTCGCCAGTCCTTTGGCGCGGCTATTTGGGCGGTATCCGTGTTTAGTAGCGGCAGCCTGAACCCGGATACGCGTTTCCTCATTCACTTCGGGATAACCGTTCAGCGCTCGGCTGACGGTTGTCTGTGAAAGACCAAGAATCTCTGAGAGTTTCTTTAGGTTCATAGCATTCAAAGCGCTTTCAAGTTGCGGTCCTATTGTTTTGTTTGGAATTTCAGGTTCCGTCAACCCGTTTTGATATTTGAGCCTAATAACTCAATATTACGGCAACTATTTGCGAGATGTTGACAGACTCGGAATGTTAGCGGATAAAGTGATCTATCCAAAGCGCTTTGAAAACGAATCTTGTTTGCGCCGTAAAGTCTGGGAGGAAAATTCATGAAACGCTCGCTTTATGCAGGTGCGGCAGTGACCGCTCTGCTGGCAGGGACCGCGTGTGCCGAAGACTTGGCCTTCACACCTGGTGAAGGGCCGTTCAACTGGGATAGCTATAAAGCCTGGGCTGAAAGTGCGCCTGATCTGAGCGGTCAGACCGTCACTATCGCTGGTCCTTGGTTGACACCGGAAGATGGTTATTTCAACAACATGACTGCCTATTTCGAGGCGGCGACCGGCGCGGATGTGATCTACACTGGCTCTGACAGTTTCGAGCAGCAGATCGTTATCGATGCCGAAGCGGGTTCCGCCCCGAACATCGCCGTATTCCCTCAGCCCGGACTGGCGGCGATCATGGCCTCCAAAGGACAACTAACGCCTTTGGGTGAAGACATGGCCAGTTGGGTTGGCGACAACTATGCGGCCGGAAATTCATGGGTTGACCTGGGCACCTATAAAGATGCCGATGGCAATGACCAGATGTACGGCTTCTTCTACAACGTGAACGTCAAGTCTCTGGTTTGGTACAACCCGGAGAATTTCGAGGATGCCGGGTACGAAGTACCAACGACCATGGAGGAACTGAAAGCACTGACCGAACAGATCGTCGCTGACGGTGAGACACCTTGGTGCATTGGTCTAGGATCGGGTGCCGCCACGGGCTGGCCAGCGACTGACTGGGTGGAAGACATGATGCTGCGCACGCAGCCACCTGAAGTTTATGACCAGTGGGTGACAAATGAGATACCGTTTGATGATCCACGCGTGATCGCCGCAATCGAAGAATTTGGCTGGTTTGCACGCGATGACGCGAAGGTTTCTGGTGGGGCAGGGGCCGTGGCCTCGACTGACTTCCGCGACAGCCCCAAAGGCATGTTCTCATCGCCGCCGCAATGCTACATGCACCGTCAGGCCTCGTTCGTTCCGGCCTTTTTCCCCGAAGATGTTGAGTTCGGTCTCGATGCAGACTTCTTCTACATGCCGTCTTTCGCCGACAAAGACTTGGGTAACCCGGTTCTAGGCGGTGGTACGCTGATGGCCGTCAGTGATCCCTCGGATGCGACTAGCGCGTTCATGGAGTTCCTGAAGCAGCCAATCGCGCATGAGGTGATGATGGCGCAAACCGGTTTCCTGACCCCGCATAAAGGCGTGAACACCGAAGCCTACAAGGACGATACTCTGCGTGGTCTGGGTGACATTCTGTTGGGTGCGACGACCTTCCGCTTTGATGGATCTGACCTGATGCCGGGCGCCGTGGGTGCGGGTACATTCTGGACCGGGATGGTCGACTACACCGGAGGTAAATCTGCCGAAGATGTCACCAGCGAAATCCAGTCGTCCTGGGACGCACTCAAGTAAACCACTGAACCTTTGGGCAACCTATCATTCAGGTTGCCCGGAACCCTAGCAAGGGAGAGGACGCCATGAATCCGGCAATTCAGGGCCTGCTAACAATCGTAATCGGTGTGTCGGGATGCGTGGGCTATTTCTATCTGTCCAACCAGTTCTTGGATAAGGTCCTGTTTCCTGCGCGTGGTCCTAATGCGGGGCGTAATATCAACTGCGCGAACATGATCCGGCCCTGGTTGTTCCTGCTTCCCGCGATCCTCGCGCTTGGGGTCTATCTTGCCTATCCGGTGTTCGAAACACTGCGCCTTTCGCTGACCGATCGCGTAGCCGGTGGCGGATACGAATGGGCGGGTTTCGATAACTACTCCCAAATGCTCGCCGAGCCCAAATTCTGGGAGGCAATGCGCAACAACATGCTTTGGCTGATTGTTGTGCCTGCGATGTCCACTGGCTTTGGCCTGTTAGTCGCGCAGCTCACGGATCGCATTCGTTGGGGCAATGTCGCTAAGTCGCTGATCTTTATGCCGATGGCGATTTCCTTCGTGGGTGCCTCGGTGATCTGGAAATTGGTCTATGACGCGCGCCCACCCGATCAGGATCAGATCGGCGTTCTGAACGCGATCTATATCTTCTTTGGTGGAACCGAGACGCATACTTGGCTGACGCTTCCATTCTGGAACAATTTTTTCCTGATGATTGTGCTGGTCTGGATTCAAACCGGCTTTGCCATGGTCATCTTGTCTGCTGCCTTGCGCGGTATCCCGGAAGAGACCATTGAGGCCGCCATTTTGGACGGGGCCAACCCGTTTCAGATTTTCTTTAAGATCAAAGTGCCACAGATCAAGACCACGATCATGGTGGTTTGGACCACCATTACAATCGTTGTGCTCAAGGTCTTTGACATCGTCTTTGCCATGACCAATGGCCAGTGGGAGACGCAGGTTCTGGCCAATTACATGTACGACAAGATGTTCCGCGCCAATGACTGGGGCGTGGGGTCGGCATCCGCCATGGTGATCATGTTGCTGGTGACACCGATCCTGATCTGGAACGTGCGCAATGCGCGCAAAGAAATGCAGTAGGAGGTTGGGGATATGAGCGATATTGCAGGAACCCGCCCAGCCCTTAGATGGGTTGTACACGCCTCGGTTGTATTGCTGGTCGTACTTTGGGTATTCCCTACGCTGGGTTTGTTGATTTCGTCCTTCAGAACAGGGGATCAAATTGCCAGTAGCGGTTGGTGGCGGGCACTGTTCCCGTCTGAACAAAACCTGACTCTGCGTGCTGCTGCACCTGAAACGCAAGTTTTGCAGGATGGTCTCTATGTGATCGAAGGCAATATCTTCGATGGTGAACGGGCCTCGGACATTTCGCGATGGGGTGTGAATTCGCGCGCGATTGATGCCTTTGCTCCGGGTGAAAAAGCCGAGCTGCGTCGCGGCGGGACGATCACGGTTCAGGCCAATGGCGACTATCGCATGGAAAACACCGAAGAATTTTCGGGTAAGCGCGGCCCCCGGGTCTTTGTGACCACAACTCTGCCACCAGAATTCACCTTCGAGAACTATGCCCATGTTCTGTTCAACGCAAATAGTTCAGACAGTATGGGCAAGGCCTTCTTTAATACTCTGACGGTGACGATCCCGGCGACGATCATCCCGATCCTTGTTGCGGCTTTTGCGGCCTATGCGCTGGCCTGGATGGATTTCCCTGGGCGGGCGCTTCTGATTGCTGCGGTGGTTGGCCTGTTGGTGGTGCCATTGCAATTGGCACTGATCCCTTTGCTGAAGCTGCATCTCAATATCGGCATAGGCAAAGGATATCTGGGTGTCTGGATGGCCCATACCGGGTTCGGGATGCCGCTGGCGATCTATCTGTTGCGGAACTACATGGCCGGGCTGCCGCGTGATCTGATCGAGAACGCGCGGGTCGATGGTGCGACTGAGTTTCAGATATTCACCAAGCTTATCCTGCCGCTCAGCTTCCCGGCACTGGCATCCTTTGCGATCTTCCAGTTCCTGTGGACATGGAACGATCTGCTGGTCGCTAAAGTGTTCCTGATCGATGCCAGCGGCCAGACAACGGTGATGACCAACCGCATCGTCGAGCTCTTGGGCACGCGGGGTGGTAACTGGGAAATCCTGGCCACGGCGGCGTTTGTCTCAATCGCGGTGCCGTTGGCAGTCTTCTTTGCAATGCAGAAATATCTGGTTCGCGGCTTGCTGGCCGGTTCCGTAAAATAAGGGCGTGTGATGAACGTGCAGACTAACGCGACAGCATTTGAAGCAACCAAAGCGGCGTCAGACTGGTGGCGGGGCGGGGTAATCTATCAGATCTATCCGCGCAGCTTTCAGGACAGCAATGGCGACGGGATCGGAGACCTCAAGGGCATCACACAGCGGCTTGGCTATATCGCCTCGCTGGGGGTTGATGCGATCTGGATATCGCCGTTCTTCAAATCTCCGATGAAGGATTTCGGTTATGACGTCAGCGACTACCGCGATGTCGATCCGATGTTCGGCACCATGGCGGATTTCAAAGAACTTTTGGATCAGGCTCATGCGCATGGGCTGAAGGTGATGATCGACCTCGTGCTTTCGCATACGTCGGATCAACACCCATGGTTCAAAGAAAGCCGCGCAAGCCGAGAGAATCCGAAATCCGATTGGTATGTCTGGGCTGATCCCAAGCCGGACGGGACACCTCCGAATAACTGGCTTTCGATCTTTGGTGGCTCGGCGTGGCAGTGGGATGCCCGGCGGTTGCAGTATTATCTGCACAACTTCCTCACGTCACAGCCCGATCTGAACTTCCATTGCAAGGATGTTCAGGATGCCCTGCTGGATGTCGCTCGGTTCTGGTTGGATTTGGGAGTCGATGGGTTTCGTCTGGACACGATCAACTTCTATTTCCACGATGCCCAGCTGCGCGACAATCCCGGCCTGCCGATGGATCAACGCAACGCGTCAATTGCCCCGATGGTGAACCCGTATAACCATCAGGACCACCTCTATTCCAAAAGCCAGCCCGAGAATATCGCCTTCCTAGAACGGCTGCGCGCCCTGACTGACGAATATGAAGGCCGCGCCTGTCTGGGTGAGGTCGGTGACGCACAGCGCGGGTTGGAGATCATGGGGGAATACACCAGTGGTGATAAGCGGATGCACATGTGCTATGCCTTCGAATTCCTTGAAAAGCGGGCTTTGACGGCAGCTTACGCAAAGCAGGTTTTTGACCAGCTTGAGGACAAGGCAGGTGATGCATGGCCCTGTTGGGCCTTCTCGAACCACGACGTGCAACGCCATGCTTCGCGTTGGGGTTTGGACGATGCAGCTGTCCGGCAGCACGCTGTTCTCATGATGTGCCTGCGTGGCTCGGCCTGCCTGTATCAGGGAGAGGAACTGGGTCTTCCCGAGGCGGATGTTGCGTTTGAGGATTTGCAAGACCCCTATGGCATCGAATTCTGGCCTGAATTCAAAGGCCGTGACGGATGTCGCACACCAATGGTCTGGGTCGCGCAGGACGAACAATCCGGGTTCAGCGCGGGTCGCCCCTGGTTGCCGGTCAGTGCCACTCAAGCTGAGCGGGCGGTTGACCGGTTGGAACAAGACCCGGCGTCGATGCTACACCACTACCGCCATGCGATTGCTTTGCGCCATGCGCACTCGGCACTGATGTCCGGCAAGCAGACAGGGATGTCACAAATAGGTTCGGTCTTGACCTTCACCCGCGAGGATGAATCAGAGCAGGTTTTCTGCGCCTTCAATCTGGGTGACGATCCGGTGGACGTGACACTGCCAGAAGGCGACTGGAAAGTAATCGGGGAGATGTTGGGCGGCGTTCGCGGGGAAGGCACGTTGATGTTGAACGCCGCACAATTCTGTCTATTGGCTCGGGAAAAGAGGTAAACCATGTCGGAACTCAAGCTTACAGATGTGGCCAAATCCTATGGCCCGGTCGATGTTCTGAAACATATCGATCTCGAGATTGAGCAAGGCGAATTGATTGTCTTCGTCGGACCATCAGGTTGCGGCAAGTCTACTCTGCTGCGGATGATCGCGGGCCTTGAAAAGATCACGGGCGGAACGCTTGAGATCGAAGGGCAGGTGGTCAATGACGTACCGCCCGCACAGCGAGGCATCGCGATGGTGTTCCAGTCCTATGCGCTTTATCCGCATATGACGGTGCGCGAAAACATGGCCTTCGCGCTCAAGATCGCCAAGTTGCCCAGTGCCGAGGTTGATGCCGCCGTGGAGCGTGCGGCGCAGATCTTGCAGCTTGAGCCCTTGCTAGATCGCCTGCCCAAAGCGTTGTCCGGCGGTCAGCGTCAGCGCGTAGCCATCGGTCGTGCCATTGTTCGCGATCCGAAAGTCTATCTGTTTGACGAGCCGCTTTCGAACTTGGATGCCGCCCTACGCGTAGCTACGCGAATCGAGATCGCTCGTCTGAAAGAAGCGATGCCTGACAGCACGATGATCTACGTCACCCACGATCAGGTTGAGGCGATGACGCTCGCCAGCCGCATCGTCGTTCTGGCCAACAAAGGAATCGCTCAGGTTGGTACTCCGCTGGAATTGTATGAGACGCCTGACAATGAATTCGTTGCGCAGTTCATTGGCTCGCCCGCAATGAACCTGTTGCCGGGTACTATCACCTCGACCGGAGAGACGACGACCGTAACACTGGACGACGGCGGTGTTGCGGTCTCATCCATCCCGACAGAGGCAGCGGATGAAGGCAAACAGGTCAATATCGGCGTTCGGCCCGAAGATCTGGAGATGACTGAGGCCGACGCGATCTACTCAGGTGTTGTGGATTTTACCGAAGCTCTGGGTGAGGTTACATTGCTTTACTTTGCAGCGCCCGAGGGGCGAGAGGCAGTGATCGCTAAACTGCCGGGCGTTCAGCGCAATCTGCGAGGGCAAAGCGTATCCGTCACTGCCCCTCCGAAAAAGGTGCACCTGTTCCACAACGGACAATCGATGCGTCGCTAACTGCACGCGGTCGGATGGGGCTAGGCCCAGTCAGGTAAGATTCAATTCGCCTGGCGTGATCGCGACTTAAGATTTGAGTTTGTCTGGTGCTTGAAACCTCGGTTCTCAGCGGCGCATCAAGTTGCTAATTCAACTCCGCGTCCTCACATGCTGGACTGAACGAGCACGATTTCTCTCTCCGGTGCCATTTCGACCGGCCGCTCGACGGATTCAAAGATCAGAGCTGTGATTAGATATTGACCGGACGTGTCAGCGCGCTTTCGCGCATTGGGGTGCGTTGCACTCTAATCTACAGTGGCTGAGGACTGGTACACACTGCGTGTCAGGCACAGATTTTGCCCCTAGGTTTCATTGGTTTTCGTGCATTCGTGGCTGGAGTGGCAGGGTCTATTGTCAACATATTGAAATTTAACAATATAAAGGAATTTTGCTCAATTGGCAGTGCTCGTAAGTCGGTTTGAGTCGAGTTTTGTGTCGCACATTTCTGCTTTTGATCACTTTGGTATTTGGTGCCTTGTCGGTCATTCGATGTTTTGCGGGATCGGAGGGAAGCAGGCTGTGGCTGTAACAGTATTTTTCAAAGGCCGAGTGTCTGAAGCGGACACTGCGGTTCCATCCTAAAACAACAATGTGTGTCCGCGACCCATTGATCGAAGTAACGCGAAGTTAGTGCGACAATGAATTGGTCGCGACATACTCAGCTAATACTGCTCGGCTACCACGCTGCCAGATCTTGGTTAGCCACGAGGCAAAGGCGTTGGAAAATTGTGTGCCGCGGTCAAAGTCACCGCTGTACAGACTTTGTTCGAGCCACAGTCCTGGATCGGTTCTGGCAGCCAACGCGGTTTCACATAGATTTTCCCAAAGGGGATCATTCGGGGCGATTTCGGAACCGTCTTCACGAACCCCCGCACACATCCGGCACCAGAATGCTTCGGCCAGCGCAAGCCCGATTACTGAAGAGCCCGATGCAAGTGCATCACGTAGCGATGGCAGCAGAAATCCCGGATGCCGCGCCGATCCGTCGAACGCGACCCTGCGCGTTGTGTCATGAATCGCTGTGTTTGCAAATCGCCTCTCAACTAACTCAAGGTACTCTTTCGCTGTCGTTTCGGGGACAGCTTCGACATGAGGCAGAATCTCTTCGATCTGAACCGTTCTGAAGAATGCCAGGATGTCCGGATCCTGCATGCAGGATGAAATCGTCGGGACATTCAAAATTTCCCCAACGTTTGCGAGAAGTTGGTGGCCTCCGTTCAAAATGCGGAGTTTCATTGACTCATAGCTGTGAACATTCTGGGTCAGCGTTACCCCGACCTGCTCGAGGGGTGGTCGCCCGGCGCAGAATTCATCCTCGATCACCCATTGACGAAAGTTCTCGTGCGAGACAGGAGCGCGGTCATCCACGCCAAGGATTTGGCATTGCGATACCAACTCGTCAGTCGTTGCTGGCACGATGCAATCTACCATCGAGTTGGGAAACGCGCTGTTTTGATCAATCCAGTTGGCCAGATCAGGATCAGACATGCGAGCCAAGCCAACTACGCAGTTTCGCAGGATTGTGCCGTTGCCCTGAAGGTTGTCGCAGCTTAGCGCGGTGAAGGGTTTGAGGCCATTTGCTCGGCGCTCTTTGAGTGCCGCGACTATGGAGCCAAAGGCCGTTCGAGGCAGGTTGGGGTTTGCCGCATCGTAGCGAATATCTTGGTGATCGGTGTTAAGCGCACCGGTGTTGGAGATCAGATAGTACCCGCCTTCGGTAACTGTGAGAGAAACAATACGAACGGCAGGGTCGGCCATCTTCCGGATTAAAGCAACATTACCTGCCTCAATCGGTAAATAGTCAACCATCGGACCAATGACCTCGGCGGATGTCCTTGTGGGGTCTAGTTCAATCAACGTGGTCAGACAGTCCTGTGCCAGCAGGCGTTCTCTCATCTCCGCGTCGTAGTTTCGCATGCCGGCCCCGATGATCGCCCAATCATGGGCTTGGCCTCGCTGCATTAACTGGTGAATGTACCACGCTTGATGCGCACGGTGAAAATTACCAAGCCCGATATGGACGATGCCCGGCGTCAGGTCCGACCGCTGATAGGCAGGGTGCCTGACGTTAGCGGGCAGGTCTGCAAGGCTGTCGAGTCGCAGTCGCACCGGAGTTTTTGCATTCGCTGCAGGATCCATCAGCTCATCCAGTTTCCGCCGTCTACATTGTAGGTTTGTGCGACGATGTAATTGGCATCGTCAGAAGCCAGGAATACCGCCATCCCGGTCAGGTCATCTGCCCGGCCCATGCGACCATAAGGGACGGTTGCGGCGACTTCGCGTTTCTTTTGGCCGGGGGGTTTGCCTTCGTGTTTTGCGAAGAACGCATCTACGCCGTCCCAGTGTTCGCCATCGACGACACCGGGGGCAATCGCGTTCACGTTGATACCGTGAGATATCAGGTTCAGCCCCGCCGATTGAGTCAGAGAAATGATTGCCGCCTTGCTGGCGCAGTAGATAGCGACCAAAGGTTCACCCCTTCGCCCGGCCTGTGACGCCATATTGATGATCCGGCCTCTGGTCCCTTTTTCAATCATGTGGCGCGCGACGGCTTGCATGGTGAACAAGGTGCCAGCAACGTTGATGTCAAAAACGCGGTCATAGTCCATGCGCTCGATCTCAACGATTGGTGCGGCGGTGAAAATGGCTGCGTTGTTTATCAAGATATCAATGAGACCGAAATGGGCAGCTGTGTTTGCCACCGCCTCATCTATGCTCTGCTGGTTGGTCACATCCATCTCGATAGCCAAAGCAGCCTCACCGATTTCAGAAGCTGCGTCTCTCGCGCGCTGGATGTCGATGTCTGCGATGGCAACACGTGCGCCCTCGGTGACGTAAGCTTTGGCAAAGGCCAATCCGATGCCTCGCGCAGCCCCGGTGATCAGGGCGGTTTTGCCAGCCAAGCGTGTCATTCGATCCGCAAGCCTTTCGCGTCGAACCGGTGGATTACGTCAGCCCGCGGTGTCATATTAATGCGATCCCCGTGGCGGAAGCCCACTTCGCCATCTGCACGGACTGTAATTGTCTCAGCCAGGCCGGTCTCTTGGACGTGAAAGAAGGTGTCCGAGCCAAGGTGCTCAGAGACGCTGACCACTCCTGACCATTCACCATCGGTCTCGGAAACGGTGATGTGTTCAGGACGGATGCCGATGGTTTGAGCGCCGTGCTTTGCCGCCTCGGGGCCTTCGATGAAGTTCATTTTAGGCGAGCCGATGAACCCTGCAACAAACAGGTTGCGCGGCGTCCGGTACAGCTCAAGCGGGCTGCCGACCTGTTCGATCACACCGGCCTGAAGAACGACGATCTTGTCGGCCATTGTCATCGCCTCAACCTGATCGTGGGTCACGTAGATCATCGTGGTCGCCAGGCGTTCGTGAAGTTCGCTGATCTCCAACCGCATGCCAACGCGCAAGGCTGCGTCGAGGTTCGAGAGAGGTTCATCGAACAGGAACGCGGCGGGTTCGCGTACGATAGCCCGGCCTATAGCAACGCGCTGACGCTGCCCGCCCGACAATTGCCCCGGGCGCCGGTCCAGATAATCGGTCAGGTTTAGGACGCTCGCGGCACCTTCAACACGTTTGTCGATTTCGGCCTGATCCAGCTTGGCCATGCGCAGGGGAAAGGCGATGTTTTTGCGCACCGTCATATGCGGGTACAGAGCATAAGACTGGAACACCATGGCCAGACCACGTTTGGCGGGCGGCACGTCTGTTGCATCCGCGCCATCAATGTCGATGGAGCCCGACGTGATATCCTCCAGCCCTGCAATGAGCCGCAGCAGAGTGGACTTGCCGCAACCCGAGGGGCCGACGAAGACGGTGAATTCTCCGTCTCCTATGGTCAAGTCCAGCGGTGGAATGACCTCAACGTCGCCGAAGCTTTTGGTCACTGACTTGAGTTGAATACGTCCCATAAGTCGTCTTCCTTATTTCACAGCGCCGAAAGTCAGGCCGCGGACAAGTTGTTTCTGGCTGAACCAGCCAAGGATCAAAATTGGTGCAATCGCCATGGTCGAGGCCGCGCTGAGCTTGGCAAAGAACAAGCCTTCGGGGCTGGAGTAGCTGGCGATAAAGGCCGTCAGCGGGGCAGCATCGACAGCGGTGAGGTTGAGCGTCCAAAACGCTTCATTCCACGCTAGGATGAAGTTCAGCAAGACCGTCGAGGCGATACCGGGCACGGCCATGGGCGTCAGAACATAGAGGATTTCCTCTTTCAGTGTTGCCCCGTCCATCCGCGCGGCTTCCAGAATCTCACCGGGGATTTCGCGGAAATAGGTGTAAAGCATCCAGACGATGATCGGCAGGTTGATCAGCATCAGTACGACGACCAGCCCGCCACGCGTGTCCAGCAGGCCCAGACGTATGAACAGCAGGTAGATCGGATACAAAACGCCGACCGCGGGCAGCATCTTAGTGGACAGCATCCAAAGCAGGATGTCCTTGGTGCGTTTGGATGGCACAAACGCCATCGCCCACGCAGCAGGCACCGCTATGATCACACCCAGTATGGTCGAGCCGCCTGCGATGATGACCGAGTTCCAAAGGAACCGCATGTAGTCCGACCGTTCCTGCACAATGGCGTAGTTCTCAAGCGTCCAGTCGAAATTCAAGAATAGGGGCGGGCTTGCGATGGCCTGCGCTTCGGTCTTGAAGCTGGTCAGGATCGTCCAAAGGATCGGGAAAAAGATCAGCAGACCAACGGCCCAGGCAAGGGCGGTGTTCAGCGATTTACGACGGGATGTGACGGCGCGGGCCATGGTCGTTCCTCCTCACGCGTCCAGGTTTTTGCCGACGATGCGCATCAGGAAGATCGCAACGATATTGGCAAGGATGATGGCGTAGACACCTCCGGCAGATCCAAGGCCGACATTCTGGCTTTCCAGCACGCGCTGGAAGATTAGGTAGGTGAGGGTGCGGGTGCCGAACGCGCCGCCGGTGGTCACGAAGATCTCGGCGAAGATCGACAGAAGAAAGATCGTCTGGATCAGGATCACGATGGTTATCGCGCGGCTGAGGTGCGGCAGGACTATGTGATAGAACCGCTTCAGCACCGGGGCACCATCCATTTCGGCTGCTTCCAGCTGCTCACTGTCCAGCGACTGAATTGCGGTCAGCAGGATCAGCGTCGCGAAGGGCAGCCACTGCCATGAGACGATCATGATGATCGACGTCATCGACGCCTCGGAGAGCCATGAGATTGGCTCGGCCCCGAAAAAGCGCCACAGATGGGCCAGCAAGCCATTGACTGGATCCATGAACATATTCTTCCAGACCAGCGCAGAAACCGTCGGCATGACGAAGAAGGGTGCGATCACGAGGATGCGGACAACACCCTGACCCCACATGGGCTGGTCCAGCAGCATCGCCAGAAGGATGCCCAGCACCACTGTGATCACCAGCACACCGCCTACGATCACCAGCGTCGCCTGCACAGCGGGCCAGAAGGAGCTGGACGAGACGAACCGGACATAGTTGTCGAACCCGACCCAGCCCAGATCCCCACCGCGCAGCGGTAGGTATTTCTTGAAGGAAAAATACAGCGTCATCGTCAGCGGCACGAGCATCCAGCCAAGTAGCAGGACCACTGCAGGTGCCATCATCAGGCGAGCAACGGATCGGGAATGTTGAGTAGCCATAACGCAAACCCTCTCTGTTCAGGCGTAACCCAGCCTGCGAGAAAAACGCGAGTTGTGGAAGGGCGGAGCGGGGGGCAGAACTCTGCCCGCCCGCGGGGAGGGATGCCTCAGTAACCTGCGGCTTCCATTTCTTCTGCGGTGAAGGCCTGCGCTTTGGCCAGCGCTTCATCCACGGATTGCTGTCCGGCATAGACTGCCGAGAACTCCTGGCTCACCTGTGTGGCGATGCCTGCGAATTCCGGGATTGCGGCGAACTGGATGCCAACGTACGGGACGGGTTTCACCGTCGGGCTGTTCGGATCAGCTGACAGGATTGAGTCCAGTGTCATCTTGGCGAACGGAACCTTTTGGTATTCCGGATTCTCGTACAGAGACGTACGCGCACCCGGGGGAACGTTTGCCCATCCTTCGCTTTCGGCCACTAGCTCAATGTAGTCCTTTGAGGTCGCCCATTCGATGAATTGCTTGGCAGCATCTTCTTGCTGTGTGCCAGCAGGAATAGCCAGTGCCCACGCCCAAAGCCAGTTGGACCGCTTGCCCAATCCTGTGTCAGGTGCCAGCGCAAATCCTACGTGATCCGCGACCGTAGAGTCGTCAGGGTTGGTCACGAAAGACGCCGCAACTGTCGCGTCGATCCACATGCCGCATTTGCCCTGCTGGAACAGCGACAGGTTTTCGTTAAACCCATTGGTGGCATAGCCGGCAGGACCGGACTCGTTCATCATTTCAACGTAGAAATTCAGTGTATCTGCCCACTCGGGCTGATCGAACTGAGGCTTCCATTCTTCGTCGAACCAGCGGGCACCGAATGAATTGGACATCGCAGTGATAAAGGCTCCGCCTTCACCCCAACCAGCCTTGCCGCGAAGGCAGATGCCGTTGATCTCGGCGTCGCGGTCGGTCATCGCGGCGGCGGCCTCTTTGATGAACTGCCAGGTCGGCGCATCAGGCATTTCCATGCCCGCCTTTTCCATAAGGTCAGTGCGGTACATGATCATCGAGCTTTCACCATAAAACGGCGCCGCGAAAAGCGTTTCGTCATGGCTCAACCCACCTGCCATCGCTGGCAGAATGTCACCAACGTCGTATTCTTCGGACAGGCCATCCAGCGGCACCAGCCAGCCATTTGCGCCCCAGATCGGCGTTTCATACATGCCGATTGTCATGATGTCGAACGTACCGCCCTTGGTCGTGATGTCGGTCGTTACGCGCTGACGCAGCACGTTTTCTTCTAACGTCACCCATTCGACGTCAATGCCGGTCGCCTCGGTGAATTTGTCGGTATAGCCCTGCATCCGGATCATATCGCCGTTGTTCACGGTCGCTATGGTGATGGATTGCGCGTGGGCTGCTGCCGTGGCGACGAATGTCAATGCAGTCGCCGCACGAAGTGCGTGTTTCAGATACATCCCTGTCCTCCCTGAGCTTGGATGTCGTGCAGGGAGCGTAGAGTGAAAGTTGTCGCGCAGTCAATAAAAACTTTACGCGCGTTAAAATTTTGATTTACGCAGAGTCCCTTAAAACAAGTCGAGCGGGGAAAAGTGTCTCAGTTCGTGATTCAAATTTTCCACCGTTTTCAATAAGTTCGAATAAAGTTTCGACGCTTCGGCTGGCTACGTTGTCGTAGTCATGTGCGGCTGTCGTCAGAGAAGGGCACGTAAACTTTGCGAACGGATGATCGTCATTTGAGGCCACGCGCAGCGTGCAGCCCTCCTTCCGGCCGACCCGAATCCCCTGTTCATAGCAGGCCGCAAGAAAGCCAATAGCCAGCCGGTCATTGCTGCACAGAACGGAGTTCGTTTTCAATTCACGCTCTTCAAGAACTTTCAGCGCGCCTCTGTGCCCAATCTCTTCGAAAGCCCATCCTTTCCCGTCGACTTTGATGATATGCGGCTCGAACCCGAGGCGCTCCATCATGGCGACATAGGCCTTCCTTCGTTTGTTGGCGTTTGGGTTCGCAGGTGTGCGCATTTCAAAGAATGATGGAGGCTCGCCCGTCCGGGTCATGTATTCAACTGTCTGAGACACAAAGCTGAAATTGTCCGATCCGATAAACGCGGCACCCAGCCCATCAAGGTTACTGTCAAACAGAACAGTCGGTACATTGACGCAGAACTTCTCAATCGCCGATCGGTCTGAAATCCGACCCAGGGGTGCCAACAAAACCCCGGCGGGCTTCATGGATTGCAGCCCATCCAGAATTTCGTTTTCCAGCTTTTGTTCTCCGTGGGCGCTAAAAAGGGAAGGGCGATAGCCTGCCGCAATACAGCTTTGCTCCAGATAGCGCGCGATTTCGGCAAAGAACGGATCGGCCAGATAGGGCACGACGATGCCGATATTCTTGGTCAACTTCCGGTTCTGGTTTACAGCATAGATATTCGGGCGATAGTCAAACCGTTCGAGCGCCTCTTCGATACGCGCCCTTGTCGTTGGGCGAACGCTGTCGGGATCGTGGAAGTATTTGGATACCGTAGGCCGCGAGATGCCGCTGAGGGCCGCAAACTCTTCCATATTCTTAATCTTAGTCATGCCAGTCTGCCTGCGGATCATAGCCGTCTTGATCTTATCCTATTTTTACATATTCTTTACGCGCGATAAAAAATCAAGAGTAAGACAAGTTCCGGACGTTTGTGCAGGTCGAGGGGTAAAAATGTATCTCGGGATTGATATCGGAACGTCGGCGGTCAAGATTGTCTGCGCGGATACTGATCGTATTCTTGCGATATCTTCTGCAGGGATCGAGACGTCCTCGCCGCAACCCGGTTGGTCAGAGCAGCACCCAGACCTTTGGTGGCAGGCGACGCGCGACGCATTGAAGCAGCTTGCAGAGCAAATCCCACTGTCAGAGGCGAAGGCCGTCGGTTTGTCCGGACAGATCACGGGGCCGTTTTGCTGGATCGTACGCTGTGCCCAATCCGCCCGGCAATCCTCTGGAATGACAGCAGGGCCGCAATCGAATGCGATGAACTACGCGTAGCCCTGCCGCAGATTGGTCATATTGCGGGTGTCCTTCCGTTGCCCGGTTTTACTGCCCCCAAAATTTCTTGGCTGAAACAGAATGAACCCGGTCACTATGCCCAGCTTGCCCATATCCTGCTGCCCAAAGACTACATCGGTCCACGCCTGCATGGTGAACTGGCAACCGATGCGTCCGATGCTGCGGGAACAATGTGGCTCGATCAGGCTTCGCGCAACTGGCATATCGGGATCGCGGAAGCCACTGGTGTGGCGCTCGACTGGCCGCCGCAAGTGTTTGACGGCCACAGTTTCGTTGGGCCGGTGCCGTGATCAAATCCTCGGCGCTGAGAATGCGATAAACGGATGCTTCCGAGACGAAGTACCGCTTCTCGTCGGTGTATTTGACCGCCAGTTCGCGCGGCGTCAGGTCTTCATGCTCAAGGGCAAAATCGACAACATCCTCGCGTACCTTGTCCGGGATGCGGTTCCACACTGACTTGGGCCGTGGCGAACGATCAGCCAGGGCATCGACACCACCATCGCTCCAGCGGGCATACCAGTCGTAGTATGTGCTGCTGGGGATGCCGAGCATCTTCAGGGTTTGCCGGGTTGGCAGGTGCGGTGCCTCGACCGTGCGGATGATCTCAAGCTTCTTTGAGGCGGGGTACACTTAGGTATATCCATTCTGTCTGGTTCTACCGATGGAAAATTGTCGCCGGACGCAAACTTCACCTTCGCTGCCGCGCGCACCAATTTCTCACATTCGGACGAACCGGACTGTTGAACCAGCATGGCATCGAGGCCGTTCATCGCCCTAACTTGAGCCCTTGCCCAGGGTGGAGATCGGCACTAGCGCTCAGTTTATTCTTATTGAGGGCCAATTTCTAATACGGAGTATTTGGACACCCTCCGTGGAGGATTGAAAGCATGGTTTCTGTCATTCCGGGACAGAGCTGAACATGGATCTCCGGCAAATCAAGTGTCAGCTTTCACTCAATTGATCAGTTGGCTTTGCAGCTGAAGAGAATGCCTTTGATCCGCAATTGACGACCGATGCCGCGGACTTCGCCGAAGTCAGCTCTAAACTCGAAGCAGACGTTCGCGGCAGTGCATCTGAACAACCGCGAAGCGGACAAAACCGAACTTGAGCACAATGGGCGCAAATTCCGCGTTCAGATCAAGCTTGATCTACTTCGTTCTTGCTT